>CAZWJC010000200.1:0-13555 GCA_964634255.1 uncultured Verrucomicrobiota bacterium | reverse complement strand
TGACCGGCACGTTGAGTTCCTTGGCCAGCGCCTTGACCCCGTTGGAGATGTCCGAGATCTCCTGCTGCCGGTTATCGGCCCGGCGCGCAGTAGAGTGAAGCAACTGGAGGTAGTCAATCACAAAGAGCTTGATGCCATGCTGCTGCGCCATGCGCCGCCCCTTCGCCCGAAGCTGTAGAATGGACAAGCCTGAGGTGTCGTCGATGTAAAGCGGCGCCCCAGCCAGTTTGCCGGCGGCTCCGGTCAATTTGGGAAAGTCGCGCTCGGCAAGGAAGCCCTCCCGGACGCTCCGCAGGTTCACGTGCGCCCGCGAGCACAGCAGACGCATCACCAGCGATTCCGCGGTCATTTCCAGACTGAACACGCCCACCGGCAGCCGCAGGTCCACCGCCACATGTTCGGCGATGTTCATAGCCAACGACGTCTTGCCCACGCTGGGACGCGCGGCAATGACAATCATCTCACCGCCGTGCAAACCGCTGGTCATCTTGTCCAAGTCCTGAAAGCCCGTGGGCAGCCCGCTCAACATGCCCTGATCCGAATGCAGCTTCTCAATCTTGCCGATCGCCGAATGCACCAGCTCCTTCATCTGCATCGTGCCCCCCTCGACACGGGCTTCACTAATCTGCAGAATCTGGCGCTCCACGTCATCCATGAGCGCATCTACCTCGCCCTCATGGGTGTACAACCGTCCGATAACTTCCGTGCAAGTCTGAATCAATCGCCGGAGCAGGTGTTTCTCGGTGACGATGTTTGCGTAGTAGCTCAGGTTGGCCGCCGAAGGCACGGCGTCTGGCAGCGAGGCGACGTAGGCGATTCCTCCCACCATTTCGAGCAGATTGCCTTCCTTGGGTCGGCCCTTCTCATCCAGGGGCTGTGTGTCCTTCAGCCGTTGCTGGAGGGTAATGATGTCGATCGGCTGCTGGCCATCCGACATCTCGATCAGCGTGCGGTACAACGTCTGATGCCGGAGATCGTAGAACACCTCGGGGTTGCCCTTGAGCAACTCCATGCTCTCGCCCATGCAGGGATTGGGGGAGAGCAGAATGCAGCCAAGCACCCCCTGCTCCGCCTCAATCGAATGCGGCGGCAGGCGGTCCATCCGGAAGGCTTCCATGACGGACGGCTTGTGACGCCGCGCCCGTTTCAAATCCGGAGCCGGGCCGGCGCCCTCGACGGTCGAATCAATCATCGGCACAGCAGACCAAAAAAAGCCCGCCAGTTCAAACCGGAGTTGTTACCCCCTGCCCCCCAGCTTATTCACCGTGACAGCCACGCAAACCGAATCCCGACATACTCAAGGCTGCGGCAAGCCGTCGGGAGCGCAAGCCCCGTGCCGCGAACCAGCGAAGGCCGATCACTGCCAAGCGGCTACGCAGCCAGTGTTTCCAGCGGTTGTGGGTTGCGCCGGCCGCCTGTGGCGTCCAATCGTGCCAGGATCTGTCCCAGCTTCACCATGGCGCGTTCAATCTCCTCGGACCAAGGATTCCCTGCGCTGAGCCGAATGAAGTTTTCAAAACCTTGCTTCGCGGAAAAGAGCGGCCCCGGCGCAATGCTGATCCGCTCCGCCAGGGCGAGCTTGTGCACCTCCAGCGCCCGGATGTGTTCCGGCAATTCCACCCATAGCGCCAACCCGCCCAGCGGTCGCGTGACCTTCGTGCCTTCCGGAAAGTGCCGCCCGATCGCCTCGGTCATTCGCCGCATATTTTCCGCGCAAACGCGGCGGAGTTTGCGCAGGTGATGATCGTACCCGCCGGCGCGCAGGAACTCCGCCAGCGCCAACTGGGGGAGCGAGGCCGTGGCGCTGGTGTTGACATACTTGAGAAACTCCACGCGCGCCTTGAACCGCCCCGGCACCACCCAGCCCACGCGGCAACCGGGCGAGAGCGTCTTCGAGAACGAATCGCACGTCAGCACCCACCCCTCTTGGTCGTAGGCCTTCGCCACGCGGGGGCGCACGGCGCTGAACGCCAGATTGCCATAGACATCATCCTCGATGAGCGGAATCCCGCGTTCAGCGAGGAGCTGAACGAGCCGCTGCTTCTTCTCGTCGGGCATGACGCTGCCAAGGGGATTGCTGCAATTGGGCGTGAAGAGACAGGCCTTGATACGACAGAACCGGAGACGTTTCGCCAACTCGTCCAAACAGATGCCTTCGCGCGGATACGTCGGCACTTCGCACACCCGCAGGCCGAGCGACTCGATGATCTGCAAAATGCCGCCGAACGTCGGTGATTCGATCGCCACGATGTCGCCCGGCTTGGTGACGGCGCGCAGACACAGGTTGAGCGCCTCAGTCACACCGCACGTCACGATGATGTCTTCGGGCGCGAGCGTGCAGCCGCTTTCCATGGCGCGTTGAGCGATCTGCTGGCGTAAGCCCATGTCACCGGGAGGCGGGGTGTAGGCGTTGGCCACGTGCGGCGACCGGCGACCGATGGCGGCGGCGATGCGATTCAGTTCGCGCGCGGGCAGGAGTGCCGCGCTCGGCAACGTCGCCCCGAGTTGAACCATGCCCGGCACCCGCGTCGCCTGAACGATCTGCATCACCAAGTCGCCACCGCGCACGTTGATGGCGGCCGGTTTCGGCCGATAGATTTGCACCTCCGGCGGCGGTGTCCACCGCCGCACCCGCACGTAATAGCCCGACTGTGGCCGTGCTTCGATCCAGCCGCGGCTTTCGAGCAGCCGATACGCCTGCATCACCGTGGCGATGCTAACATCCTCCTGCTCGCTGTACCGCCGCACAGACGGCACTCGCTCGCCCGGCCGCAGCGTGCCGCATTCGATCAGACCCGAGATGCGCGACGCAACGCGCTCGTAAAGCCTGCCATTCGCATCTCCGGTAGCCGCCGTGCCGGTCTTTAAGTGTTTCGCGTTCATGGGTTGAGAATACGCCGGGCCCGCCGCGGCAACAGTAACAGCGCACCGGAAAAGCGGCCAGTACAGTTTGCCTGCAAGAGCAAACTGTTCCGGTGAATTATCCGTGGACCTGCATCTACCCAGAACAGTTGATTAGGTTAGCCTGACACATGCAAATGAATCGAAGCTCGATTACGACACTGCCAAGCCAACTCGGCTGGGCGGCGACGCCATGTCCGTGCAGAGGAAACTCGGAAGGCCCATGCGACTGCCGGTCTGGTGAGACCTCGCTGACAAGACTCACGCAGGCAGCCTTGGCGCAGGAGGCCAAATGGACTGACACGGCGTGGGCACTCATAGCTCTCTGCAGCGGAGCCGCACTGGCGCTGAGCTTGTGCTAGGCAACCGTGAATCCGTCGTCAGGCCAACCGGAGTTGCCGTCGCTTTGCCGAGCGCCATACGCCACCGGGATTCCGAACCTGCATAGTTTCCTTGTCACCGGATTCGCTCGTCGGCATCGTATTGACCGTGCCAACCAAGCAGAAAGACAAGAAAGATCTGGCCGCACGGTTGTACCGCCGTCTCAAAGGCGCGCGCGGTCTAGATGACGCTGAGCTTTGGCAACATGCGTTGTTTTTCGCGATGTCACCTGACCAACGATGCCGCTTGAGCCTCAAGACAGCCCGCTCGGCGCTTTCCTTAAGGCGCTCCGCCAGGAAGGCATAGACTGCATCCTCATCGGTGCCATGGCGGCCATCCGCCAAGGCGCACCACTGATGACCGTGGACTATGACTTCTGGGTGCGGCTGCCGGAACGTCAATACGTACGCCTCCTGACCCTCGTCCAGCGTCAGGGGGGCACGATCCGCGCGCGGACGCTCTATGAACTCAGCGACGGCACTCAAGTGAACGCGATCTTCCAACCGGACGGACTTCACGCCTTCCAAACCGAGTGGAAGCGCTGTCCCATCGGGCATTTGGAAGGCGTGCCAGTGCGCATCCTGCCGCTGTCCCGGGTCATTGCGAGCAAGCGCGCTGCGGGACGGGACAAGGACGTGGCGGTGCTGCCAGTTCTGGAGCGGACCCTGCGACTGGCCGCCCGATTGCGAACGCGCAAGCCATCCTGCCAAAACTCGCGGAAGAAGCCGGCCAGAGTGCGTGAATAAACGACCACAATCACCCATGCTCGACCATCTCAAGAAACAAGTCTGTCAGGCCAACCTCGACCTCGTGAAGGAAGGGTTGGTCATTCAAACCTGGGGCAACGTAAGCGGCATTGACCGCGCACGCGGCCTCGTCGTCATCAAGCCCTCCGGCGTGCCTTACGACGGCATGAAGCCGGAGCATCAGGTCGTGGTATCGCTCGAGACTGGCAAGGTCGTCGAAGGCAAACTGAAGCCCAGCTCCGACACCGACACGCACGTCGTCCTGTATCGCGCCTTTCCGCAGCTCGGGGGCATCGTTCACACGCACAGCTTGCATGCTACAGCTTGGGCACAGGCGCAGCGCGGCATTCCGTCGTACGGCACGACGCAAGCCGATTACTGGTACGGCGACGTGCCTTGCACCCGTTTGCTCACGCCGAAGGAGATCAAGAACGACTACGAAGCCAACACCGGCCATGTCATCGTCGAGACGTTCCGGACGCTGAAGTTTGATCCGATGCGGCACCCGGCAGTGCTCGTGGCCAGCCACGGCCCGTTCACGTGGGGCAAGGACGCGCATGACGCGGTTCACAACGCCGTGGTGCTCGAGTTCATCGCACATTTAGCCAGCGAGACCCTGCGCATCAATCCTCGATTGAAGCCGATGCAATCCGTTTTGCTCGACAAGCACTTCCTGCGCAAGCACGGCCCGGGAGCCTATTACGGCCAGAAGTGATCCTGCCGAAAGCCCGGAACTGACCCGTCGCGCCCCCGATGGCCCAGCGCGCTGACAACGCTCCGAGAATCAGTCCCTGTCGAAGAGAACGAGGTCAGCGATTTGGTGTGGAAAAGGCTCCAGCACGGCATCACTGCGGTTGGCGAGGATGATGATGGTGAGCCGTTGCTCAGGGAAGCGCGTCAGGCGCGTGCGGAAACCCCGCGTCTCGCCACTGTGCCAGATTTCTTTCACTCCCCGGTACTCGCCCAGATACCAGCCGAAGCCGTAGCTACGCCCGGGCTTGTCCGTCGCTGTCGCAGGCGTGTACGCCTGGGCAAGTGTCCTCCGGCTCACCAACTTCGTGGTGTAGAGGGCGGCATCCCACTTGGCCAGGTCGGCGACTGAGGAATAGATTCCGCCGTCGCCCAGCACGGAACTGGTCAGGCTTTGGTCGGTGCGCTCGAAGTTGCCGTCGTTTGCCGAATGTCCATAGGCCCGGTTCGTCACGAGGCCCAGGCCCTGTTCGTAGGCCAGCGTGTTCGTCATCTTCAAAGGTCCAAAAATGTTCTGGCGCAGGAAATGGGCGAAGGTCAGCCCGCTGCGCTGCTCCACGATGAGTGCCAGCAGCGCGTAGGCAGAATTGCTGTAGCGGTGCTGGGTGCCGGGTGCAAAATACGTCTTGTCCTGCGCCATCAGGATGCGCAACACGTCCTGATCGAGCACGGGGAGCACCGTGCCCTGCGGAATTTCATCCTCATAGTCAACCAGACCGGATGTGTGTGTGAGCAAGTGACGGAGGGTGATGGTCCGGCCATAGGCAGGAAACTCCGGAAAGAAATCCGTGAGCCGATCGTCGAGCGCGAGCTTCTTCCGCTCAACCAACATCAGCACCGCCATCGCGGTGAATTGCTTGCTGACGGAGGCGAGGCGGAAGTTGCTGTTGGTAGAACATGGGACGCGCGCTTCACGGTTTGCAAGCCCATAACCCCTGGCGAAGACGGCTTTGCCGCGGTGTATCACAAGCACACTGGCACCGGGCGCGTCGGGTTTGATCCAGCTCGTGAAGAGCGCATCAAGGCGCGCGGTTTTCGAACGCGAAAGCGCGGAGGTGGCAGAAGCATTAAGAGTGGCCATGAGCAGCAACAGACTGGTGATCGTTCGTATCATTGACGCAACGGTTCGAGATTGTGACGGAGGTTACCGGGCCTGCCAAGTGCACACGCGTCAATTCTGAAGCGCCAATCCAATCACTCCGGCCACGGCGATGGCACTGCCCAGGAGCGAGTGCCGGGTTGGACGCTCGCCCTCCACGATCCGCGCCAGTGGGATGATGGTCAGCGGGGTTAGGGCCGAGATGGAGAGGACGATACCTGTCGGCAGTTGCTCGAGAGCCACCTGATAAAAGCTGACGCCCAGCGTCTGGCCCAGCAGTCCGTTGGCGACGACCCATGGCCAGACCGCCTTCCACTTGCGCACGCCAACGCTGGTTTCGGGGCCGACGCCCGCGAGGTGCAACTTGATCTCGCGATGACGCACGAGGAGCAGCCACACCGCCGCCACCAGCAGCCCGCCCAGTTGCCGTTGGAAGGCAGCGGTACCGCCGTCCAAGGGCTGGTGCGCGGCCTCCGCCAAGGCGTAGCCTTTGCGGCTAAGCACCGCCCCCAGCGCTCCCGCGAGCGCGGCGGCGGCACAGGCCCCGACACCGATGGCCAGGTTCCGCCGCGTCAGTTGCAGGTGATCCCCAGACGACAGCGCAAGCGCGACCCCGGCGAGAATAATGGCCCCGCAGGCCATCTGGCCCGGCTTCAAGGTCGTGCCCAGCCAGAGCCACTCGATGAGCGCGCCGAACGGTGGCGTCAGGCAATTCAGTAGCAGCGAGGTCCGGCGGGAGCCCAGCCGGGGGAGGGATTGAAACATGGCGGTATCGCCCATGCCGATGCCGATGACGCCGCTGAGGATGAAAATGGGAAACGCGTCTCCGAACAAACCGCGGCCGGCGGTATTCGCCCAGACGGCCAGCACGCCGACCGACAGGGCCAACCGCCAGAAGTTGGCCTCGGCGCCGCCAATGAGCTTGGAGGAGCGCCACGCACAGACCGTGGAACCCGCCCAGAGAAACGTCATGAGGAACGCTGCCAGCACGCGGGGACGCTACCGAGCCGACGGCGGGGAGAACAGCGGAATTATTCCGACAGCTTGGCCGGCAGGCGCGGGGTCATTGCGGAAGCGCGTCGAGCAGTTCGCGGATCTTTGTGGTCAGAGATTGGACCGTGAACGGCTTCTCCAGGAAGTGAACCCCCGCTTCCAGCACCCCGCTGTGGGCAATGACGTCGGCGGTGTAGCCGGACATGAACAGGCAGCCCATGCCTGGGTGGAGGGCATCCAGCCGGTTCTTGAGCTCCCTGCCATTCATGCCGGGCATCACGACATCGGTGACGAGCAGGTGGATCCGAGCCTGATGTTGCGTGGCCAGCGCGATGGCCTTCTCAGGCGCGCTGGCGGTAAGCACAGTATAGCCCTGCTGCCGCAGAATCCGTGCGCCGAGGTTCAGGACCTGGGCCTCGTCTTCCACGAGCAGGATGGTTTCAGTCCCGGGACGCGGAGCGATTGCCGCTTTTGTGGCTTCGCCCGCGTCCGCGGCGTCTGCGCGCCGGAGATGAATCTTAAAGGTGGTACCGATGCCCGGCTCACTGCGCACCTGGATAAAACCGCCGTTCTGCTTGACGATGCCAAAAACGGTCGCCAGTCCCAACCCGGTGCCCTTTCCCACTTCCTTGGTGGTGTAGAACGGCTCGAAGAGATGTTCCAAGACCTCTGGGCTCATGCCACGTCCGGTGTCACTCACGCTGAGCGAAACGTAATCGCCGGCCGCAACATCCGGCTGGGAGAGCACATCGGCGTTCGCGAGCGTGACGTTCGCGGTCCCCAGACTCAGGCTTCCCGGGCCCGTGATCGCGTCGCGGGCGTTGGCCGCGAGATTGGCGAGAATCTGATCGACTTGCGCGGGGTCCATCTTGACAGGCCAAAGCCCATTGCCCGGCGACCAGACCAGGTCAATGTCTTCGCCGATCAGCCGGCGAAGCATCTTCAGCATGCCAGAGACGGTTTCGTTCAAATCGAGAATGCGCGGGCTGATGGTCTGCTTGCGGGCAAACGCCAGGAGCTGCCGCGTCAGGTCGGCGGAACGAAAGGCGGACTTCTGGATCTCCAACAGGTCTTCGTGGACGGGATCGCCCGGCTGGGTCTGACTCAGAGCGAGGGCGGTGTTGCCGAGGATGACCTGCAACATGTTGTTGAAATCGTGCGCTACGCCGCCAGCCAGCCGGCCCACAGATTCCATCTTGTGCGCCTGCAGCAACTGCGCCTGCAGTCGACCTTTCTCTTCTTCCGTCCGGCGACGTTCGAGCTCAGCCTCCACCCGGCCGGCGAACAGGCTGAAGAGCGTGGACGCCATCCGCGTGTCCACCAGCGGCGTCGAGGACAGGGCCACGAGGACGCCCAACCGATTGCCAGAGCGGTCGAACAGCGGCATCCCGACGTAACCTTCAATCCCAAGTTTACCGAGCATCGGGTCTTGGGGGAACAACTGTTGCACCGCCGACGGATAGGCATGGAAGCTTCGGCCAACCACTTGGTCACATGGGGTGCCGGCCAGCTCGTACTCGAACAGTTGCAGCGGACCGTCCGGCGCATACCCGCCGATCACCCGCACTCGGTTCGATCCGCCCACGCATTCTCCGACATAAGCGTAGTCCATCTGCAAAGTGGTGGCGAGATAGCTCGAGACTTTGTTGGCGAACTCCTCGGCTGAAACCGTGAGAAATGAAGTCGCCAGGTTCTGCAGCAGAGCCTCGGTTTGCTTATGCTCGGTAATGTCCCGGGCCACGGCGAATATCAACTGCCCCTGTGGATAGGCTCGCCACTCCAGCCAGCGATAGCCGCCGCCTTTGCAGCGATAGCGATTCACAAAGCCGACGATTTCCTGCTGTTGGCTCAGGCGGGCAACCGCCTCCAACGTGCCGGCGAGATCGTCCGCATGTACGAAATCCAGAAACCGCCGGCCCAGCAGTTCCTCTACCGTATAGCCCAGCGTTCGGGTCCATTCAGGATTCAGCCGGCGGAAGTGGCCGTCCGTGTCGGCAATGCACAGCAGATCCAGACTGGAGGTGAAGTAGCGGTCGAGCTCCTCCGTTTTTTCGCGCAGTGCCACTTCCGCCCGCTTCCGCGCAGTAATGTCCAACGCGACGAACACGACGCCACGGGATAAATCCGCGGGGTCCAGCGGCATGGAAGTAAGCAGCACCTCCAGTATCGCCCCGTCCTTCCTTTTCCAACGGGTCTCTAACATCCCTGAGCCGTCCACCGCGAGCTGCTTGGATTTCACCTCAACCACCCGGTCGAAATCCGCCTGGGTGGGATAGAGCCCGCGGGTGCTCGTCCCGATCAGTTCCGCACGCGTGAAGCCGGTCATTTCGGTGACCCGGGCGTTGGCTTCGACCAGGACGCCGTTAACCACGAGACCAATGCCCACAGGCGCGGCTTGGAGGATCGTCCGTAGTTTCTGTTCACTTTCCCGGAGCGCGTCTTCCGCCCGCTTGCGGTCGAGGATGTCGCGCACGATGCCGCCCAAATACGCCAAGCTGCCGTCCTCGTTGCGGTGGGCCACCAACACTTGACTGACGGGGATTTCCACGCCGTCACGCCGGAGCAAGCGGGTGTCGCCCTGCCACGTGCCGTCCCGAATCGCCGCCGGCACCGCCTCGTTCAGCATCCGTTCACGCGTTCCGACCGGGTAAAGGTCGCCGAACTCCATACCACGCAGGTCCGCAGTCGGAGACAGTCCCAACAGCCGGGCTCCGGCCGGATTCAGGTGCAGCAGCCTTCCATCAGGATCGGTAAACACGACGAGATCGCTGGTGGCTTGCATGACGGCTGCAAGTCGCGTCCGTTCCTGTTCCAAGGCACGCTCCTGTTTGAGACGCTCGATCTGACGTTGCAGTTGATTACGCGCCAACCGCCAGCCGGTGAATCCCACGCCGGTGGCCAGTCCAGCCGTTGCCAGCAGGCGGAACCACAGCGTTTGCCAGAGAAAAGGTCGCACCGTGAAGGCGAGCGTGGCCCCCGTTTCGTTCCACACACCGTCGTTGTTGGCGGCCTTGAGCTGCAGCCGATATGCGCCCGGGCGCAACGATCGGAAATCCAACGTGCGGCGATCCCCCACCTCCACCCAATTCTCCTGCCGACCCACCAGTCGGTAGGCATAGCGCACCTTCTCCGGCGCGGCGAGGCTGAGTGCGGCAAACTGGACTTTGATTTCGGAGCTTCCCGCCGGCACGCTCAGGTCACTCTGCCACGGGCTGCGGAAATCCCGCAGCGTCCCCTCCCGATCAATAAACGAGAACTGCTCGAACGCCACGGGGGGCGGATTGGTATTGAGCGACAATTGCGCAGGGGACACGATCACCACGCCTTTGAGCGTGGCAAACCAGAGTCGCCCTGCCTGGTCCCGAACAGCGGTAGGTTGGTAGCCCTCGGAGCAATCGGTGCTGGCCAATCCGTCGTTGCGATCGAACTCCAGGAAGCGGGCCTTGGGGGATTGCTTGCTGACGACGGCGTGCAGTTCCTGCCGCGACACTCGAAGAATGCCCCGGTTGGAGCCGAGCCAGAAGAAGCCGAGTCCGTCATCCAGAATGGAACCGATGGTCTCCGCCGGCAGCCCCTGGTCGCTCGTAATGTGGGTCACTATTCCATCCCGTACGCAAACCAATCCCTGACCAAATACGCCCGCCCAGACACACCCGTCATCGTCCACGTGGATTGAACTGATGCGGTCGCTGTTGGGAAGGTTGTTGCCGCTCACGCGATACTGCTCGGACTGCGAACCTCGCAGGCGGAAGAGGCCGCGGCTGTAGGTCCCGATCCACACGGCGCCCGCCTTGCGATCTTCGGCCAGGCAGTGAACGGCATAGGGCATGAAGTTCGTGTCAGATGCCCACGGCACGATTTTGTCGCCGCGGATGCATCCCACTCCGGCAACCGTCCCAACCCAAATCAGCCCCTGGCTATCCTCCAGGAGGCCGTACACCGTGTGACCTGCAGAGATCTGCTCAAAACGCCTCGGCCACGTCACGGAGCGACGGACCCCACCCTCCTCGACAAAGAGTCCATCGCGAAATGTTCCAGTCCAAACGCGTCCCGACCGATCGCGCAACACACTCCACGCGTAAATCCCGGTCCGCTTTGCATCCATCGGCTGCACCCAGGTTACCTTGCCGTTCTCGATTCGCGCCACTCCGCCACCATGCGTGCCGGCAAGCATACGGCCGGGCGACTCCTCTGTGATGGAACGCACGATGCGATCGGGCAACCCTTGCTCCACACCGAGGCTCAGAAACTGGCGTCGCCGCAGCCGGTGGAGCCCGCCGTTGCTGGTACCGACCCAGAGGTTGCCTTCGGTGTCTTCGAAGACGCAGCGTGTGGTGTCATGGGCAAGCCCTCGGCCCGCGGTAATCGACACGGCGTCCTCCCGTCCGGGGGTCAGACAAACCAAACCGTTGAGGTTTGAGGCGATCCAGAGTTTTCCGAAGCGGTCTTCGAGAAGATCTCGCGGTTCCTGGACGCTGGGAGCTGGGAACATTTGAACCGGGGCGTCAGCACGGTACCGCCGCAGTTCGCCGCGACAGTACACCCACAGACCGCCGCCACGAGCCGGCGTCGCAATCAAAGCATCGGTTTCGGCACTGCTTGGTCCGAATCGCTGCCAACCTGAGCCCGTGCGTTTCCCGATGAACCCGCGATTTGCCACCCAGAGGCACCCGTCGCGTTCGTCCGACCCGCAGAAGACCCCGCTTGCGACCAGACTTGGCGGCGCATCGGCTGGCTGCAACCGGTCGTTCTGGACGACGAACAGTTGCCCTGCGGCAGTGCCAAAATAGACCTGCCCTAGATCATCTTCGGCGATGCTGCGGACCGAGACGTTCGTCCCCTCCAACCGTCGCCAGACTCCGTCCTCCAGAACCGCGTGACCGGAATCCGTCGCGACCCAAAGCCGGCCCGTGCGGTCCGCCTTCACGCAGTGGATCACTTGCCCCAGTCGCCGGAGATCGACTGTTCCTGCAACCCGCTCGAATTCCTGGCCGTTGAATCGCAAGAGTCCACCCACTGAACCGACCCACAAGTAGCCGTCAGGCGTTTGCGCGACGGTAAACGCGGAGTTCTCTGGCACGCCCTCGTTGGCCATCCAGTTGGCAATGAGGAAGTCGGGATGCTCATAGAACGTCGGCTCCGCTTGCGTTGCGGAGACAAAGAAGAAAAGCAGGAGGCAAGTCTGTAACAACACCGCCGCCGTCCAGCCAGTCCGTAAGAACCGCTCGGCGTCACATCCAGCGAAGGCGTTGACGTGCGTCGTTCGAGTGTTCAGATGGCCGCACTGTAAACCGTGGACCGCCGCAGACCAAGTGAGAATCGTGCCGGCTTTGCACGGCGGCCCGGATGCGCCATACTTGGGCCGAGCAGTCTTGGGCACATGCTGAAAGTGAAGGACACTCTGCGGGCGACCGTGAACCTCACCTTCGACGGAAGGGTGATCAAGGTCTATCACGGCCCCAACGCGCCGGCGCGCTTCGATAACGAGGTGCGCATTCTCCGGCATTTGGAGGCGCGGGGCTGCGGTTTCGTGCCCAAACTGCTGGAAGCCGACCGCGCTGCTCTCCGCATTGTGACTTCGAGCTGCGGCAGCCGCGTGGAGCATCTGGACGAGGCGCGACTGAAAGAGCTTTTCGCCGAACTGGAACAGTTCGGTGTGCGGCATGACGATCCGGACATCCGCAACGTGACCTACCGCCGATCCGACGGGCGTTTCTGCCTGATTGATTTTGAATTCGCTAGCCTCCTGCCGGGCTTTGAGCAAACCGCATGAATCCCAAACCCGCCGTTCCCGCTTCCCTCGGCCTGCAGTGGTCCGGCTGTACCGACAAGGGCCGGGTCCGCCCCAACAACGAAGACGCGTTCCTAGGTCTGCAGTTCGATTCGCGCGAAGTCCATCACTTGGGCCGAATTGGCGAAGCCCGAACTGCGAACATGGACTTCGCCTTCGCCGTGAGCGACGGCATGGGTGGCGCGATGGCCGGCGAATACGCCAGCCGGATTGCCGTGGAGAAGATCACCACGCTGCTGCCGCGGTCGTTCCAACAATCCGCCGTCGGGCTGGAAGCCGGCTTTGCCGACGTGTTGGCGGAGTTGTTCGATCAGGTCCACCGCGCGCTGGTCTTTGTCGGTGGCAGTTACGAGGAATGCGCCGGGATGGAGGCCACGCTGAGCCTGTGCTGGTTCACGCCGGGTTGGATGTATTTCGGCCACATCGGGGACAGTCGGGTCTATTACCTCCCCGCCGGTGCGGACAAGATCAAGCAACTCAGCCACGATGACACGCATGTCGGCTGGCTGTTCCGCGCCGGCAAGATCAACGAACGCGAGGCCCGCACGCATCCGCGCCGCAACGTCCTCCAAAAGGCGCTAGGCGGCGGCAACCAGTTCGTGGACCCGCAAGTCGGCGCGGTGGGCTACGAGCCGGGCGACATCTTCCTGCTATGCAGCGACGGCTTGGTGGACGGGCTCTATGACCATCATCTCATTGAGATTCTACGCTCGACCGACGCCACCGAGACTGATGGCACGCTTGCGCAACGTCTGGTGAGAGCTTCGCTCGACAACGGGAGCCGCGACAACACCACCGCGTTGGTGATCCACGTCGTCTGAGCCAAAAGGAAAACGCCGCTGACAGATTTCTCCGTCAGCGGCGCACCCTTACCACGCACCTACTCTCAGCAAG
>CAZWJC010000199.1:0-13638 GCA_964634255.1 uncultured Verrucomicrobiota bacterium | reverse complement strand
CCTCGGCCGCTGTCAGGGCTGGTTCAATGAGGTTCTCGGTCAGCGTCGCGCCGTGGGCATACCCGTAAAAACCGTGGCTCGTGTCATCGGTGTGCAGTGAGATGATCCCGTGAAACGCGTTTGCGGCCAGTTCCGCTTCCAGAAAGCGCACTTCCGGCTCACGCGAGTCGTGCCAAAACTCACGGTTCAGGTCTTTGCCGGCACGCGAATGCCGGGTGTTCGCTTCGAAGCCGGTCGGATTGCAGACCGGGTAAATGAACAGGCAATAGCCCGTCGCGAGTTCCGGCCTGGCTTCCAGCAGGCGCAGGAACTGTACGAGCGCGAACACGCCTTCGGGTTCGTCGCCGTGAATCCCGGCGAACAGTCCGATTCGAATCGGCTCGTCCCCACCTTTCGGGCCGATGAAAGTGTAACGGGGTAGCTGGACCGCGCCGTCGGCGACTCCGAACCGTTCCGCCCGGTTCGTCAGCAGGTTGGCCGAACTGAGTGCGACGGTATCCAGCGGGGCCAATGCATCGGCCACCGACCGCCTGAAATCGCGGTTCAGAGTTTTGGCAGTCTGTGTTCTCAATACTGCGTTCATCGTAATTTCGTGTTCGATGCCGGACAGAATACATTTAATCTGCATGATGTCAATAGAGATAATGAGTATTATTCGTATTCACGTTAAATCACCCATTATATTGGTGTATTAAGGCTGTATTGCAAATCTTGACATTAACAGTCGGGATTGATATTAATCGTCAAGTGAAGCTTTCAGTTCGAAGCGAATATGCACTCCGGGCGCTCATAGTGCTCGGGGATACTTACGAGCAAGGCATTGTTCGCATCCAAGCCATTTCGGAACGCCAGAACATTCCGAAACGTTTCTTGGAACAGATTCTGAACGATTTGCGCTCGGGCGGATTTGTGGTGAGCCGTCGGGGAATGGCGGGCGGGTATCGACTCGCACGCCGGCCGCAGGAAATCACGCTTGCAGCCCTGATTCACTACGTTGAAGACGCTTTGCCTCCCACGCCGTCGCCACTCACCCGAGTCGGCACGCGGGGACAACATTCGGACGCGACGGTCGCGGCCATTGCGAGCGTGGTCAGCGAGGTCCGGGAAGCGATGCGCGCGGTGTTGGAGAAGCTCACGCTCGCGGACCTCTGTGAGCGGACGCGGCGGTTGCGCGGCGAAGCGAACGCGAGTGTGGATTACGTGATTTAGGCTCCGGGGTCGCAACATTTGCTGGCCAGTTGGCTTGTCGTCGCATAGAAGGTGGACCATGCAACCCAACATCGAAGAACATGGCGGACTGAACCGGCGAGGCTTCTTGAGGACCTTTGGAGTGTTGGGCGCGGGACTGGCCTTCTCACCCGCAGTCATGGCGCAGAATGCATCAAGTGCTGCCCAACCCAAGCTGAGACTTGGCCTCGACAATTTCGCCGTCCGTGCCATGAACTGGAAAGCGCACGCGCTGCTGGATTATGCCGCCTCGCTCAAGCTGGATTCTCTGTTCATCACCGATCTTGACGCCTTCGAGAACCACGAATCCACCTACCTGAGGGAGGTGAAAGCCAAGGCAGATGGTTTGGGGATCGGCATCTGCCTGGGAACGTGGAGCATTTGCCCGACTTCGAGGGCTTTTAAGAACAGGTGGGGCACGGCCGAAGAACATCTTGCGCTGGGCATTCGCATGGCGAAGGATCTGGGTTCGCCGGTGATTCGCGTCGTGTTGGGCACGGGTGAGGACCGGAAGACCGAAGGCGGTATCGAGGCGCGCATCGCCGATACGGTGAAGGTCTGTCAGGCGTGCCGCACGCGGGCGGTGGACGCGGGAGTCAAGATCGCCGTGGAGAACCACGCGGGCGACATGCAGGCGTGGGAGTTGGTGACGCTGATGGACGCGGCGGGCAGAGACTACGTTGGTGCGAATGTGGATGCAGGCAATGCCACATGGACGATGGAAGATCCGCTCGCCAGTCTGGAAACCCTGGCACCGTATGCGGCCTGCACCAGCCTTCGCGATTCCATGATTTGGGAATCCGAAAACGGAGCGAAAGTGCAATGGACTGCCATGGGCGAGGGCTGTGTGGACCAGAAGACGTATTTTGCCAAGTTCAGCGAGTTGTGCCCGAATGTTCCGGTTCACATTGAGACGATTTCTGGTTTCGCCCGAGATGTTCCTTATCTGACCGGTGACTTCTGGAAACCCTGGCCCAAGGCGCGCGCTGCGGACTTCGCACGATTTGTTGCGCTCGCCAAGAGGGGTAAGCCATTACCGCCGCATCGTTCGGCGAACCCTCAAGAGGAACAAGATTACCAGAAGGCCGAACTGGAGCGCAGTATCCGCTACTGCAAAGAAGTGCTCGGGTTGGGGCGGCGCTGATCCGCCCGCAAGCAGATTCACTCGCCCCCCGCGCTTCCCGTGCCCGGGTTTCCAAGGGCTTGACATGCGGAACGCAGACGATATTTTGCGCGCTCCCAAGGGCTTCCCCTTCGGCTCTGGCTGAAGGATTCCTGCGAAGCCCGAAAGGGGGCCGGGAGGCCCCCTTCCTTATTTTCGGGCCTCGTTGTCGAGGCCACCGCGTGCATGAATACCGATGCGAGAGGTGGCGAATTCATCCCTGATCTCGTATGGTTTGCCGTGAGACTTGTCTTGGTCTTAATGATGACCTGGCTAACCAGTTGCGTTGAGCGCGACACTGCGGGCGGGGACGCGGAAAGGCGGACTATAGAGCACACCGCGGCCCGGCAGAGAATGGTTCGCGAACAGCTTGCCGCGCGTGATATTACCGATGCTCGCGTGTTGGCGCTCATGCAGGCCGTGCCGCGGCACGAGTTTGTGCCCGAGAACCTCCGGGCACAGGCGTATGCAGACCACCCATTGCCCATCGGCTATGGCCAGACGATTTCGCAGCCCTACATCGTCGCCTTCATGACCGAGCGCATCGAACCCCAGCCGACTGACCGGGTGCTGGAGATCGGCACGGGTTCCGGCTATCAGGCCGCGGTGCTGTCCGGCTTGGTGGCAGAAGTATATTCCATCGAAATCGTGGAGCCGCTTGCCCAACGTGCCGCCGCGGACCTGAGACGACTCGGCTACACGAACGTCAACGTGCGCGCTGGCGATGGCTATCAAGGCTGGCCCGAAGCCGCGCCCTTCGACGCCGTGATCGTCACTTGCGCGCCAGAGAAGGTGCCGCAGCCCTTGGTTGAGCAACTCAAGGACGGGGGGCGCATGATCATCCCGGTTGGACCGATCTGGAATCAGGAGTTGATCCTGTTTCGGAAGCAGGCCGGTCGTCTGGAGAAACGCGCCGTTTTGCCTGTTCGTTTCGTGCCCATGACGGGTGAATCTCAGGAGCGAGATCGCTGAACGGAATCCCCAGCCGGCGATAATGCTACACGGTGGCTGCCGATCGTCAGAATCCCGCGCTGGTTGCCGGAAGGCTGAAACCGGCGGCATTCCGCCAACGTGCAGCGCGAGGACTTTATCCCCGCCAAGGGTGTTTCCACGGCGCGCGGTAATCGCGCTTAAGGAGCTTGGCGGCGTCGGCATTGCCCACGATCTGCTCGGCCTTGCTGTCCCAGGCGATCTTCGTGCCGGTGTCGTAGGCGATCATCGCCAGTTTCACAGTCGTGGTGGAGAGATGTGCGTCCGCCGCGGTGCAGCCGGGTTGCTTGCGCTCGCGCACCGCGGTGAGGAACTCCGCCATGTGTAGCGTGCCGGCGTCGGCCTTTGCCTCGTTGATTTGCCGCTCCTGGTTCTTGCCGCGCGGGATGACGATCCATTTGTTGTCAGTCACGAAGATCGTCTGTTGTTCGCCGTAGAAGAAGATGCCGTTGTTAACCTCGGGCGTGAACTCCTCCGCGCCCCAGATGCGATGCCGCCAGGTGACCGGACAGCGTTCAAACTCGAAATGTGCAGTGAGCGTGTCTGGCGTCGTGATGCGGTCGCGCAGTTGGTAGATACCGCCCGCCGCTGAAATGGTGCGGGGCGCCGTCTCACCGAGGATCACGCGCGTGGCGTCAATCAGATGGATGCCCCAATCCACCAGATGGCCGTGTCCGCTGGTCTTCTCCAACCGCCACGAACCGTGGCCGACTTGCGGGCTGTAGGGAATCTTCGGCCCCGGGCCGCACCACAAATCCCAATCCAGCGCGGCGGGCGGGTCCTGCGGTTTTGGATCGTTGACACCCGCGGTGTAATGGATCTGCGCCTCGACCTGCACGATGCGGCCAGCCTTGCCTTCCGCGATGTGCTGGCGCACGGCTTGGAACGTCGGATTCTGCCGGCGCTGGAAACCGATCTGGACGATGCGACCGCTCTTCTGTGCGGCATCCACCATCGCCCGGCCCTCGCGCACGTCGTAAGCCAGCGGCTTTTCACAATACACGTCCAAGCCCTTCTCGACCGCGGCGATGAATTGTAGCGCGTGCCACTGCGGTGGCGTGGCGATGATCACCGCCTCCAACCCCGACGTTGCCAACAAGTCCTCGTGAAGCTTGAACGTCTTCGGACGCGTCCCCTGGAGCTTCTCTATCTCGTCGGCGGACTTCGCCAGATGCTCGCTGTCCACGTCGCAGAGCGCCACGACCTCAACTCCCCCGGTTTTGAATGCAGCCCTCACATCCACGAGCCCGTACCAACCACAGCCGATCAGACCGAGCTTGATCTTGTGACCGTCGCGGGTCGTTTCAGCAGCTCCGCTGACGACTTTGGTGGCTGCGATTGTTCCGGCAGTGGCAAGACCGAGGAATTCACGTCGGTTAAGTGGTTTCATGCCGCCAGTTTCCACAATGCATGGCGGACGGGAAGCAAAAAGAGGCGATCGGCGGTGGCGTGAGTTGGAAGAAGCAAGGGCAACCGTTCTCCCGCCAAGAAGTCGGGATGAGTGACGACTAATGGATCGGCGGTTTGTTGAGGAACCACAACACTCCGACTAGGACCAGCGCGGACAGAATGGCCAGGACTACCAGGAGGTAAATCAATTGCATCCGACTACGCCGCTCGTAGGGGCGCGCCTTCGGATACAGTATGCGACCAAGCCATTCCACGCGTGCAGGGTACCGAGCCAGGCAACAATGTCAACGCGGGCGCTATTCGCGCGCGAGTTCTTCCCGGCTGAGGTTCTCGACCGCGAACGTGTAACCCGCCGGCAAGTTGAGCTTGTACCGCAGCTTCCCGCCGTCCCGTCGCCAGCGCAAATCCACCCAACCATCCGGCGTAGGCAGCGAGCCTTCGCACCATTCCAGCTTCGAGTCCGTGAAGCGCAGCTCCACCCGCTTGTTGATCGTGTCCACCTGCGCCAAGCCGAGCACGTCGCGGTTCAGGACGCGCACGGCGTGCGAGGCAAAGCCATGATTGCAACTGGCGAAATCGCCGTCGTGTTCCCAAAGCGTGCCGGTCTTGTCCGCCATGTAGAGCCAGTAGCCAAACGCTTCGTCCGCGACCTGCTGGCACAGGCCGGCGTAGGAAAGGAGTTCCAGCCGGAGCACGTTGCCGACAAACTGATTCGCCGGATGCACCTCCGGAAACACCTTCGTCTCGCGACGCTTCGGGCCGAAGTCGCGCACAAGCGTATCCCAAAGCTTCGGATGCGATTGTGGTGTGGCGACGCCGAAGAAGAACGCGAAGTATTGGCAGACTTCGCTCCGGTTGCGCGTGACTTGGAGCTTGCCGTCTACGCGCTTGGCGTTGTCCACGAAGAACTCGCCATCGAAGGATTGCTTCAGGATTGTCGCACGCATTTGCTCTGCGTCGCGGGCGTGCTCGGGCAGATTGTAGAGCCGGGCCACGGCTTCCAGCACGCGGGCGTAAAGCATGCTGGACGGATAGTTGACGTCCTGCACGAACTCGTTCGCCTTCGACCACTCGACGAACACCCAGCTTGGCAGCTTCTCCAGCAACCCGTCGCTATTGCGGTATTGCTTGAAGAATTCCAGCAACTTCAGCACGCGCGGACGCAAGGCCTCCACCAGTTCGCGGTCGCCGCTGCGCTCGTAGTATTCTTCCAGCTCGATGACGAACCACAGCGCCCAGTTCGGGATGTAAATGCCATCGTTGTGATCGGCAGGGTAACACATGGGGAGCATGCCGTCCGGCAGATGGGCGAACTTCGGCGGCAGGGCGAAGTTCTCGAGGAAGTTCCGCTCGATGCGCGTGTCGCCGCACAGGTCCTTCGCGACGCGGGCCGTGAAGAAGCTGTCGCAGAGCCAGCCGGCCCGTTCGCGCGACGGGCAGTCCATAAAAACGTCCACAGCGTTCTGCCGGAACGTTTCGCGCCCGGCGGCGAAGAGCCGGTTCAGCCCCTCATCGCTCGACGCGAAGTGCGCCCGGGTCGCATCCGGACAGACGTATTCGCGCAGGTACAGCCCGCTGAGATCACACTCTCCTTTCAGCGCGAAGGCTTTCAAATAGCGCAGCGTGTAGGGCTCGAATGACTCGATCTCGTAGGTGCCAGGTTCGAGCTCGTAAGCGAGGGCGTTGACGCAGCCGAGACGTTTGAAGTCCACATCCCCGCCACTCAGGATTTCGTCGAAGGTGAAGAAGATGCGCGCCTTGCTGCGGCAAACCACCTTCGCGCCCACGAACCCGGTCAGGTTTGCGCCGAAGTCCACGATGTGAAACGCCTTTGGTCCGAGGGCGAGAGATTCGTCCGAAGCGAGCGGACGATTTGTCGCGCGATTGGTTGCGTTGGCGACCGTCTGCAACTCGATTGAGGGAACGGTTGCCAGTTCCTTTTCCGGGTAACCGCCGAGGGCGGGGCCGATTTGCGTCAGCGAACGGTCTTTCCACGGCGCGTCCACCTTGAGGCCGGTGGCGAGTTCGCCCGAGGAAACCAGCGTTGCTGCACCGCGCTTCGAGAATTCCGAAAACGAAACCCGCCGGGGCAGCAACGCCCTGGTCTCCGCGACAGCGCACTTCACGATCTCGACGGATGCATCCGGGCGAGTCCGCCAGGCGTCGAAACCCGGCGTCAGGCGATACACCTCGGTGAACGGCCGCTGGAAGCTGTAACGCTGCACCTTCTGGACGCGCTCCTTGAGAATGCTCGCGCTGAAGGCCGCCCCGTTGCCCGCTGTGGACGCGAGCACGTTGCCCTCCGACACCGCTTCCGCTTGGAGGAAGGACGGTTGATCGAGGAGGTAATAGCTGTTGGCGTTGTAGCCTGCGACCTCAATGGCGAGGAAATTCGTGCCCTTCGCCAAACGTTCGGTAAGGTCAATCTCATCCACGCGATAGAAACCGTGCGGGCCGCGGGCCGGGCCGTGGGCGAGGAACTGGCCGTTGAGCCAGACCCGGTAGAGCGTCGAGCCGGTAGCCCGAAGTGTTACGCGCTGGCCAACCGGCGCGGTGAACGTAGCGCGAAAACCGACGGAGAGATTCTTCTCCGTCTCGCGGCCCTCTGGCCAGATCGGTTTGGCTGACGAGAACTTTGGTGCGTCCGCCAGCAGCGGCGCACAGGCGAGGGGGAGTATGGTCATGACAATCGTGGTGCAGGTGCTCGCCCGCAGGCTTTGGTTTCTCATTGCGCGGCCTTCTCTGAAATGGAACTGACGAAATGATAATTGCCGGCTTCGACCTCAAAGGTGGCCCTGCCGCCTTCGTAGCGAAACGCCTTCACGCCTTTGGCATTGATCGCAGGCGAGCGTCCTTCGGTCACGACGTTCAGGCTCGCTGCCGGCACGCAGACCGTCGCCGTCGTGTTTGGCGGGACGGTGATTTGCCAGTCGAACTTCGCGCCGTCGCGTTTCCAATCGCTGACAATGAGTCCGTAAGGCGAGCGATGCGTGGCCTTCGCGAACTTCAGATCGCCCACCGGATGCGGTTTCATGAGGATGTGCTTGAAGCCGGGCTGCACGGGCTTAATGCCGGCGAGGCACTCGTAGAACCAGATCGCCAGGTCGCCGACGAGCATGACGTGGTTGCCGGAGTTCATCGCGGGATCGGCCGTGTCGCCGTTCCACAGCTCCCAAACCGTCGTTGCGCCTTTCTCCACCATGTAACCCCAGCTCGGATACGCGGTGTTCGTGGCGAAGCGGTACACGATGTCCGGGCGTCCGCCTTTGGTGAGGACGCGGTTGAGCCATTGTCCGCCGACCAGGCCGGTGCCCACGTGGCCCTTGGTTTCGTTTGCGATCTTGTCCACCAAGTGGCCGAAGACGCGCGGGCGTTCCTCCGGCGGCACCATGTCGAACGCCAGCGGCAACACGCAAGAAGTTTGCGAGCCGTTGTCGTAGTAACCCTTTTCCTTGTTATAGAACTTGGCGTTCAGCGCGGTCTTCAGTTGCTCCGCTAGCGCGGTGAAGCGTTGCGCGTCGTCCGGCTTGCCCAGCAGCTTCGCATAGCCCGCCATCAGCTTCAGGCAGTGATGGAAATAGCTCGTCGCCAAGATTGCGGGCGAGGTCTTGCGCGCCGGGTCTTGCGAGTGAATCAGCTTCGGGTCTTCCGGCGGCACGCACCAATCGCCGTAGTTGTCCTTCGTGATGATGTCGTTGGTGATGAAGCCGCTCATGTGGTCAATCCACTTCAACATGTTCGGGTAGAGCCTCGCGATGATCGCCGCGTCGGCATACTGATCGTGGAGCGCGCCGGGAATAATGACCGCGCTGCTGGGCCAGGTGACGTTGTCGTTGTAAAGCGGCCAGTAGCTCGGGCACACGTCGGAGATGCTGCCGTTCGGCTTCTGCGCATCGGCCATGTCCTGCGTCCACTTGGCGTAGAGCGCCGCGATGTCGAAGAGGTAAGTCTCGCCGCGCGATTCCGCGGAGCGGTCGCCCAACCAGCCCTGACGCTCATCACGCTGCGGGCAATCCGTGGTGATGCTGCGGTAGTTGCCGCGCACACCCCAGACGATGTTCTGATAGAACTTGTTGATCGTCGGTTGCGAACAGGCGAACTCGCCCGCCGTCGCCACGTCGTCGTTCACCACGTGGCCTTCAAGTGAGGCGAGCGTCGGCTTGCCCGGGAAGCCGGTGACTTCTACGAAGCGGAAGCCGTGATACGTGAAGCGCGGTTCGTAAACCTCCTCGCCCTTGCCCTTGAGCGTGTAAATGTCCGTGACCTTCGCGCCGCGAATGTTGTCGAGGTAGAGCGAGCCGTCGGGTTTGAGCGTCTCGGCGTGCCGGAGCGAAACCTGCGTTCCCACCGGCCCGCTCGCTTTGAGCTGACACCAGCCCACCATGTTCTGGCCCATGTCGTAAATGAACACGCCGGGTTTGTTTTCGGTGACGGAGCGCGGTTTCAAAATGCCGGTGACACGGATCGGTTCCATCATCTGTGCGGCAAGTTTGCCGGCAGGAGCGGACACGATTTGCGGTGCAAGCCACTTGGCATCGTCAAAGCCCGCCGTTGCCCAACCGGGCATTTCCTTGCGCGCGTCGTATTCCTCGCCGTCGTATTCGTTGTTGGCGAGGATCGGGCCGTCGGCGGTGAGCTTCCACGACGCGTCGCTGACGATGGTTTCGCGCGAGCCGTCGCTGTAATCCACTTCCAGTTGGAGGAGCAGCTTCGGGAAGCCATAGCTCGACGTGCCAATGGGAACGGTCGAGCGCGGTGCGTAATAGCGTCCGTTGCCCAGCCACACGCCGAGCGCATTCTGGCCGCGCTTGACCTGCGCCGTGACATCGTGCGCAACGTAAAATACCCGCTTCGGATACTCGCTCAGGGCGGGTGACAGCACGTGGTCACCGACCTTCTTGCCGTTGAGATAAAGCTCGGACAGTCCGAGCCCGCTGAGATAGACCGTTGCGCGTTCGACCCTCTTTGCCAGGGTGAACTCCTTCCGGAGCATCCGCGCGGCAAGACGGCGATCTTCCGCGCCCGAAACCTCGCCCCACGGCCCCATACCGACCGGGCCCAGCACCTTTGCGGAAACCCATGTGCCATCGTCGTACGCCAACGCGGTCCATGCGCCTGCTTCCTTGTCGGCGGTCTTCCACGTAGCGTCGGTGGCAATAAGCAGCGGTTCGCCTGTTTCAAACTCAATTCTGAGCAGCCCCACCAAGCCGGCGGGGTTTGCATCGTTGCCGGCGTTCTTCACCCAGGCCGCGACGACGTTTCGACCAGCCTTCAGGCTCTTTGCGACATCCATGGTGCTGGCCGACTTGAAACTCCCGCCACCGCCAGCGTGTTGTGCGTTGACCGCGCAGGCAAACTCGTTGTCACCGGCCAGTTGCAGTTCCGCCCGTTTCACAGCGCGACCAGTGGGCAACTCGAACGCCCGGCGGAAATAGCGCGTCCCCACTGGCGCGCTCTTTTCTGCCTCGCCTTCCGGAAACCAAATCCACGAGCAGCCTTTGAGCACGGCGGCTTTCTCGGTTTCATCCTTGCCGATCCATCGCCCGCGCCAATCAGCGGGCTGAAGCAGGCCCATGCTCCACGAGGCGGGTTTGCTCCAGGCTGAGGGCTTGCCGTCTTTGTCCCAGACTCGGACTTTCCAGAAGCATTGCTGGCGCGAAGCGAGGGTCTTGCCGGCGTAACGGACGTGGATGGATTGATCCGAGGCAACCTTACCCGTGTCCCACAGATCGGCCTGGTCGGGTTTGAGTTTCTCGGGACTGCTAGCGACGAGGAGTTCGTAAGCGGTTTGCCGCTCGCCGCGTTCCTTCGAGTCAAGCATCCAGCTTAAGCGCGGCTCGGCGACGTCAATGCCGAGTGGATTCTTAAGGAACTCGCACCGTAGCTCGCCGACGGTGACGCCGGCGAGCGCGTTGCCCAGCGAGATCAGGCAACCCAGAAGCACAGCCAAACATGCCCTGCGAAACTTCTGAACAGTCGAGGATCGGTTCATCATGCGCAGCATTCTGGGCAAAGGTTCGGATTCGGCAATCCCGCAGTTGGCGCTCTGGTGCGAACCTGTGTCGCAGGCGTCGTGCATTCCGCGTTGCCTTCCGTGAAGGCGTGAGTAGGCTGCCGTCGGATGAACGAAACAGGCATAGACAAACAGGTATGGGTGATCGCCGGTATCATTACGGCGGTATTCCTGGTTGGCGTGCTGGCGTTGACGGCGGTCACAAAGAACCGGCAGGCGGCGGAGGCGCGAACCGAGTTGGCCACGGCGCAGGCGGCGGCGGCCCGGGCAGAAGCCGAAGCGAAGGCGCTGCAGGAGAAGTTGGTCGAAGGCGCCGCCCGGATTCAAGAGTTGGAGAAGGAGAAAGAGGCCGTGGCGCAATCCCGGCGCAGCCTGGAGGACGAGATGCGCGCGGCCTTGGAATCACGCGATGTCACGATCTCAAGGTTGCAAGGAAAACTGACGGTGAACATTCTGGACCGCGTGCTGTTTGACTCCGGCGAAGCGCAGTTGCGCCCGGATGGCGAGGCCGTGTTGTTGAAGGTCGCGAAGATTCTGGCCCAGCATCCCAATCTGCAGATCCACGTCGTGGGCCACACCGACAACGTTCCCATCCGTGCCACGGCGCGCAGCCGATACCCGAGCAACTGGGAGCTCTCCACCGCGCGTGCCTCAGCCGCCGTGCGCTATCTGGCCGAGCGCGGTGGTGTGGATCCAAAGCGGCTGGGCGTGGTGGGCTACGGCGAGTTCCGTCCGATTGCCGATAACAGCACGGTCGAAGGCCGCAGCCGCAACCGGCGCATTGCGATTACGATCCTGTCTGAAGAACTGGCAGGGGCTGATACGGCAACCGTGGTGGTAAGCACCAACGCGCCCGCGCCCGCGGCTGTTGCTGTCCCTCAGACGACCGACCCGATCAATCCCTAGCGCCGACGGCTTTTTCCTCCCTCGCACTACTGCCCATGCTGACTGTTGCTGGACTCCAAAAAACCTTTGGTCCCCGACTTCTGTTCGATGACGTATCGCTCACGCTGACGCCCGGTGAGCGCGTGGGCTTGGTCGGCCCCAACGGCGCGGGCAAGTCCACCCTGCTGAAGATCCTCCTCGGCTTGGAATCGCCGGACGCCGGTGAAGTCACCAGCATCCGGGGCACACGGCTGGGCTATCTGCCGCAGGAGAGCGAACCGGCGGGCAACGAAACCGTGCTGGATTTAGCTGTGCCGCATGATCTGCATCACGAGCCGGACGGGCAGACGATTTCGCGCGCGAAACAAATCCTCGCCAGGCTGGGTTTCCGGCAGACGGATTTCGAGCGTCCGGCCCGAGAACTTTCGGGCGGCTGGGTGATGCGCGCGCGGCTGGCACGACTGCTGGTGGAAGAGCCGGACGTGTTGATGCTCGACGAGCCGACGAATCATCTCGACCTCGAAACCCTGATTTGGGTGCAGGACTATTTGCACGAGTACCGCGGCGCGATTTTGCTGATCTCGCACGACCGCGAGTTTCTGAACCGGCTGTGCACCCACATCGCCGAACTGCGGCAGGCCCGCATCCTTCGCTACACCGGCAACTACGAGGATTACCTCCGCCAGCGTGAGGCCACCGAGGCGACGCTGGCCGCCACGCAGAAGGCGCAGCTCCGCGAGATCGAACGCCTGCAAACCTTCGTGGATCGTTTCGGGGCGAAGAACACGAAAGCCACGCAGGCGCAGAGCAAGCTCAAGCAGATTGAACGGTTGAAGGAGGAGATGGTGGAAGCCCCAACCGGTCCCGAGGCGACGGTGGGCTTTAGCTTTCCGCAGCCGGAGCGGAGCGGGCAGCGGGCCATCACGCTGGAGCGGGTGCGTTTTGGCTACGGGGGAATGCCTGTTTACGACGGACTCGATTTCGCGGTGGAGCGCGGGCAGCGCATCGTGCTCGTCGGCCCCAACGGCGCCGGCAAATCCACGCTGCTCAAGCTGCTGGCCGGCGTGTTGGAGCCGCAGGCGGGTGAGCGGAAGCTCGGCTACAACGTCAACTTCGGTTACTACGCCCAGCATCGCGTGGCGATGTTTGGCGCGTCGCATTCCGTCTTGGAGGAGGCGCTCGACTCCCCGCGCCGTGTGGGCGAACAATTTGTCCGCACGGTGCTCGGCAGCTTCTTGTTTCGCGGCGACGACGTGTTCAAACCGGTGGGGGTGCTGAGCGGCGGCGAGAAGAGCCGGCTCGCGCTCGTCAAACTGTTGTTGAATCCGCCCAACCTGCTCCTTATGGACGAGCCAACCACGCATCTGGACCTCGCGAGCGTGGACGCGCTGATCGAGGCGCTGGAGCCTTACGAAGGCACGCTTGTGTTCATCAGCCACGACGTGCATTTCATTCGGGCCATCGCCAACCATGTCGTGCGTGTCGAGCGCGGCCGACTCCGCCATTTCCCCGGCGGCTACGAATACTATCTGCACAAGACGGCGCTGGGTGCGCGGGATGGTTTGACCAGCGGCGGCGCGGCGCGGCCTACGGGTGAAACGGCTGCCATGTCGGCTGGAGGCGAGAATACAGCGTCCCTGCGCGTGGACCGGAAGGAACAGAAACGCCTGGCCGCTGAGCAGCGCCAGGCGCGCTCCCGGCAACGACGCGAGCTTCAGCAGCGCGTGGACGCGCTGGAAGCCGAGATTGCGAATCTGGAATCTCGCGAGAAGGGACTTGTGATGGAGCTGGAATCGCCTGAAACCTACGCCACGCCGGGTCGCGCGGTGGAGATCAATGACGAGTTGCGTGCGATCCACGACCGGCTGCCGGTCGCGCATGCGGAATGGGAGGCCGCCGCAACGGGATTGGTGGAACTGGAGGACGTGGGGGGCTGAGGCCTCCTAGCGGT
>CAZWJC010000198.1:0-13657 GCA_964634255.1 uncultured Verrucomicrobiota bacterium | reverse complement strand
CGTTTTCCCCGCCCGCAGCGAGAGCGTGTAGGTCGATCCATCCTCCCTCACAGGAATCCGTACAGAAGCGGCTCTTGCCAGCGCGGGGCTCGCGCCGGCGGTTTGTCGGTAAACCCCGTCGGCAACCTTCCAATCGCCCGCCTCCGGTTGCCATGTTTCCGTCGCCTGGCTGAAGGTGTCATTCAACAGTGGCGCGGAACCGCATTCGAGGCGCACATCGTCGAACTCGGCCTGGGTGTCCCACGTTCCCAGGAAAACGCCAACAGTTTCTTCCGGAGCGGAGGGTAGGACCAGCTTGACGGTGTTGGGCAGCCAGGTGTCTCCGGCGTTGCTGCCATAAAGCCGCTGCACGTGATAGTTCGCCGTGAGCAGGATCGAGGTGTTGTCGAAGTAAATGAGATCCGGATTCCACTGCGTGTGGCCGGTTTTGGCGAGAAGCGGCGCATACGACGAAAGCCGCACCACGTCGCCATTTCGTTCCAGCGAAGCCAGGTAGGCCGCTTCGGAAAGCGCGTTGAACAACTTGTTGCCCTGTGATGCATACTCGCCGAGATAGACTTTCGGACCGGACCGGTCGTAGGAATCGTAGCGGTGCAGGTTGTCCAGAAACCACTCCGGCTGCATGTAGTAGTGCTCGTCCACCATGTCCAGGCGTGATTGCCGGGCAAACGCCCAACCCTTGTCGAAGTCGGTGCCCGCGGCCGCCGGGCCTACGGTGCCGATCAGCGTGATCTCCGGGTGACTGGTCTTGATCGCTTTCTGGAGCATGGTGAACCGCTCCTCGAAGGCGGGAGTGATATGGTCCTCATTGCCGACGCCGAGGTACTCAAGCTTGAATGGATCCGGATGTCCCGCGGCGGCCCGCACCGCGCCCCACTTCGATGTGGCCGGCCCGTTCGCCCATTCGATCAGATCGAGCACTTCCTGCACGTAGTCCGGCATCTCACTCATGGGCAAGCCCTGCTGGCCTTTGGGATCTCCCGGAATGTAGTTCCCCGCGTTCTGGCAGCACACGCCTGCGGCGACCACGGGAAGCGGCTTCGCGCCGATGTCCTCGCAAAACTGGAAGTACTCGAAATATCCCAAACCCGTCGTCTGGTGATATCTCCAGATGTTCCGCTGCGCCTTCCGCTGCTCGACCGGGCCGATCGTCTGCTTCCACCGGTAGATATTATCGAGCCCGTCTCCATGCGCGACACAACCGCCGGGAAAGCGGATGAATCTCGGCTTCATATCGGCGATGACCTGCGCCAGATCGGGGCGGAGGCCGTTTGGACGGTTGTGGAAGGTCTTCCGTGGGAAGAGCGAGATCATGTCCAGGACGAGCCGCCCGGCGGCGCTTGTGGTTAGAACGAGGCGGGCGTCACTCGTGCTCTTGGTGGCTCGGATCGTGGCACTCTGTTTATTCCATTCCAAACCCGGTCCCGGCAACGTCGCTTCGCCCAGAACCTCTCCGTCCTTTTCTTCCAAGCGCACGGCAAGTGGACCGCCGATACCCTCGATCTGCCGCGCGAACAGCGAAAAATCGTAGAGCTCGCCTGCCTTCAGGACGATCCCGTCGAAACCCGCGTTCCGCAATCCCACGTCGCCGCCTCCTGCGCTAACGGTCAGGACTGCATGATGTAGATTGTTCACGTGCAACGGTTGGTTCGTTTCCACCGCGAGCGTGCCTTTTCCGCCGCCGCGCTCAACCCATTCCCAAGACGTGAGGGAATGCCAGTCCTTCCGGTCTCCCGGCGTGTATTCGAACGAGCGGTTCTGGATCAACTCGGCGTAGAGACCGCCGTCTGCCGAATAGTTGATATCTTCGAAAAAAATGCCGAACAGGTCGGGGCTGATCTTCCTGCCAGGCTGGCTCAGATCCACCGAAATCGTCGCGACAGGCTTGGGCGCGGCCAGTTGCGTCGCGACCATGGCGGAGCCTTTCAGACTCGCGGTTTCAAAAACGTTCACCGGCAGAATCCGTCCATCCTCGGCGTGACGCATGGGCGATAAGCAGGTTTCGCGTTTGTAGCCGTTGCCATCGGGGATGCGGAAGCGATGATACGCGATCACCCACTCATCCCGGTTGGGAATCTGGACGATGGAATGATGGCCCGCGCCCTTGACCGGGCCGCGCTGGCGGAGAATCGGATTGTCCGGCGCCTTCGTGAAGGGCCCGAGCGGCGAATCACCCGTCGCGTAAGCCACCGAGTAGCGCGGGTCGCGTGTGTCGAATTCGGACCAACTGAGATAGTATTTGCCGTTGCGCTTGTGGACAAACGGCCCTTCGTTGTAACCGGGCGGCGTCAGGTCGCGCACGTCAGCTAGGTTGAACGAAATCATGTCGTCGTTCAGCCTCACCGCCTTGCAACGCCCCTGGCCCCAGTAGAGATAGGCTGCCCCGTCGTCATCCACAAACACCATCGGATCAATCGCCTGCATCCGCGGAAAATCGGTCTTCGCCACCAGCGGCTTGCCAAGCGGATCCTTGAACGGGCCGGTGGGTTTGTCTGCGACCGCCACGCCGATGTTCTGCTGCGCGCTGTAGTAGTAAAAGTATTTCCCGTTCTTCGTGGCGATGGCCGGCGCCCACGCGTGAATGGTCGCCCACTTGAGGTCGCGCGGCAGATCGAGGATGACGCCTTCGTTCTTCCAGTTCACCAAATCGCGCGAGGACCACGCTTGGAACGAAGTCGCGCGCCAGCCCTCGGAGCCATCGGTGGTCGGGTAGAGGTAAAACGTGTCGCCGAACACCGCGAGGTGCGGATCGGCATTCACACCCGGCAGCACCGGTGGTGGTGCCGGCCGGTCCATGTCCGGTGCAAGCATGCGCAGTTCCGCGCGTGTGATCGGCAGAATGCTGCCGTGGCGTTGGCCGGACACCACCTGGGTTTCCGCCGACACATCTTTCCACGACTTCCAATCGCTCGTCTCTCTCGCGCCGTAGCGGTGGTTCACATAGTAATCCACGTAGAGCAGCGTCCGGCCGTCGACCAGGGCAAGCGCCGGCCCCTCGACGCGCTCGTTCTCGATGATCGGCTCCGGCAGCAACACGTAAGGCCCGAGCGGCTGGTCCGCCATCGCGCCGCGGATCGCGCCCCAGATGCCCGCCGGCTGATCGTCCGTCTCTTTGAAGACAATGACGTATTTGCCGCCCACCTTTAGCATCGTCGTGTCAATGTTATTGAAGCCCGGATCAAAGAAGATTTTTGGCTCGGTGAAGATGTTGAAATCTTTCGTCAGCGCGTAATATGCGCGATGAGACCCGCCCTTGGGCGGCGTGACGCCGGGCGTCTCGACGTTGGAGGACCAGATGATGAGGTAGTGCCCAAGGCTGGCTTCGTAATACACCTCCGGCGCCCAGCAAGTCTTCGTGCCAGGGGTGTTTTCCATCAGCGGCAGATAACGCTGTTCGGACCAGCTCACCAGGTTGGAAGTGTTCGCGTAGCCGATGCCCTTGTCGCTCCAACCACTGGTCCAGACCAGGTGGAACAACCCGTCCGGCCCGCGCAGGATGTGCGGATCGCGCAGCAACTTGGAACCGACCGCGGGTTTGAGGAATACGTTCCCAAGATCAGTCCAGTTCCGGGCGTCCTGACTCCAGGCGAGGTGTAATCCGTCGCCGTTTCCGCGGAAGGACGTGAAGAGATAGACAGTCTGCTGGTCGGCCTCGGCAGCGGTCGCCCGGCCAACTGCGGATCCAATTAGCACCGCCCCTGCGAGGGCGACGGTGCTGAGGCGGTGTAGCAACATGGTAGAAACTTCCTAGCAGATGACTACCAGCACCACAAGGAATTCTGCCGCGCGGTGCTAGCGGACTCGCTTGTCTGCGGTCGCTGCTGTTTAGGGCACAGAGGAACCACTTCGGTTGGGTGGATCCGGCATCGCAAGCATGTGGAACGCAAACGGGCCGGCGCTGATGCCGGCCCGTGTTGCTTCCGGATTGGATTCGGAAGTTCTGATCCTACTTCTGCACTGACAGCTTGTAGATGATCGTATTCTTGTACGTCTGCCCGGGCTTCAGCACGACCGAAGGAAAGTTGGGTTGATTTGGCGAATCGGGATAATGCTGCGGCTCCATGCAGAAGCCGTTCCGGTGCTGATAAACCCAGCCGCCTTTACCCTTGAGTTTCCCGTCGAGGAAGTTGCCGCAGTAGAATTGCAGCCCGGGTTCGGTGGAGAGCACCTCCAGCACTCGACCCGTCGTGGGTTCGGTCACGCGTGCCTGCAAGCCGAGTTCGCCCATCGGCTTGTTGATGACCCAGTTGTGGTCGTAGCCGCCGCCAAATTTGATCTGCTCGTCGTTGGCATTCACGCGTTCGCCAATGGCGGTGGGCTTGCGGAAATCAAACGGCGTGCCGTCCACTGGCTTGAGTTCACCGGTCGGGATTAAAGTGGCGTCCACGGGCGTGAACTTGTCCGCGTTCAGGTAAACCACGTGGCCGAGGATGTCACCCTTGCCGGCAAGGTTGAAGTAGGAATGCTGCGTGAGGTTGACCACCGTGTCCTTGTCGGTTGTGGCCGTGTAGTCGAGTTGCAGCGCGTTTTCGTCCGTCAGCGTATAGACTGCCTTCACGGTCAGTGTGCCCGGGTAGCCTTCCTCGCCGTCCTTGCTGACATAGGTTAGTTCCAGCGCCGGTCCTTTCGGGCTGGACGCGGGCTTGGCATCCCAAACGACCTTGTCGAAGCCCTTCACGCCGCCGTGAAGCGCGTTCGGATAATTGTTCGTCGCCAGCGTGTAGGTTTGGCCATTCAGCGTAAATTTACCCTTCGCGATGCGGTTGCCGTAGCGGCCGACGAGGCAGCCGAAGTAAGGCGTCTCTTTCTCATACTCTGCGAGCGTGTCATAGCCGAGGACCACGTCGCCCATCTGGCCGCTCTTATCCGGCACTTTGAGCGACAGCACGATGCCGCCGTAGTTGATGATGCGTGCTTCGACGCCGCTGGCGTTCTTGAGCGTGTAAACGTCCACAGCTTTGCCGTCCTTGGTTGTACCGAAGGAGGCCTTGCTGATAGCTTCGGTTTTTGGGGCGGCGGGGGCGCAGCCAAACAGTAGTGCCGCCATCGCGCCAGCAGCCAAGGTGTGAGTCCAGTGGGTCAGGGTCATAGATGTACTTGTGTCAGTCGTTGTTTGTGTTCGCTTTGAAAAGGATCGGCTCTTGCCAACGTGGACGTAATAAGCCCGCGGGCTAGGTCTGCGCAAGCAATGTTTCGCGGAAGGGAGAAAAGTCCCGCGCCCCAGCGGGGCGAGTTGACGGCCCGGTTGTTTCTGCGCATGCTGGAGGCCGCATGCAATACGGAATCCGAAGCAAGCCGCGCATTTGGCTCACGGGCTTATCCCACGTATGAGCAGAGCGGTCACGGCTGTTCCGACTTCCTAGAAGGTTACACGCCCCCATGCACAAAGTTGTATCCAAAGTCCGCCTCAGTCCCAATGTGACACGCCTCGACGTGGAGGCCAAACGCCTCGCTCAGATCCGGAAGGCAGGGCAGTTTGTCATCGTGCAGCGGGGTGGGGATGCGGAGCGCATCCCGCTGACGATCGCAGACGCCGATCCTGAGGCAGGTACGATCGCACTGGTAATTCAAGCTGTGGGGAAGAGCACGCGGGAATTGGTGGCCTTGGAGGTTGGCGAAGCCATCGCGAACATCGCCGGCCCGCTGGGGCACCCGACGGAGTTGATCCCATCCGGCCGTGCGCTTTGCATCGGAGGCGGCGTGGGAACGGCCGTGGTGCATCCGATTGCGCAAGCCCTGCATCGCCGAGGGGTGGCCGTCTTGAGCATTATTGGCGGGCGGTCGAAGGAGTGGGTGATTTTTGAACCTGAGCTGAAGCGATTTGGCCAGGTGAGCGTTTGCACCGACGATGGCAGCTACGGTCGCAAAGGCTTCGTAACCGACGCGGCCAAAGAGATTCTCAATGGTGGAGGTGTTGACATCGTCTATGCGGTCGGCCCGGTGCCGATGATGCGGGCCGTAGTCAACCTGACGAAGCCGCTGGGGGTGCGCACGATCGTGTCGCTCAACCCGGTTATGGTGGACGGCACGGGCATGTGCGGCGGTTGCCGGGTCGACATCGGGGGGCAGACGCAGTTCGCCTGTGTGGATGGACCGGAATTTGACGGACATCAAGTTGACTTTGATCTGCTGATGGACCGCCTGAGTACCTACCGTGAGTTCGAGGCCCAGGCGAACGCGGCTTGCAGGGATGGCACCTGCCGAGTTGGCCTTGGTTGAGACTCTGTGCGACCGCAGTCAAAACACTTTCAGTCGTAATCCGCAATCATGACGCCGAAACTCACGACCAAAGCACGTCTGCAAATCGACCGGCAGAAGATGACCGAGCAGCCGCCGCAGGTTCGCAACGCCAACTTCGCGGAGGTCAATCTCGGGTTGCCGGAAAAGGTCGCCCTGCTTGAAGCTGAGCGGTGTCTTCAATGCAGAGACCCGAAATGCATCAAGGGTTGCCCGGTCATGGTCAACATCCCGCGCTTCCTGGACTTCGTGGCCCAGGGCGACATGAAGGGCGCGGCGCAGTCGCTGCTGGGCGATAACGCGCTGCCATCGGTGACCGGTCGCGTGTGTCCGCAGGAGACGCAGTGCGAAGTCGAGTGCGTCCGCGGGCACAAGGGATTGCCCGTGGCCATCGGGTATCTGGAACGCTACGTGGGCGACTGGATGCGTGAACATGCAGACGGTCAACCTTTGGAACTCGCGCCGCCGAGTGGCAAGAAGGTGGCGGTGGTCGGGGCCGGCCCGGGTGGATTGACCGCGGCTGGCGAACTCGCGAAGCTGGGCCACGCGGTGACCATTTTCGAGGCGTTGCACAAACCCGGCGGGGTGTTGGTCTATGGCATTCCCGAGTTCCGCCTGCCCAAGAGCATTGTCGAGGCGGAAGTGGCGCGTTTGGAGCAGGCCGGGGTGACAATTGTCTGCAACACGGTCATCGGTCGCACCTACACGGTGCAGGAGTTGCGCGAGCAGTTCGACGCGGTGTTCATCGCCAACGGCGCCGGTTTGCCGGTGTTCATGAATGTGCCGGGCGAGAACCTCAAGGGCGTCTATTCTGCGAACGAGTACCTGACCCGCGTCAACCTGATGGCGGCATATCAGTTCCCGCGTTCCGACACTCCCGTGCTCGCCGGCAAGCGTGTGGCGACGGTTGGCGGTGGCAACGTTGCCATGGACTCGGCGCGCACGGCCAAGCGGCTCGGGGCGGATGCCTCGATCATCGTCTATCGTCGCACGCGCAAAGAGATGCCGGCCCGGGCCGAGGAAATCCACCACGCGGAGGAAGAGGGACTGCAATTTGAGTATCTGGTTGCGCCAACCGAAGTCATCGGCAACGAAAAACGTTGGGTTACCGGCCTTAAATGTGTCCGCATGCAACTGGGCGAGCCGGACGCTTCCGGGCGCGCGCGGCCGGTGCTGATTCCCGGGTCGGAGTTCGTAATCCCATGCGACGTCGTGGTGGTTGCGATTGGAACTCGGGCGAACCCGCTGCTCACCGCCACCTGTCCGGAATTGAAGCTGAGCAAGTGGGGGAACATCGTGGTGGACGAGAATGGTCAGACAAGTCTGCCGGGCGTCTTTGCGGGTGGCGACATTGTGCGCGGGGCGGCAACAGTGATTCTGGCGATGGGCGACGGCAAGCGGGCGGCCAAGGCGATGGACCGCTATCTGCGAGACGGCGTGTTGAAAGCCTGACGGGCTGTCGGGAGCGCTTCTTTCGAGACTGGGCTATGGTTGCGCCAGGCCCGGCGAAGGGCGGGGCGCGGACATCTTCTTCTGCAACTCTGCGATCTGACCCTCAATGATCTCGGGGCGTGGGGAGAGCGGCTTGAGCCGCGCGAGGTATTCCACGGCCTTGGTGTAGTTGGCGAGGCTTTCTTCCAGCCGCGCAAGGTTAATGAGGGTGTGTACCAATACGTCGTTGTCGGGCTTCTCCTTTCCACCCTCGTTCTTCTGCCACTTCCGCAAGGCAATTTCCCAGACGTTGCGCGCACGGGCGGTGTCCTTGCGGTCGAAATAAAACAACTGGCCCAACTCGAAGAGGATCTCATGACTGTCCGGATTGGCTCTCAGACCGTCACGGAGAAACTCCTGCGCCTCGTCGACCCGGTGCAATCGGGTTCGCAGCCAGTAGGCGGCCACGGTATAGGTTTCCACCCGCTGGGGGTCCAGTTCGGCCGAGATCTTCAACCAAGGCAGGAGTTCGCGCTCGGTGGTTCCGCCGCTGAGGTGCTTGTGTTCGGAAACTCGGAACTTGCGCCCGAAGCGGTCCAGCCAATCCTTCGGCTGGCCGAAAATGTCACTTTCATGGTCATGATCGTGGTCGTGGTCATCTTCGTGGTTGGGACCAGGGGGAGCGTTCGTCGAGAGGGTTGCGAGAGCATTGGTGCCACGGCCTTTCAGGTGGTCTTCGCACTGGAGTTTGGCTTGATCGAAGATGGACGGGTAGTAACCGCTGTGCAGGTACACGTCCGCTTTAATGAAGAAATGGTTGGCGAACATCCGGCGACCGTCGCCCAGCAGCGCCTTCATCATCGTGTCGGCCTGCGCCCTTGCGCCCCGCCAATCCAGCGATCGAGGCTGAATCCAGGTGGCGAGAGTGAAGCAGATGCTCGCCAGCAATGCGAGAATCAGGACAGGGACGCGCGGCGTCATACAGACAGCGGTTTCCGGCGAAACGCCAGCGCCGATGCGAGCAGGAAGGCGGCGGCGTAAACAGCCGCGTACAGCGAGGCCAGCAGGCAGTCCAGCCAGCCCACCAGTTCCTGCCCGTGAATCACCAGGTCGCGCACGTCAAAGAACTCCAGATGCGGGATGGCGAAGTAGATGATGTAGAGGAGCGTTGAAATTGGCTCGGGTTGCTGCAAAGCGACCGTGTTCAGGTGTCCGCCGATGAGCAAAATCCCCAACACGACGATGAACGATATAGTGGAGTTGACCGACGGCGCAGAGAACAGAATCGAGCCAAGCATCACCAAGGCGATAACCACGGCCAGCATCATCCACTGCAGCCAGAGCGCTTGGAGGTAGTTGGCCAGCGGCCATTGGCCCTCTTTGGAACAAGTGACGACGATGAAGAACAGGTAAAAGACCACCAGCGCAAGTCCGCAGGCCAGCCAGCAACCGAGGAATTTCCCGACGATGACCTGCCAGCGGCTGACCGGCTTGGCCAAGAGCGGGAAGATCGTGCGGCTTTCGCGCTCCGCCGGGATCTGCCGGGAGGTGGTGACAATGGCGATTACCAGCGCGGAGACCCAAATCAGCAAAAGGCAAATCTCCTTCAGGTAGCGCACGATCTTGTCGTCGTTGAAGAAGTTGACGAAGGCAAGCAGCAGCGTGATGACCGCCGTCAGCACGAACAGGACGTAGAAGTCCTTCCGGCGGTAGAGTTCCTTGATGACGACGCTGGCCAGCGCAAACAACGTGTTCATACGCTTGGTGACGGTTGGTAGCCGATGAGCTTCAGGAAAATCTGCTCCAGGTTGGTTTGGTGCTCCCGCAACAGAACGTCCACCTTCCCGGCGACCTTGAGCTGGCCCTGATGAATGATCGCCACGCGGTCGCAGACGGTTTCGACTTCGCCCAGCTCATGTGACGAAAAGAACACCGTCTTGCCGTCGTCCTTCAGCCGTTGAATTATCTCGCGGACCTTCATTCGGCCCAAGGGGTCCAAGCCGCTCGTCGGTTCATCAAGAATGAGCAGGTCTGGATTGTTGATGAGCGCTTGGGCCAGGCCGACGCGCTGCTGCATGCCCTTCGAGTATGTCTTGATGAGTCGCTTCCGCGCGTGATCCAGCTCTACCAGCTTCATCAACTGGTCAATCCGTCGCTCGGTTTCACACGGGGCGACGCCAAAGATGCGGGCGTAGAACCGCAGCAATTCCTCGGCGGTCAGAAATTTGTAGTAGTAGGTGAGCTCGGGCAAATACCCGATCCGCTGACGGGCGATAGGCTCGCGGACGTCCACTCCGAACAGGTAGGCGGCGCCGCTCGTTGGCGGAACGAAGCCCAACAAAACGTTCATGGTCGTCGTCTTGCCGGCACCGTTCGGCCCGAGAAAGCCGAAGACTTCACCGGCTTGAACCGTGAGGTTCAGGTCGTTGACCGCGACCTTGGCGGGACTGCCGCGCGTTTGGGCGCGATACTCAACCCGCAGACTCTCTGTCTTTAGAATCGCATCCACGGACCGGAAAATAGCGGACACGCCTCACCATGCGAGTCTTTTTTAGGCGAGGTCCGGGCGTAAAAAAGCCCGGAGCCTTCGCCCCGGGCTGTTTGCGAAGAATGCAATCTACGGCTCGGTCAGGACGTGACCTTCCGCTTTCTTGCTGCATTCCGGATCCTGATTCAGTGCGCCAATGGTGCCCTCGTAAGTGCCGCCGCCCGGGCAGGTGGGGAACCTGTTGTTCTTGATGTACACCTTCACGTCATCCACGGTGGGCGTGTCGCTATCGCCCTTCTTGTTCTCCGTGGCCCACTGCTGCTTCGCGTTATCGATCATCCGCAGGTTGTTGATGCACGCGTTCTTTTGGGCGGTGTTGCGCGCCCGCACGAAGTTCGGGACGGCGATGGACGCCAGCAACCCGATAATGGCCACCACGATCATGATCTCCACGAGCGTGAAGCCTGACTTGCGCCTGGTCTTGATCTTCATTGTTCTGCCTTTCTTTGACGCGGTGTGAACCTTGCGGCAGGCGGTTATGATATATGATGATTACGTTGGCGGTTCACGGATAAAGCCCGCCGCATCCCGCAGCCCAATCCTAACCTCGATCGGAGTGAAGGCAATGCAGAAGCCCGCGGGAATCCATCCGTAATGTGTGCAAGGGGTCTGTCCGTAACTGACCCGATGCGTCACGGGCCCGATCACAGGGGTAACTGGCGCTTCGGACTGGCGATGCGTTCGTGCGGTGGATGAAATTCCGGCTTATTCCTCGCCGTCGAAGTAGTCCAAAGCTTCGGAGCGGACAAGCTGGCGCTCTGGCGATCGCACCATCCACTTGCCGCTGTCAGGGTAGAAGCAGGATTCCCCGATGGGGTTGTCCGCTACGACGTAAAGGACTAGATCCTCCGGCCCGTCATTGATGAGCTGGTGCGGCTGGCCGGGCTCGAAGATGAAGGCGTCGCCCGTCCCAATCGGTGCAGTGCCGTCTTGATGCCTCACGCGGCCAGTTCCGGAGATGACGTGGTAGAATTCCCACTGCGCACTGTGCGAGTGGTACGGGTAAGGCGTCTTCCCGGGCGGGATGCGGCAGATCTCCACATCAAACGGATGCCGTTCCCGTAAGTCCGTGGACTGCGGCTTGCGGCCAAGTTCTTCCGAAACCTGTTTGCCGGCGCCGGCAAATTTCCCTTTGGGCGAGGACCACTCGATCTCAGTCAGGTTCTTTGTGTTGATCTTGCGCATGGAATCAATACGTGGTCCCGGACTTCTTGTGCTGCCGGGCCCAGTTAGATGCTGGCCAGCGCACGGTTGATGCGCTCGATGGCTTCGTCAATCTCCGCGGTGCTGGCAAAGCCGATGACCGCCGCGTCGAGCAATCCGCATTGTATGGCGTAGCGGATGGATTTCTCCCGGTCCTCGGCAGTGGTGAATTCACCGTTGCCGATGAGTTTCATGCCGATGATGCCGCGGCCCTTGGCCCGCATGGCTTTGACCTCGTGTTCCACCTCAGTAACCGTCGTTTCGTTCGCACCAGGATTCCATTGATGGGTTGGCCCGTCCACGTGGCGACCCTGGGGATTGAGACGCACGAGTTGCACATCCACCCAATCCACCTGCGTGGCACGCTTGAGCGCCGGCAGGCCGTGACAGGATACGCCTTTAGCGAGGACAATCTTCTTTTGCTTCGCTTCCGCCAGCGCATCCAAGACGCGACGACGCTGATCGTCCCAGTTGGTCGTCGTGGCGTAATGGGAGAGCACACAGTCGAGGTAGTCTACCCCAAGCTCTTTGCGATATCGGTCGAGGACCTCCTGCGGCTTCTCTGGCGCGTCGGGCATTTTCGTCTGAATAAAAAGTTTCTCGCGGGGCAGGCCCTTGATGGCGTCGCGGATGAACTCGTGAGTCTGGTAGCTTTGCGCAGTGTCTATGTAGGTGAGCCCTTGATCGTAGGCGTAACGGATGAGACGATTGAAGCCTTCGCGGCCAAGGTCGCGCTGCACTTTGCCACTGTTAGTACCCGTGCCGATGCCCAAACGGCTGAGCTTCAGCCCGGTCTTGCCCAACGCGACTTGGTCGGCGGCGGTGAGTTTCTTGCCCGGCGCGGCGCCGAGAACTGACGGGGCAAGCCATGCGGCGCTGGCGAATGCGGCGGAACCGGCAAGAAACTGGCGACGGCTGATGGGGTGGCGATTCATGGCATTTCTGGCTTCGGGTTGACTGGCGGAGAATCAACCACAGTCCGCGCGAAAATCAACCCTCGGTTTGCTGCCGAGCGCTGCACGGTATTGCGTGCGGTTGACTTCCCGACCACGGTTTGCACAATCAAGCCATGCGGAACCCGCTCAAACCGATTGAGGATCAAACCATGTCCCTTAACCTTCCTTCGCCTTCCATCGTTGCCACACGGCGCGAGTTTATCAAACAGTCAACCCAAGCCGTAGCCGGAGCGGCGCTCATCAGCGCCATCGCTTTCCGAGCCCATGCTGCCGAGAACAACACCCTTAAGGTGGCGCTTGTTGGCTGCGGTGGGCGTGGTGGCGGCGCCATCGCCCAAGCGCTCTCTACGAAAGGACCGACCAAGCTCTGGGCCGTGGCGGATTTCTTTGAGCCCAGGGCCAAAGCGGTGCTGGATAATCTCAAGGGCAAATTCGAAAAACAGCTGGAGGTCCCGCCCGAGCGCGTGTTTTCTGGTTTGGACGGCTACAAGAAGGCCATTGACTCACTCGACAAAGGAAGCGTGGTCTTGCTGGCGACGCCGCCGGCGTTCCGCCCGATCCACTTCGAGTACGCCATCCAGAAGGGCATGCATGCGTTCATCGAAAAGTCGTTTGCCGTGGATGCGCCCGGGATTCGGCGTGTCCTGCGCACGGGTGAACTGGCGAAGGAACAGAATCTCAAGGTTGCGACCGGCCTGATGAGCCGGCACTACTTGCCGTTGGAGCAGGCCATCGAGCAGATTCACCAGGGATCAATCGGTGAGGTCATCACCGCTTACGCCTATCGTATGCACGGCCCGGTGGGCTTCGCGCCCAAGGAGGCGAGCGAGTCCGAGCTTGCCCACCAAATCCGGAACTACAGCAACTTCACCTGGCTGAACGGCAGCTTCATCGTGGACTGGCTGATCCACAACATCGACATTTGCTGCTGGGCCAAGAACGCCTGGCCCGTCTCGGTGCAGGGCATGGGCGGACGCCAGGTGCGCAAAGATGCAGACCAACTCTTCGACCACTACGCGGCGGAATACAGTTTCCCCGACGGCACCCGCATGGTCGCGCAGGGACGGCACATCACGCGGTGTTGGGACTTTTTCGGTGACGTCATCCATGGCACGAAAGGCTGCGGGGTGTTGGGCGAGGGGCAGAGCGATCCCAAGTTATTCAAAGGCCACCAGGCCACCTCCGCCAATCTGCTCTGGCGCTACAAGGGCGACCCGTGCGACCAGTATCAGCGCGAGCACGACCTCTTCTTCGATGCCATCCGTAACGACAAGCCGTACAA
>CAZWJC010000197.1:0-13657 GCA_964634255.1 uncultured Verrucomicrobiota bacterium | reverse complement strand
GTGCGAGAGGCCGATGATGGCGTTCATCGGCGTGCGGATTTCGTGGCTCATGTTCGCGAGGAACATGGACTTCATCTGGGTGGCTTCCTCGGCCTTCTGCCTGGCTCCCACCAGTTCCATTTCGAGCAGCTTGAAGTCGGTGATGTCCTGGGTAACGCCGAACATGTCGGTGGGCTTGCCGCTGGCATCCTTCACGACATGGCCCAAGGCATGGATCCAAACGACCCGGCCATCCACCGGACGCCGGTAAGCGTAAATAGCGTCGTAAACCGGAATCTTCCCTGCCACGGCGTCCTCGAAGTTCTGCGCGGTGACCCTGGCCGCCGCCTCGTCCCCGAGTTGGACGTGCTGCATCCAATGCTCCAGCGTGTAGCGATGATCGGGCGTGGGGGGATCGCCAAAGATGCGCGCGGCGCGTTCGGACGAGTTGTACCAGCCGGAGCCGTCCAGAGGCACGTGCCAGTAACCGGCCTTGGTCAGGTCCAGTGCGCAGTCGGCCTTGAAATTGATCTGCTGAAGCTCGTCGCTTTGGCGTTTCAATTTGCTTTCCTGCCGCTTGCGTTCGGTGATGTCGCGGATGGACACGGCGACCTGCGCGCCTTCGCCCGCCCGCGCGGGCAACGGACTGAGCCCAATCTCAACAGGGAAAAGCGATCCATCCTTCCGCTGGCCGCGCAGTTCGCGATTCAAGCCCATGGAGCGGGCGTCCTGGGCGCTGTGAAACGCGGCCCGCATGGACGGATGCCGGGCGCGCACATCGGCGGGCACGAGCATTTCCACGGGCTGGCCGATGAGTTCCTCGCGGGTGTAGCCAAACAGCTTTTCGCATTGGGCGTTGGCCAGGCGAATGACGCCCTGCTCATCCGCAACCATCAAACCGTCCGGCGCCAACTCCAGCACGCTGCGGAAGAATTGCTCGGTCTCGCGCAGGCGTTGTTCGGCCCGCAGGCGCTCGGTGATGTCCTGCTTGACCGCAACAAAGTGCGTGATCTCCCCGCGCTTTGAGCGCACCGGCGTGATGGTCATCTCCTCCTGATAGTGCACGCCGTCCTTGCGTTTGTTCGTGAGCGTGCCCTGCCAGACTTTGCCGCCGAGAACGGTATCCCACAAGTTGCGGAAGAACTCCCGATCATGAACGCCGGACTTGAGCACCCGCGGATTCTGGCCCACGGCCTCTTCGCGCGTGTAACCGGTCAGTTTCGTAAACGCCGGGTTGACCCATTGGATGATCCCTTTGGTGCTGGTGATGACAATGGCATTGGCCGCAGATTCGAGTGCACTGTGTTGCGTCTGCAACTCGGCTTCCTGCTGTTTGCGCACGGTGATGTCCGTAAAGCTGACCACGGAACCGACCACGACGCCGTCCTTGGTTATTGGGGTCGCGCCATACTCGACCGGCAGGCCGGTGCCATCCTTGCACCAGAGGAATTCGTCGTCAATGCGGCTGGATTTGCCCTGCGCGTAAGCCGCGTACATCGGGCATTCTTCCTTGGGATAATCGCGGCCATCGGGATGGTGGTGATGGAAGGCGGCATGACAAGGTTGCCCCATCAATTCCCCGGCCGTGAATCCGAGCATCCGGCAAGCGGCGGGATTGATGAAAGTAATCCGCCCTTCGGTATCCGTACCGAAGATACCCTCGGCGCTGGATTCGAGAATGAGCCGGGTGCGTTCCTCGGCCTGCCTGCGCTCCTCGCTTTCCAGTGCGAATCGCAGGGCGTTGGCCAGAGTCTCGGACGCCTTCTCCAACCAGCGGGTTTGGGCCTCGGTCAGCGGCTGGAACAAACAAAGCTCGAGGACGCCGACCGCGGTGTCGTTGACCAGCAGCGGGCAGGCGGCAATTTGCGCCGGCGCCACCGCGCCAAATCCGAACTGCACCCTGAGTTTTTCGGCATCTGGCTGGGTAACGATCGGCCGCCGCGATTGGGCGGCCTGTCCGACAATACCGCTGCCGAGGGGGAACGATTTGGGGAGATCGGCGCTGTCCGGGTAAGCGTGCGCGGCCTGCCGCTGGAGAACTCCGTCCTTGCCGGCAACAAACACCGCGCCCATGGGCGCTCCGAGAAACTCAATTGCACCTGTCAGGCCCCGCTGCGCCACCTCCGCCACGGTCAGGTTCCCGCGAAGACTCGTGTTCAGCGTCGACAGGCTCGACTCCAACGCGGCACTTTCCTGAGATGCCCGGGTCAGTTTCTCCAACTCACCGGCCCGGGCCGTCAACTCGGCGGTGCGCTGCCCGACGGTGCGTTCCAGGTTTTGATTCAGTTCCGCCAGACTCTGCTCGCGCGCCAGGATCTTTCGCGCCATGGTCTGAAAACTCGTTGCCAGTGCGCCCAATTCGTCGCGGCGTTGCGGCAGGTCGCCCAGCATTTCCTCGCGGAACTCGCCCTGCTCGATGGCGGCGGCGGTGCGCGTCAGACCGAGCAGCGGATGGGCGAGTCGCCGCGCAATGGCAGTCACCACCACCACCAGGACCAGCAAACCGGCCAGCCCGATGAGGGCGCTGCGCAGCATCAATTGGCGGACGGGAGCGAGGATGTCGGCCTCGGAAATGTTGAGAACGACCTTCCAGCCGGTCAGCGGTGCAGTCGCCCAGTAAACGCGGCGGGCCTCGCCATCCATCGAGGTTAAGGTGAATCCCTCGGGGCTGGCCGCCACCGCCTCGCCGCCCGGCCGGCTCTTCACTTCGGCGCCGGGAAAGCCTTTGCGGAGCATGAGTTCCTCGATCGGATGCACGATGATCTTGCCGCCCCGGCTGACGAGGTAAGCAAACTCGTTCGTGCCGCTGCGCCCGCTCTCCGCCGCCCGGCTCAGCCGGGCTGCACGTATCATCGCCCGGAGGCGATCCAGGGCCAGGTCCGTCGTGGCGACTCCAATGAAGTTTGAACCCGCCTCGAACATGGGCACCGACAGGGTCACCATCGTGATTTCGGAGCCGCCCTCATCAAAGTAAGGGTCCGTGACGTAGAAACTCCGCGAGTTCTTGGGACCGACGTACCATTCCCACTTCGGATCGTGGTAGTCGTATCCCAGAGTCACCTTGTGCGGCCAACTCTTGCGATCCACCCACGGCATCGCATCCGGCTCCTGCCACTGCTTGTGCTCGAAAGCCATGGCCAGGCCGTACACCTCATCCTCGGGCACTTGGGCGAGGAGCTGGGCCATGAACGGAACCATGCCGGGATCGGGATTGCGCCCGTAAGCAACCTGGCGGCTGGCGGTGCTCCGCGGCAGCATGCCCGCACGCGCGATAAAGTCGTCCACCCGGCGCGCCGCGGCGCGGATATCGGCCATGGCCTTGGCATTGGTTTGCTGGTCCAACTCGGCGCGGCCATTGCGGTAGTTGAACCACACGGTCAGGCCGAGAACCAAACCCGCGGCCAGGCCGACGCCCAGTTGCAGTCGGCGGGCGATGCTATGATGAGTGAGCACTTGTTTCATGGGAAAATGCACTGAAGCGACCCGCGAGCATAGCGGTTACCGGTGAACTTGGTGGTCAGCAGACACAGCGGCCTTTGCGTCGCGGACGTTTCGCCCGCCTTGACGGCGTCAAGAAACGCCTCCAGCCCGGCGGCGTCGCGAATCCCGAGCCGGCGACTGCGGCGGTGCAGCAGTTCGCGATGGCGTTCCACCAATTCGATGCCTGCGAGGCGCGAAGCCAGCCGCTGCGTTCGGTCAAACTGTTGGTTGGTCAGCATCGTCGGGCGCCGCCCAAGACTGTCCTGAATCTCGGGCGCATTTGGGCCAGCCCCAGTTCACCCGTTTTTTGCGAGACTGTCCACCACATCCGCGACGGAGGTAAAGCGGTCAACACTGCCCAGGCGCGCGTCCAGGCCCTCGCGGCGCAGGCGTTCGCGCACGGCAGACCGGGCTTCGACGGCGTGGACGCGAATGCCGGCGGCAGTCAGTTCATCCGCAAGGCCAGCGAGGGCGTGGGCGCTTTGCAGATCCACGTGCGGCGCAGCGGAAAGGTCAATGACAACCAGTTTCGGCGGTGTGGCCTCAGCGCGTACGCGCTGGCTGATCGTATCGCGCACGGAATCCACATTGAAATAGATCAGGTTCACCTCGGGTCGAAAAATGAGGACACCCGGAATCAGCTCATTGTCCGGATGCCGTTCGCGATCGGAGAAGCGGCGTGTGCCGGGAATGCGGCCAAGGAAAGCCACATGCGGACTCGCGGCACGGCGTAGGAGTTGCACCAGCGAAATGATGGCTCCAATCATCACGCCCCGGAGCAAGCCGGAACTGAGCACGCCGAGAAAGGCGGCAATTGCCACGACAAATTCGGACCGGCTGGCGTGCCAGAGGTGCTTCAGTTCCGACGCCTGGAACAACCCCGCCACGGCGACGAGCACGATGGCCGCGAGCACCGGTTGCGGCAACGCGCTCAGCAGATGCGAGAAGAACAGGACCACGACGAGTATGATGCCAGCGGACACAGCCGTTGAGAGCGGCGTGCGCGCCCCGCCGCCTTCGTTCACCAGCGACTGGGACATGCCACCGCTGACGGGAAAGCCGCTCCCCAATCCAGCGGCAAGATTCGCCGCCGCGAGGGCGAGGAATTCCTGGTTGGCGTCGAGCCGCCCGCCGTGCTTGGCGGCGAACGTGCGCCCGATGGCGGCGGTTTCCACTGCGCCCAACATGAAGCACGCGAACGCCAGCGGGAGCAGTTGATTGAGGTCCGCCCACTGGATTGCCGGCGTGATGCCTGGCAACCCGTTGGGCACTTCGCCGAGCATTTTCACGCCGTGCGTACCCAACCCCAACGCGGATGACGCGACGATGCCGCCGACCACAACGAACAGGGCGACCGGCTTGTGCTTCAGAAACACCTTGCCCAGGATCAGGATGGCGAGTGCGATCCCGCCAATGAGCAGCGAGGTGGCATTGGTTTCGTTCACGTGCCTGAGGAAGTAGCCGCTGTTGACCCAGAAGCTGCCGTGCTCTCCGTGAAAACCGAAGAGCTTCGGCAACTGGGTGCTCGCGAGGCAAAGCGCCACGCCGCATTTGAATCCGGTCATCACACTTTCGGAGATGAAGTTCACGATCGCGCCCGCCTTGGCCAGCCAGGCGACGAAGGCGATGGTTGCGACGAGGAGGGCTGTGGTCGCCGCAAGCGCGGCAAAGCGCGTGGTGTCGCCGCCCGCGATCTCGCCCAGCGACGCGCCGATGAGCAGCGAGATCGCGGAGGTCACGGTGATGGCGGTGTGCCGCGAGCTGCAAAACAGCCAGAACACCAGCCCACTGAAGAGGCACGCATAAAGCCCGGCCTCGGGTTTCAGGTTGGCGAGCGAGGCATCACCCAATGCGGCGGGCAGCAAATACGCCGCGAGCGTGATCGCCGCCAGGAGGTCACCGCGCAGCCAGGCTGGCTGATAGGACCGAAGCCATCCGACCGCAGGGATCCAACGCGCCCAGCCAGGGACCGAAAGGGAGTTCGTGTTCAAGCTCATGATTTTGGCTCAATCCAGTCTGACGACACCTTCGTCTGGCGGTGATTCATTGGGGCTGGGGGAGCTGATTCTGGGCGGCGGCTCGCGCGACATCCAGGTTCTTCAGATGCTCATGCAGAATGCGGCGCACCTCCTCGATGGTGACCGGCTGGTTCAGGCAGGAATGTTCCCCGCGCACGACGAGTTCCGATTCCACGTAGTCCACATGCGCACTGGCATAGGCTACCACACCATCCCGGCCGTGCTCCAAATCGCCTTCGCCTTTGACGGGAATGATCGAGTGCGCCTTGATCGAAGTCGCCACGGGAATCTCCGCCATCGCCAGCAGGACGGGGTTCTTTGGCGACATGCTGTCCAAGCTGGTGGGCAGCCGGCCGCCGAGCATCCGTTCCACGCTGGTGCCTTTGCTCAGCGAGATTGCGTCCCGGGTGGCGTCCACCGTCGCGCTGGGCAGGGCCATCAGCTTGCTGGCCAAGCGGCGCGCGAAGCTGCTTGCCAGGTAACTGCCGCGGTGGGGGGTACTGATGAAGATGACGCGGCGGACAAAAGGCAGCGGTTCCAAGAAGACCAGGCGGCGCAGCTTGGCGCGCTGATCCTCAGTCACAGGTAACTCCTCCAAAGGCGTCTTGCTGAGCGCCTGCCAGATCCGGTCGCCGGTGGACGTGGCGGTGAGCTTGGTGAGCAGCCCGCCCTGGCTGTGGCCAATGATCACCATCTGACGCAACAGCTCGTTCGTGCCTTGGGGATCGAGTTTGTGAACCGTCGCCGTCAGGGCGTCGCGCAATTCCCCCGCCGAAATGGGCAGGGCATTGCCGCTGCCATACATGAAAGCCCAGACTTGATACCTTTGGCGCAGCGCTGGATCCGCCGTGAGGGTGTTGTTAAGTTCCGCCCAAGTGACCGGACTGGAGAACGTCCCGTGGACGAACACGACCGGGATGCGGTTGGATTTGAAGGAATCGAAAGCAATCAACTGACTGCGCACCTGTTTCGCCGGCGCCAGGAATTGCATCATGCCGAGGTCCCAGATGAACGACTGGTTCAACACATAGGCCATGTGCGCGGTCAAGTCAGTCTCCAACGGCAACTGGGTATCACCGATGGCAATGGTGGTGTTGCCAAACGCGGAATGAACTTCCAGTAATCCGGAAGCCGTGCCGCCATCCACTTCGGCCAGAGAAACGGGCCCGCGTAGGAACACGGTGGCCGGGGAGCAGCGACGAACCCCTAGTTCTGGATCAAATCGCCGGACCGCCACCACGGGGGCGCCGACCCCCGGCTCGCGGTTGCGCACGCTCAAACCGCGCACTCGAAACTGATCCGCCAGCAGGAACTGGTCGAAATCGTCCAGGCGTGCGGGGAAATTCGTAAGGCTCAGTGTCAGCTCGATCTCACCCACGGGCAACCGACGCCGGCCTGCTTTCAGTTGCACGATACCATTGGTGCCCTTGCTTTCCGTGAGCGCCAAGCCGAGCCCGTAATTGTATAAATCGCACGCCTCGCGCACGCGACGGTCCAAGAAGTTGGGCACGGCTTCTTTCGCTTCACCAAACAGGAAGAGCCACGCATACACCGCCGAGCCCAAGTAATAATCCCGCGGGTCGCGCGGGTCCCACGGTTTGATGCTGCGGCGGGCGTGGTCGCCGGCCACATAGCTCGTTTCTGCGAGTGCGAACAGCAGGTCGCGCTCGCCGGTGGCCAAGGCTTTCTGATGCAGTCGGCGGACGGCTTCATCCGGGTGCCGGGCCACCAAGCGGTCCAGATCGTAGCGGTGCAAGATCGCGGCCGTTGTGGCGCTGGGTTTGCCGGTGCGCAACGCATTGGCTTGCACCTGCGCGTAGGATTGCCGGGTGGTCACGCGGTCGGCCCCGATCGGGGCGGTGCAACCGGCCAGGGCTAATCCAAGCCCAACCGCAAGGAGGGAGATGAGATTCGTTGGCTTCATAGGTTTCTCTCCGGTGCGATACTCAGGGGTCAACTCCCGGCACTTCGTGTCGAATCCGCTGTGAAAAGTCCGCCGCCTGGTCCGCTGCCCGGGCGCGATCATTGATACGGCAGCGCTGCTTCAGTTCCGCGAAGGGCAGGTTGGTCGTGATGGCGCCGCGCTCGTAGAGCAGTTCGTCGCCGTGGCCGTTCACCAGCATGCGCCAATCCCACGGGGCGCGGTCCGAGGCAGCGCGCTGCGCGCGGATGCTGGTGGTGCAGTTGTGGGTGAGCGCGCTGTACCACTCCGGCCGCTGGTGCAAGTCATTCACGCGACGCACATAGTCGAGAAAAGCCGCGCGCACCCGGTCGGGCGAGCCGCGCAGGCGGTAGAGATAGGCGTCCTCGCCCTTTCGGTAATTCGTCCGCAGGCGCACGAGATCACGCTCGTCACCGACGACATAAATCAACTCGAACTGGCGGAACAATCCTTTCACCGCCGAGTAGCCCTCCCCCTTCTCTTTTCGGGTTTCGATCGAAAAACAGACGTAGCCGCCGCCCTCGAAGCCGAAGCTCACCATCGTGTGCGCCATGTTCGGTGAGCCCCAATAGACCATCCAGAGGTCGGCCGAGCGCAGCTTGTCCAGATCGAACGACTGGTCGTAGTGCCGGACGTCGAAATCGGTTTCGGTGCGGTAATCGCAATTGCGAATGTTGTGAAGCGTGATCTGGCTGCCGTTGGTGGTGGCGTACGGCAACACAGCGAGATCCGGTTGCCAGTCGCGGTTATTCGAGGGTTGGAGAGAGAACCACCAGCCCAACACGAGCACGAAGCCACCGAAGGTGAGGGCGGATTTGCGCCAGAAGCCCTTGATCACAATCCAGACCGCCAACACGGCAACGGCATACGCCACAGCCAGCGGCACGCGCAGCGCTGGAATCCGCACATCGAAACAGAGCGCTGCCGCCGCCCAGGTTGTCACTAGCGCCAAGCCGCAACCAATCCCTGCCATCCAAAGCCCGCGCAGCCAGCGGCGCAGCAAGGGCCTGCCGGGAGGGGACGCCGCATTTGTCTGGCTGGGTTGATCTGTCATGGGATGGTCACGTTTCGCGATCACGCGCCGGGCTTGAGGTTTTTATCGTCCATTGTTGGCTGGCTGGCGCCAACACTCTTCCCGGGCGATCTTCACGAGCCGGCCCTCCTCCAGAACCGCTTCGGCATCCAATCCATTCACAAGGGCGGTGTAGGCTGGCGACCAAACGTTGCCAGTGCGGGCGCCGAGGTTCTCCAAACGTTCCTCCGGACGCGCGATCACGATGCGCAAGCGCTTGCCGGTAACCGCGCCGCGCTCCACCTCGGTCAGCGGCCGCAAACTGAGCGCCGCATTCCGCAGGCTTTCCCGGTGCTTCTCCGGCGCGAGTCCGATCAACTGGTAGGTCGTTCCGGCCATGGCGACCCAGCCAAAATGCAGGTAGGTCGGCGCTCGCCCCGAGCGATCCAGGTACGTTACGACAAACGCCGGAAAGTGACCGATCGAAGCCTTGCGAGCCGAAACCGGTTCGATGCGGGCTTGGCTGCGCATCTTCTGGATGAACTTCTCTCCGGTGACTTCCGGATTTGCGGCCGGCCCCGAGATGCCCAGCAGCAGCATGGCCTCCTGCCGGGGATGCGCCGAAATGACGTACTGCGGCGTGTTCTGGTGGCTCCAGCCCGCAGGAAACGTGAGCGTGAATCCGATGGCCGGCTGCAAATATTGGTCTTTCCGGAAAACGCCGGCCTCGGGATTCTCCCCCCACCACATGCCGTCGAGTTTCGCAAAGAGCGAAGCGGCGTCGGGCGCCAAGCGCGGTTTCACGGCGGCAGTCAAGGCGGCCGCCCGGCTCTGGATGTCCTTGAGCCGCGCCTCCGTCATGGGATGTGTGTCAAAGATGCTGAACCGCGGCTGCTCGCCCGTCTGACTCGTCACGTCCAGCTCCAGTCGCCGGAGAATGTCCGCCAGCGCCTTGGGATCATACCCAGCTTGGGCAGCGGTGCGGGTGCCGATGCGGTCAGACTCGGTCTCCTGGCCGCGGCTGTACCGGCTCAACCGCACGCCGCCCACCGTTTCAATCGGGGCGTTGATCAACGCGCCCAGGTTTTCGCCCACCACGCTACCCACGACATTGCCGGGCAGGGACAGCAGGCCGGGCAAGATGCCTTTGCGCTGTTGCTTGGCCGAATGCCGCTCGGTGACGTGGGCGATTTCGTGGGCCAGCACCCCGGCCAGTTCATCCTCGCGGTTGACCAAGGCCAGCAATCCGCGGGAGACGTAGATGCCACCGCCGGGAATGGCGAAGGCGTTGGGCTCGGCCTGGTTCACGATCTGGAAGCCAAAGTTCCAGCGCGGATCCTTCACCTCAGCCACCAAGCGTGCGCCCACGTCGCGCAGGTACGCTTCAGTATTCGGGACGGCATAGAGGCCGATCTGGCGCTCGACGAGTTTGGCCGCCTCCGCGCCTTGCTCGACGTCGTAACGTGCGGATGGGGTCAAGAATTGGCCGTGTGCCGAGCTGGCAGACACGCAGATGGTCAGCGCGGCAGGAACTGCGCGTGCGAGCAAACCACGTCGACGGTTGTGGGTGGTGCACCGCCGGGTCTGGGATGGAGTCGTCATGGTTCAGTACTGGTTCGGATGGTGTGAGGTCGCAGCAAATCGCCCAGAGGGAGAACCGCGCGCAATGAGCTGCGCGTTGCGCTCCTAAACTGTCGCAGCCGACGTGCGTCGGCGCTGATCTTCCCCGGAATCACCGAACGTGCCAGCAGGTCTTGGAGTGCGCCAGCCCTCTGGCGCTCTGACTGGCCGGGAAAGCGGAGGAGGGCCGCCGCACTCCAGGACGCTCGCGCGTGGTTGGCGCAAAGGTCGAGGTGGCTTCGGAGCGTTCGCACAGGTGGGCTGCCGCCCAACGGCCGGAGGCTGGTGATGCGGAACGCGTCGGCTTGGAGCTTGCCGCCGCTCACCAGCGCAAGGGCCAGCAACAGAATTCCGCGAGACGATCCGCGGTCTGGGCCCCGGAACTGCAGCAGCCGACGTGAGTCGGCGCTGATCTTCCCCGGAATCACTGGACGTGCCGGCAGGTTTTGGAGTGCGCCAGCCCTCTGGCGCTTTGGCGGGCCGGGAAAGCGGCGGAGGACCACCGCAGTCCAGAACGCTCGCGCGTGGTTGGCGCAAAGGTCGAGGAGGCTTCGGAGCGTTCGCACGGGTGGGCTGCCGCCCAATGGCCGGAGACCGGTGATGCGAAAGTCCTCGGCCTGCACGGTCAAGCCGCTCGCCAGCGCGAAGGCCACTGGGACCAGCCTCCAGAACAATCGGCGGTTTATCCCCTGATGTTGCGGTGGCTCGAAAGCGCGTCGCAGGGTTGCCCTCCGGAAGACTGCGGCGCTCTGTCGAGACGCCGCTACGGGGCAAAGGCTCATGGGGAGTGACGACGGGCCGCAGGGTGGCCATCAATCCGGCGACACCTGCCACGCCGGTCCGCACTCGTACTCCTTCAGCTTGCGCACGATCGTGGCGGTCTTCGGGCCAAGGTCCCGCTGATACACGCGGCCCTGCTGGTTCACGATGAAGGTCATGATGCCGGATTCGCCGTATTGGGCGGGCCACGCCACGAGCGCGAAGCCGCCGATCATGTTGCCGTTGATGACGTAGTTGTATTTGCCTCCGGGAGCGGACTTGCCCTGGCGGGTGAGCATTTTGAAGAAGTAGCCGTGGTACGGCTCCGGCGCCGCACCCTCCTTCCGGGATTTACCGCCGTACCCCTCATCCTGCGCCTGGGCGACCAGCGGGCCGAGCGGACTGAGCTCACCATCAAGCTCCGGCGGCCAGTACAGTCCGTCCTTCTGGCCGGGCATGCTGCGGACCTTCTGCGCAAATTCGAGGACCTCGTCGCCGTCGCGATCCTTGGAGGCATAGACGCGCTGGGCCTCGACATAGGCGCGCACCGACTGCAGCACGGAGAGTTCGTTCTTACCAATGCGACGGTTGAGCAACTCTTCCTTACCTGCCACGGTGTCGAAGAACCACCTCCCGCCCTGCTTCACGATAGGAATGGGGAAAGGCCAGAGGTTGTTGCCCACTTCGAGCACGCATCGGGAGTCTGATTCGCGAGCGATGTGGTTGGTCTGGCTGAACGCCGCTGCGAACGTCTGATGCTCATTGTTGGCCTGCACGCGATCCGGATTTTCGAGATCCGCCGCCGCCGGACCAAAGATGGCACGGAGCGCGTTGGAGTCGTCCGCGCTGACGGCAGCGGCCAGCGCGGCAACCGCCTCTTCAGGCGTGGCGAAGGTTTTGGTGCCCGGTGCCGCACTGAGGGCAAGCGGTGCGCTAAGGGTCAAGGTCAGCAATAGGTTGCGCTGGACAATGGAGTGGTAGAACCGATGCAGCGAGGTCATGGAAATGCTTTTTGAGGGAGTCTTCATGGTAACGAGAAAAGAGGTTTGCAGTTCGAGTTTACCATTCAACGGCGTCCCCCGCCCCCACGTCCGCCGCCACCCCCACGGCTACCGCCGCCACTAAAGCCGCCCGCACCGCTGTAACTGCGGCTGGTCGAACCCCGGTTACTGTAATCCCGCGCGCTGGCGCCGCTGCTCGCACCACCAAACGCACTGCCACTAGAACCTGCCGCGGATCGGTTGACGGAGGGAGAAGCTGAGGGAGAAGCGCCCGACCGACCGGCAGTGCCTCCGCCTCCCCATGTTGACGTGGGTCCGCCTGCTCCTCCAGCAGAAGCCCGTGTGCTGGCAGTCCCTGTTGAGGGTCGCGTGGCAGCCGCGCCTGTAGAAGGCCGATTGGCTGAACCACCCCATGTGGAAGTCGGCCCACCCGCCGCTCCGGTGGAAGGGCGCGTAGCCGCGGTCCCGGTCGAAGGGCGGGCGGCAGCGGTGCCGGTGGAAGGCCGAGTGCCGACGCTGCCCGTTGAAGGCTTGGCGCCTCCAGAACCATAACCCCGCGCTTCCGCGCTGCGGGTCGTGGCACTGGGCGACCCGCTCTTGTTCAACCGGCTCTGGTCCGGCTGCCATTTTTGCTGGGAGGCACCCGCACGGTTGGCCGATTGCGAACTGGCTTGGGTATTCCGGGTACCATCACGATTCACGTTTCTCTCGGTGTTCCGGTTCACGTTCCGGTCAATGTCAATGTCCACGTCGCCGTGATAGCATCCCCCGTGGTACCAGTCGCAGTTGTTGGCGATGATGGCGCCCATGGCCACGCCGGCGGTGAAGGTGACCAGCGGCGCGTATGGGTTATACACATACGCCGGCGGCGGGTAATAGACGGTATAGGGATTGTAGGTGGGCACGTACACCACAGAGGAACTGGAAGGCTGAATCTGGACGACCGTATTGGTCACCACCACCACCTTCTGCTCGACGGTTTTCTCGACGATCACATTGGTAACCATCACAACCTGCTGTGGCGTCGTCTGGAGTGTGCCTGCCTTTTGGGCCTTGGCCCGCATGGACTGGATGGCGTCCATCACGTCCTTGTCCTGGGCAAGGAACGCGTCTCCGAGTTCAATCGTCCAAGCGATGTCGTCGTTCAGTTTCTTAATGGCATCCGGCACACGCGCCACGGCTTTCACGTTGTCGTCCCAAGGCTGGGCATCCAGCTTGGCAAGATTGTTCGTGTCCGCCACGAACCGCGCGGCCTGGACAATTTCCAGGGGATAGACCGAGGCCGGCAGCAGGGTCGCGAGCAGCGGGTCGGGGTAGAGCGCGATGGGGGCGATGAGTTTCTCGAGATCTGCTGCGCTGCGTTTAGCGGGGGCGGCGGGCGGCGGCGCCGGCGTGGCGGCCTGCGGTGCCGCCGCGGCCGCCGCGGTCTGCGCCCGGCCAAGCCACGGGGTGGTGAGGAGCAACGCCAGCGCCAGCCAGCGTGCGGGAACTGAAGGAACCGGAGTTTTCATATCGTTCGTTTCATCCTTTGAGTTGAATCGCCCAAGTCAACATGGCTGGACCAGTGCCTGGTCGTCGCAAGGCGACGACCCCACCCACACGTGCGAAAGCACGCCACGGAGGTCATAGCCCCTATCTTCACCACCACGCCTCCATTTGCACGCCAAAAGTGAAGCCGTCGTTTTCCGAGACGTAGTCATTGCCGCCGACCTGCCCCACAAAATCGTCACCCCAGTGGGCTACGGTCTCTCCGTCTCGCAGGACGGCATGGCCTTCAAGTGGAACTTCCCCTTCATGGGCAGCTACTGGACCGGCGCCGACATCCTGATCCAGCACATCGGCAAGG
>CAZWJC010000196.1:0-13685 GCA_964634255.1 uncultured Verrucomicrobiota bacterium | reverse complement strand
TGATCTCCAACGCGGCGGACGCGTGCGAAAAGCTGCGCTTCAGCCAGTCGTCGGGGAAAGCCATCCAGCAGCCCGACGTCGCCCCGTCCATTGCCATCACCACGGACGACAAGGCGGGCACGATCACGATCGCCGATACTGGTATCGGCATGACGCACGGGGAACTGGTGGAAAACCTCGGCACCATTGCGCACTCGGGCACGAAGGCGTTCCTCAAGCAACTTGCCGAGCAGAAGCAGCCGGACGTGAAACTGATTGGGCAGTTCGGCGTGGGCTTTTATTCCGCGTTCATGGTGGCGAACAAAGTCACGGTTCTGAGCCGTTCGTTCGTGCCCGAGGAGCCAGGTTGGCAATGGACGAGCGCGGGCGCGGGCGGCTACGAACTCACCGCCGCCGCCGACCTGCCGCGCGGTACGAAGATCACACTCGAACTGAAGGACGACGCAAAGGAGTTCGCCCAGGAGAGCGGCATCGAGCGAATCATCAAGCGGTATTCGAGCTTCGTGCCGTTCCCGATCGAGCTGAACGGCAAGCGGCTCAACACCGTGCAAGCGATCTGGGCGCGAAGCAAGAGCGAGATCAAGGAAGAGGAATACAACGAGTTCTACACGTTCGTCGGCCACGACCACGAGAAGCCGCTCTTCCGCCTGCACTTTACCGCGGATGCGCCGCTGGCGATCCAGTCGCTGCTGTTCGTGCCGCAGCGGAACTTCGAGTCCATGGGCATGGGCCGCATGGATTCCGAGGTGAACCTCTACTGCCGCAAGGTGCTCATCCAGGCGAAGGCCAAGGGCCTGTTCCCCGACTGGCTGCGCTTCCTCAAGGGCGTGGTGGACAGCGAAGACCTGCCGCTCAACATTTCGCGCGAGACGATGCAGGACACGTCGCTCATGCAGCGGCTGAACAAGGTGCTCGCGGGGCGTTTCCTCAAGTTCCTCGACGAGCAGTCCGAGAAGGAGGCGGACGCCTACGAGAAGTTCTACGCGGAATATCATCGCTTCCTGAAGGAAGGCGTGGTCACGGATTACACGCACAAGGACGCACTTGGCAAACTGCTCTGCTACGAAACCTCGGCGCTGGACAAGGGCAAGCTCACGTCGCTGGCGGACTACGTGAAGCGCATGCCGTCTGACCAAAAAGAGGTTTATTGCCTGCTCGCGCCCAACCGCGCCGCGGCGGAGGCCAGCCCGTATTTCGAGGTCTTCAAGGAACGCAAGTTCGAGGTGCTGTTCCTGTACGATCCGTGGGACGAGTTCGTGATGGAGCACCTGCGCGAGTTCTACGGCAAGCCGCTCAAGCTGGCCGAGAAGGCGGAGGTCGACATCAGCGAAGCGAAGAAGGACGGCGCGCTCTCCGAAGACGCCGCGAAAGCGCTGGCGCAATGGCTCAAGGAAACACTCGGCGACAAGGTCGGCGAAGTGCGCGTCTCGAAACGCTTGGTGGAAAGTCCGGCCGTGGTGGTGGACGCGGACAAGTTCATGACGTCAAGCATGCGTCGCATCATGAAGGCGCTGAAGAAGGAGGGCGAAGAAGCCGCCCCGGCGAAACACGACCTGGAGATCAACCCGGCGCATTCCATCGTCACGCGGCTGGACGCGACCCGGCAGAAGGATGCCGCGCTGGCCGCAAGCGTGGCGGAGCAGGTCCTCGACAACGCCCGCGTTGCCGCTGGCCTGCTCGAAGACCCGCGCGCGATGCTCAATCGCCTCAACCAGTTGCTTGAAAAGGTGCTGACGAAGGAGTGATTAATCCCGTGACGTGACCAGCACGATGCCCTGACCGGGCCTCAGGGCGTAGTGGAAGGGTTCGTGGAGATATTCCAGCGGATGCTCGGGTGAAACATCCCGCAGCGGTGCGCCTGCCTGCACGTAATGGCGGAAGTTGTCCGTGTAGAACTCTTGGTGGTGCCACGGGTCCTTGTTGAGGATCAACAGCGCCTCGTCTTTCCGTGAAGCCGAGGCTTTCCACATGAACAGAACGTTCTGGTTGCTGCACGGCAAGATGTTCATCGGGCTCTCCTCGCGGAAGACGGCGAAGCGTTTCTTGAGTGCGTTGACCTTGGTGACGAAGTCCCGCAGGTCGAAGCCGTTAAGCTGCCAGTCCGCGGGCGTGGTGTGAATGACGTGCAGCGGCTTGCGCAGGCCGAACTCGAAGCCCATCGGCATCATGACGGCGGCCGAGAACAGGGCGGAGAAGAGGTATCGCTGCTTGAGGCCATCCACGTTGCCGTTCAACTCCTCGGCCAGCCGGGGCGTGTCGTGACTTTCCGGGAAGCTGATGGTGGGCGCGGTTTCGCGGATGAGGTTGTATTGTTCAATCAGCCACCAGCCGTGGAAATCCCACCACTTCGAGCTGTTGAAGACGTAGTCGAAGCCGGCGCGTGCCGTGTGCCGGGTTTCGTCGAGCGTGCAGCCCAGTGTCTCGGCCACGAAGCAGGTCTTCGGGTGGCGCGATTTCACGTCATGGAGAAGTCGATGCCAGAAGTTGTTCGGAATCTGGTAAGCGGCGTCGCAGCGGAAGCCCTCGAAACCGAGCGACAGCAGGTGCTCGACGATGCCGAGGCAATGCCGATAGAGCCCCTCGGGATCGCGCGTGTGTTTGTGATCGAACTGGGCGAGGTCGTGCCAGACAACGCGCTCGGTGCCGTGCATGCAGGAAGCGTTGGCAATGCGGCCATCAGCTTCGCGCACGAACCACTCCGGATGCTCGCGGGTGAGTGGCGAGTCAATGGCGCTGTGGTTGATGACCAGGTCAATCATCAGCTTCAGGCCGGCAGCGCGCCCGCGCTCTGTCATTTGACGGCATTGCTCCTCTGGCGTTGCCGCGCTGGCTGCGTCCAGAAACGCCGGGTTGATTTGGCGGTAGTCGGCGATGGAATACAGGCTGCGCGACACGCCGAGTTGCTGGATGGGATTGATAAAGGCCCAGTCGAAGCCCATCGCGGCGGCGCGGGCGAAATGTTCGTCCCAGCGGGAGAACGGGCCCGCGAGCAACGGAAACAAGTTATAGAGAATCATAGTCGTATCGCGCCTAGATTAACGGCAGATCACCCACGCCGCCACGGGGAAAGATGCGCATTCGCCGGATCGTGTCTGGACATTCCAGCATTGCGGCGACGCCCGTTTGGTAGCGCAGGTTGTCAACCTGCTGTTTCGCCGACTCGTAGTCGGCAAGCTTCCCTTCAGCCCGCAGGGTGCCAACCTGCGAAACAGCAGACTACCAGTCTGTATACGGCGTGACTACCAAGCGGTTTCCTGTTCGAATTCCCGCAGTTGACGAACCCGCTCCACTCCGCAAGGTTGTGCCCGCACAAACTCGAACTATGAGCACTTTGCCGGAATACGTCGGTCAGTGGCCCAACTTGGCGGGTTCGGAGTCGTTGATCGAAGCGACCCTCCGCGACAGCCGTGGAAAGCCGGCATTTCTGCCGGAGAGCCGCGTGGACTTCGGCGGCATCCAGGGCACGTGTGCCATCGCGCTGCATATGCACCAGCCGCTGATTCCCGCCGGCGGGCACGACCTCGCCACCGCGGAGATCATCAGCAACTTGAAGCACATGATGGATAACCCGGGCATTGGCGATAACCACAACGCCTCGGTGTTCCAGTGGTGCTACAAGCGCATGGGAGAATTTGTCCCGCAGTTGATGGATGAGGGCAAGCAGCCGCGCGTAATGCTTGAGTACTCCGGCACACTGCTGCACGGCCTGCGCCAGATGGGGGCGCACGACGTCCTCGACAGCCTGAAGCGCATCACTTGCGATCCGCGCTACCGCTCGGCCGTCGAGTGGCTCGGCTGCCCTTGGGGACACGCGGTGGCACCGTCCACGCCCGTTCAGGATTTCCGCCTGCACGTCCGCGCCTGGCAGCATCACTTCGCGGCGATCTTCGGCCTCGAAGCGCTCAGCCGCGTGCGCGGCTTCTCGCCGGCGGAAATGGCGTTGCCCAATCAGCCGGACACGGCTTACGAGTTCGTGAAAACGCTGCGCGACTGCGGTTACACCTGGGTGCTGGTGCAGGAACACACCGTCGAGCGACCCGAGAACGGTCACGGCCCGGAACGCAAACACTTGCCGCACCGGCTCGTTTGTCGTAACTCGCGCGGCGAGGAGGCCAGCATCATCGCGATCATCAAGACGCAGGGCAGCGACACGAAACTTGTTGCTCAGATGCAGCCGTACTACGAAGCCAAGGGACTTTCGCGTTGGGAACTTGGCGGGAAACACGTCCCGCCGCTGGTAACCCAAATTGCCGACGGCGAGAACGGCGGTGTGATGATGAACGAATTTCCGCCGAAGTACATGGAAGTCGTTCGCGAAAGCTCGGGCTCGCGCACGCCGCTGATGAACGTGACCGAGTACTTGGAACACCTCGCGGCATTCGGCGTCAAGGAGAGCGATTTCCCGGTCGTCCAGCCGATCCATCAAAAGCGGATTTGGGAGCGCTTCAAGCCCGGCGAAGGCAGCGAGCGTCTGGCCGCGGTCATTGAGCAGCTCCGGAAGGAAGATCATCGTTTCCACATGGAAGGCGGGAGCTGGACCAACAACATCTCGTGGGTCCACGGCTATGAGAACGTGCTGGGGCCGATGGAGCGGGTCAGTTCGCATTTCAACGAGAAGGTCCTGCGGCGGGGCATTCCCACCAGCGATCCGCGTTACCTGAACGCCCTGTTCCACCTGCTCAGTTCGCAGACGAGCTGCTATCGCTATTGGGGGCAGGGGATTTGGACGGATTACGGCCGCGAGATTTGCAGGCGGCTGGAGGCAATCCTCACGCACGATTTCTGACCGGCGGGCGACCAAGGTCAGCCGGCTGATGTGGAAAAGAACTGGCGGCCGGCTTGCGCCGACCGCCAGAAACCAAACCCAAGTTCAGAAGAGCGCGCGGGGACGACCCTCACGCATACCGGCAGAGTCAGGGTGAGACTTTTTGCCCGGGCCCTAGAGCGGCCCGAACGGAATGCAGCGCTTCATTCTGGTTAGGAGAATGCAGTGCCGTTTTCATGCCTCCTGCCAAGCAAGCCGTGTGCCCGAGGCTGCGGGCTGCGGAGATTCACGTCTGCCGCGGTTTATCAGGGGTGGTTACCCGTCACTTGTCCAACTCCGGGGCGCGGTTGTACCGACCAGAGACAAAAGTCCGAAGCGGGCCGGAAGATGGTTGGCGATGTGAGGCGCTGAGATACTGTGAGCCGGCTGCCGACGCCTGCAAAACGTTCACCCCAGCAAATCCTGCAGGGCAACGTTTTCTAGGCTGCTTCGAACCAAGTCCGCCGCGCCCAGCTTCTCGGCCGGGAACGTCTGAGCCACCGCCAGGCACCGCATACCCGCCGCCTTGGCGGCTTGGATGCCGTTGATGGCGTCTTCGATTACCACGCATTCCGTCGGCGCAAATCCGAGCTTGCGGGCGGCGGCAAGGAAGAGGTCCGGCGCGGGTTTCTTGTGCGTGGCGTCCTCGGCGGAAACGATGGCGTCCCACGATTCCGGCGGCAGGCCGATCTGCCGGAGGTTCGCCACGATCTTGATCAGGTCTGCGCTGGAAGCGACGGCGATCTTCAACCCGGCCCGCTGACACGTGCGCACCAAGTTCTGCGCCCCGGGAAACGCCCGCAACAGCCGAGGCACGAGGTCGAGGTAGATTTCGTAGGTGCGTTTCTTGGCGGGGGCGATTTCGAGCGGGAAGCGGTATTTCTCCGCCACGCCGCCGATGTAACGGTCCTCGCCCGTGCCGACGAACGGGAGGAAATCCTCCGGTTGCACGACCAGACCGCGCTCGCGGAACATGGCCACCGCCGCGGCGTTGATGAGCGGCTCGGAGTCCGTCAGCACGCCATCCATGTCGAAGATGACAGCTTTCATGGCTTGTTTCCCTTCTCGGATCGCTGAACCGCCGGACTCAACAGGTCCGGATTCATGCTCACCACGTGGTAGATGCCGTTCAGATTGGCGATGGTGTCACGGATGAACTCCGTCATGGCCTCTGCGGAGAAACGTTCCTCGCGCAAGTCCTGCATCTCGCGTTTCAAGGCCAGGTCCAGCGACTCCTGTGGTGTTTTGTAGAGGCAGATGCCGCCAAAGACATTCCAGTGCCGGCTCTTGTCCGCGCCGTCCTCCTTGTTGCCTGGCAGGAGGAAATTCTCCAGCGCCAACGAGCTGGGGAGCTTGTCGCGCGGAATGGATTTCACCCAGAAGAGCGGGATGCGGATGGACTCGTCCAGCAGGCCCACCGCCGCCTTTTTGTCGCCCGTAATGCGCAGGGCCTCGCGGAACAGGAGTGTCATGGGCAGGTTATGATTTTCGACGCCCGGATCCGCATGCTTGCGCGAAGTTCGCGCCACGGCCCGCAGGTAACGCCGGTCATGCTGGGCGAAGCGGATGAGCTGCTCGAACTGCTCGGTCCGGCTGCACGACTTGTAATACTGCCATTGCGTTCGGCTCAGATAATTCTTCAAGTGCTTCAGGTCGCGCGGCGGCCCGAGGTGTTCGAGGTCAACCGTCACCGCCAAGTCCTGCCTCAGGACTCGCCCGATCTCGTGCAGGATTTCGGGCGCGGAAACGCGGCCCGCCTGAAACTCGGCGTATTTCGGCGAGGCGAGCAAATTGCGGAGATGATCGCGACAGAAGAGCGTTTGGGCGACGAAAGCGTCCTGGCCACGGGTCGTCAAGGTTTCCGCATCCTCGACCAGCCCGATCAACTCCAGCAACAGCTCATAGTCCCGGCCTTCGGCAAAGAGGGTGTTGCAGAGGGCGATCTTCTTCCGGGAATAGTCCAGTTCGACTTCCGTCAAACCAGCCAATCGGGCGTGGTAGGCCAGTTCGAAGCGAACCGCCTCGCTGTAAATCTCCGCCTGGAGTTGCCGCGCATAGGGCGTGTCTGCTTCGTGTGTTTCATTTTGGTTGAGGCAGGCCAACGGACTGCGCTGCGCCCCATCGTAAGGCAAAGCGAGAGGTGGACGGTTCACATACTCCTGAGGTGACACGTAGCGGTAAAGCTCCCGCGGACGCGGAAACGGTTTCCCCTCCTCGATGGCCTTGGCTTCCGCCGCGTAAGGGTCACCCGCGGCAAAGAGCCGTTCCAGGATCGCCAAATCCTCGTTGTCCAACCGCCCGTCGTTGTTCACGTCCGCCCTGGCGCATTCCCTCGGCGTGCGTTGGAAGGGATTGGTGAGCAGCGCTTGCAGCAACCGACGATCTTCCGAATCCCAGCGATGGTCGCCGTTGAAATCGCCGAGCATGACCAGTTCCGATCGGTAGCCGACGCGGTAGATCGGCAACAGCCATCGGACGGCGAATGCGAGCACCAAAGCCAGCGCCACGAACAAGACGGTTCGGGATAGCCAGGTTGGTGTGGCGCGGTTGAGGCGGGCAACAGCCTTCATGCCGGATTGCCGGCCTTCACGGCTTCAAAGCCACGACTTTGCCGCCCTGCCAGACGTAGATCGGCGTGCCGTGCATGCGGGCAATCCGACGGGCAGCGCGCGCAGCCCGGCGGAGCGCCTGGAGGGCCATCGGTTTTCTGAGGTTTGGGTTGGTTGCCGTCTTCATCGCCACACGCCACTAGCCCTCTTCGTTGAAGTAGTCCGAATCCAGCCTCTTGGTCTCGTAGGAAGCGACCGTGGAGACGCCGATGCCGAAATCAATCATCAGGTTCCACAACTGCTCGCCGTCAATCAGGACGATCTTGCTGTCAATCCGCGCCGCGTAGTCCACGGCCTCCTTTGAGAAATCGGAGGTCGTGATGAAGATGCCCTTCTTCGCGCGAAAGCCCTGGAGAGCACCTGCGAACTTCTGAATCTCCGGCCGGCTGACCGTGTTCTCCCACTTCTTCGCCTGGATGTAGATCGCGTCCAACCCCAGCCGATCCTCCTTGATTACGCCATCCACTCCTTCATCCCCGCTCTTTCCAATTGCCTGCCCAGCATCCTTGCGCGTGCCGCCATAGCCCATGCGGACGAGCAACTCTACGACGATCCGCTCGAAGAACGCTGGCGAGGCTGACTTGAGGCGTTGGAGCAATTCCTTACCCAGGCTCTCGCGCAAAGCCTGGTAGGAATCCTCCATCTCCTCTTCCGGAGTCCGGTTCTCGCCATTGTCTGCTGCGGTGGCAATCTGTGCCTTCTCGCGTTTCCGCCCCCGAGCTTCAAGGTATCCGGGCTGGGTTTGCAGCACTCGCATGTCAATTCTACCTGAGTGCTCCTTCAGCAGCTTCTTCCCCTGCGGCGTGATTCTGAAGACACCCCGAGCCGTCCCTTCAAGAAGTCCGGCCATCCGCAAGTGCGTTTTGGCCCAAGCGACTCGGTTTGTGAACAGCTCTTGCTGCCCGCTCGGGAGCAATTGCTTCCGCTCCTGCTCCGTCAGCTCGAAATGCGTCGCCAAAGACTCCAGCGCCTCCCGCATGGAGTGCTCTTTGCCGTCGCTGCTCAATTCCAGCAGCGGACGCATGACAGTCTGGAAGTCTGGGATCGGCATGGCCGCAACCTCATTGCGCGGCCGCAGGCGCGACGTTATTCCGCTTGGCCATGATCGCGTCCACGATCCTTTGCGCCAGAGCCGGATTTTCCGCCAGCGCCTTTTGCGCGGCGTCCTTTCCTTGGCCGATCAGTTCGCCCTCGAATTGCAGCCAGGCGCCCTTCTTGTCCACGACGCCGGCCTCCAGCCCGACCTCCAGAATACTGCCTTCCTTGTTAATCCCGTGGTTGTAGATGATGTCGAACTCGGCCTCGGCGAACGGCGGCGCGACCTTGTTCTTCACGATCTTCACTTTGACGTGATTGCCCATCGCGTTGCCGGCGGCATCTTTCAGAGTGTCCTTGCGGCGGATGTCAATGCGCACGCTGGCGTAAAACTTCAGCGCCTTGCCACCGGGCGTCGTCTCCGGGTTGCCGAACATCACGCCGACTTTCTCGCGGAGCTGATTGGTGAAGATGCAGGTCGTTTTGGACTTGGCGAGGATGGCCGTGAGCTTGCGGAGCGCCTGGCTCATCAGCCGCGCCTGCATACCCATCGTGGCCATGCCCATCTCGCCTTCCAGTTCCGCCTTCGGCACGAGCGCGGCGACGGAATCAATCACGATCACGTCCAGCGCGTTCGAGCGGGCTAGCGTTTCGCAGATGGTTAACGCTTCTTCGCCGCTGTCCGGCTGCGAGACGAGCAAGTCGTCGAGGTTCACGCCCAGTTTCTTGGCGTAGCCGGGATCGAGCGCGTGCTCGGCGTCAATGAACGCCGCCAGGCCGCCCGTCTTTTGCGCGTTGGCGATGACGTGGAGCATGAGCGTGGTCTTGCCGGACGATTCCGGGCCGAAGATTTCCACGACGCGTCCGCGCGGGATGCCACCCACGCCGAGCGCAAGGTCGAGGCCCAGTGAGCCGGTGGGGATGACTTCGATCTTCACCTTTGCGCGTTCGTCGCCGAGGCGCATGATGCTGCCTTCGCCATAGGCTTTGGTGATGGTGGAAATCGCGGCGTCGAGGTCGCGCGCCCGGGCGGCGGCGAGCTTGGCGGCTTCGGCGGACTTCGTTTCGGCGGCTTTGTCAGCGGCCTTCTCAGCGGGTTTTGGTGGCATAAATTTCGGGAAACGTTGTTCAGTTCCTCAGTGAATCTGCCGGTGAGCGTAACCAGCCGAACCGGGCCAGTCAAATCTGGCGTGTGCCTCGTTTTGCCTTGTCGCTCTGCGCGGCATCCCGCATCCTGCGCGCGATGCCCGAACGGAAGGTTTCCGAGATCCTGAACAAGCCGGACGCCGCGTTGGAAGTGACGCTGCGGCCGTCGCTCTTCGCCGAGTTTACCGGCCAGCCGAAGGTCAAGGAGCGCCTCGAAATCACCGTTGCCGCCGCCAAGCAGCGCAGCGAGGCGCTGGATCACATCCTCCTGAGCGGCCCGCCCGGGCTCGGCAAAACCACGCTGGCGAACATCCTCGCCAAGGCGATGGGGGCGAACCTGAAGTCCACCAGCGGACCGACCATCGAGAAGGCGGGCGATCTTGCCGGCCTGCTCACGAACTTGGAGGAAGGCGATGTGCTGTTCATTGACGAGATCCATCGCCTCCAGAAGACCATCGAGGAATACCTCTACCCGGCGATGGAGGACTTCAAGCTGGACATCATCATTGACCAGGGACCGAACGCTCGGAGCGTGCGCCTGAATCTGCCCCGGTTCACGCTCATCGGCGCGACGACCCGGAGCGGTTTGCTCACTGCACCGTTGCTCACGCGTTTCCCGATCCGCGAGCGCCTCGACTATTACTGTGCCGAAGACTTGGACAAAATCGTCCTCCGCTCAGCGAACATACTGAATCTCGACATCGAGCCGGGCGGCGCGCAGGAAATTGCCCGGCGCAGCCGCGGCACACCACGCATCGCGAACAACTTGCTCCGGCGCGTCCGGGATTACGCGCAGGTCAAGAGCGACGGGCGGATCACCACGGCCATTGCCGACCGGGCGCTGGCCATTCTGGAAATTGACCAGGACGGTCTCGACGAGATGGATAAGCGCATCCTCGAAGCGGTGATCGTGAAGTTCAGTGGCGGCCCGGTGGGCGTGAACTCGCTCGCCGTCGCGGTGGGTGAAGAGCCGGACACGATTGAAGAAGTCTATGAGCCTTACCTGATCATGGAAGGCTACCTCAAGCGCACCGCCCAAGGCCGCGTGGCGACGGAGTTGAGCTACAAGAAGCTGGGACTGAAGCCGGGCAGGGGAAGCCAGCCGGGCTTGATCTGACGGCTAGAGGGTGGCGCAGACAGACTGCATACTGTGAAGCGCAAATCCCCAACGAAGCGTCGGGAAAACTACCGCATCCGCGCCGACGTTTGCAGGCAGTTGCCCAACAACTCCTATTCACCCAAGCTGTTTTACGAGGATGTGTCCTTCACGTGCCGCGACTGTGGCGCGAAGTATGTCTGGACCGCCGAGCAACAACGGCTTTGGTACGAAGAATGGAAAGGCCCCATTCAGTCCACGGCAATTCGTTGCCGTGCTTGCCGGGAAAAGTTGCGGCGGGCGAAGTTGGAACAAAAGCGGCACATGATGGAGGCGGAGCAGAAGGCGGGAATGGCAACGCGCACAACACCGGGCGCCGGCTCTCAGTGAGCTCCAAACCACCTGCGTTAAGCCAAGAAGATATTTCGCAGCACCTTACCCTCACCCCAACAGACGGTCGAGTAGCGCCTCCGTATCGCGGAAGTCGGGGATGATCACGTCTGCCCCCACACCGCGAAGCCGCTGGTGTTTCCATTCGTCGAAACGGCCGGAGCCGTTGTTGGCCTCATCACTGGCCACCGCCACGGCCAGACCGCCGACCTCCTTCGTGTTCTGAATCTCCACGTAGCCATCGCCGAACGAAAGGAGTTGCGCCCCTTCGATGCGGTGTTCGCGGAGGATGCGCTCAATGACCATTTTCTTGGAGAACTGCTTGTAGTCGTCGAGCGCGCCGTAAATGTGCGGGCCGAAATAACGCGTGACGTCGAGTAGCGCGGCTTCCTGTTTGACGAACTTCTCGTCTGTGCCACTGGCCAAATAGAGCGGCAAGCCACGCTTCTGTAAGGCCTCAAGCAATCCCCGCGCGCCATGCACAAGCAGGTCATCGGTCTTCAGCTTTCCCTGCTGCAGCCCTTCCACGCGGTCGGCGATGCGCTCGTCCAGCCGGCGGAGGTATTCGTGCTTGTACCAAAGCGGTTCGCGCGGTGAGCCGCCGCGTTCCTTGATGCGCTCGGCGAGCTGGATCATCTGGTAGATGGTCTGCTTGCCGTTGAGGCGCATGATGTCCTCGAAGCACAAGCGGCAGCGGGCCTCCTCGGTTTCGCCGGGGAGCGGTGGGAGCATCTCGGCAAACATCGGCACCATGACCTCCGGCCAGCCCTGCCGAATGAGGCTAAGCGTGCCGTCGAAATCGAACAGGACGTGGCTGATGTTGGGCCGCGGCTCATAGCTGGGCGCGAACTCGACCAGCCCCCGGAACGGAATCGTGTTGGACATTCTCATTTCAGAGATAGCGAATCAGCGGTGAAAAGCAATCGCGCAGGCAGTGACAGGTGCGAACGGAAGTGGCAGTCACGAGGAGCGCGCCCGGTCCCCCGGGCGCAGCGGCCAAACCTGCCAATCCCTGCGAGACCTGTACCCCATCGGATGTCAACTCCGCGCTGCGGACAGGGACTGTCCGCGGTCCGATGCCTCAGATGTGTGGGAATTTCGTTCGCCGTGACCGCCATTTCCTTTCGCACCCGGCGGTGACACGACAAGCGGATGCACGATGGAGTCTGTCGGATCCTGCTCGCGGTGTTTCCCTCGGCGGCGTTGGCTTTCGCCGCTTATGAAGGCTTGGTACGAAGAACTCTTTTCCAACTACGCCCGCGCCTATGACCGCGAGTGTTTCACGCAAGGCACGTTGCAGGAAGTCGCCTTCCTCGAAGCGGAGATCGGCGCGGGCAAGGATGCCCGAATCCTTGACATAGGCTGTGGTACGGGTCGCCATTCGATCGAATTGGCCCGGCGGGGTTATGCCGTCACGGGCATCGATCTGTCGGCGAACCAACTCGCTCGCGCCCGCGAGAAAGCTCGCGAAGCCGGTGTCAGTCTGGTCTTTGAACAGCGGGACGCCCGTGAACCGCATTACGAGGCGACGTTTGACCTGGTCATCATGCTTTGCGAAGGCGGATTCTCGCTCATGGAAACCGATGCGATGAACTATGCCATTCTCGACAACGCCGTCCGGGCGCTGAAGTCCGGCGGCAAATTTGTGTTCACGTGTCTGAACGGCTTGTTCCCGCTGGCGCGATCGGTCCAAGACTTCGTGAACACCAATGAGAGCGGAACTCGAACGATGCACACAGGTTTCGACCCTGCGACCCTGCGCACGCGATCCGTGGTGGACTTTACCGACGACGAGGGGGTGACCCGGCGGATCGAGACGGATGAGCGGCATTACCTGCCCTCCGAACTCACCTGGTATATGCACGCTCTTGGGATGGAGCGCTGCTCGGTCTGTGGCTGCATGCCGGGCAATTTCCAGAAACGTCCACCAACACCGAACGATTTCGAATTGTTGCTGATCGCTGAGAAGCCACCGGTGCAGATGGTCGGGAGGTGAGCCAGCACCCGGCGGCCTGCGATCCAGGATTCACGCCTTCGGCAACAAGCCTATTGCGCTTTGACGGATGATAGGCGCAATTGCGACCGACTCAACGTTTCCCATGGCCACCCATTGGGATTTCATTTGCGGTGGGGAAGTCGTCGCGGCCATTGAAAGTCCACGAGTCTGACGCGTGTGTCGCGGAGGCCGCCGAAGGCCCTACTGGGTGGGCCATTCGCCAGGAGACCGCGCTGACGGATTGAGTGGTGGCTTGGTGCCAGACTCGCCCGGGAGAACGAATTCCTGACGATCGGGTTGCTGAATAGCTGCGGCCAGTGAACGCTGGGAAGCCGTTATTGGACCGGTAGCCAGCGTAGGAATGGTGTAGGTGTGCAGCTCGGAATCGAAGAAGGCGGGGTCGAGTTGTGGGATCACGAAAGGTTTGCTGCACTGACCTTCCGGCGAGACATAGGAGAGATGCGGGCGATTGAACAGCGGACTGTTGCGTTTGCTGCTGAAGACAACCCAGCGGCTGTTGGCAGACCAGCTCAGCCATGACTCGCATTGGGGTGAGTTCAATTCCAGCTTGCGGGGCGCGTAGCTGCCGGTGCGCGCACCGGCTTCGAG
>CAZWJC010000195.1:0-13752 GCA_964634255.1 uncultured Verrucomicrobiota bacterium | reverse complement strand
TTGACGATGAGGGCGCGAACCGAGTTCGTGCCGTAGTCCAGTCCGATGGTGTATTTGGTTGCCATAGATTTACTTTGTTGGTTCTGATCTTAAGATGCGGAGAGTCGTGACGCCCGGAACGGATTTGCCGGGGCGCGCGGCGAATTTCACGGTGACGGTCTGTTTACTTTGGGTGAATGCCGGGGGCAGTTCGAACAGCGCGTCATTCGGCCTGCCGGGGGCGCGCTGCGGAGAAAGGACTGTTCCATCCACCAAGACGTCGAAGTCGGTGGCATTCCGATCGCCGCCGCGGAATGAAACGGCCAGTTGATTCGCCTGGCCCGCGGAGACCTTGACCTGGTAGCTGAACCAGCCGGTGGCCTCGCGCCACTTGAAGCCGTAGGCATCGCCCGTCTGCGTGCCCTCGCCGCGCATCGCGTGGTCCGTGTCGGATTGCTGTTCGCCGGCGTGGACGACGTCCACCACGCGCGCTTCCTCGGCCATGCGTTTCGCCTCGGCGGCGGCGCGTTCGGGCGCGAGCCGCTGCCAATCCGCCTCGGTGATCAACTGCCAATAGACCGAATAGCGCTGGCGATGCAACTGGTAGAACGGAATCAAAGTCACGTCCTTGGGCCGCCCGATGCCGCGCGTCTGGAACGCGAGCGGTTTGCCGGAAACAGGCTTGATGCGTTTGACGACGGAGGCTGCCGTGCTCGCGAACATTGGGGCGGCGGGCGTGGGAACGCCGTTGAGAGCCGTCTGCGTCGTGGCCATTGGGTTGGGCATCGCCTCGGTACCGAGTTCGCCGGCGAGCACGATCGGGCCGTAGAGCACGGCCACCTGATTGGTCGTGCCGGGCAGGAATTCCGTGCGCAGTTTCAACGGCAAGCGGACCTCCACTTTGTCGCCATCGCGCCATTCCCGCTGCAACGTCACGTAGCTGCCGGGCACGGAGGACACGCGCTGCTTCTTGCCGTTCACGGAAACCTTCAGGCCATCGGTCGCCCAGGCGGGATGGCGAATCTTCAGAGCGAGCGTTACGGGCTTGGCCGCCTTGAACTTCAGCACCGTCGTGTCGCTCTCCGGGAATCTCGTTTCCTGCCGGAGTGTGATCCCCTTCCCTTCCCACGACAATTCCGACGCGATGAACAGATTCACGTAGAGCGAATCAGCGTCGTGGAAATAGACCGTGTCGCCGTACTTGGCGTGGTTCTCCATGCCCGTGCCGACGCAGCACCAGAAGGAATCCTCGGGTGTGGAATAGGTCTTGAAGTGGCCGGGTTTGAGCGACATGAGATAGACGAACATGCCGGACTGCGGGTCCTGCGAGGCGAGGATGTGGTTGAACAGCCCGCGCTCGTAGAAGTCCATCTTCGGCCCGGACGGATCAAGGGCGAACAGCTCGCGCGTCAGCTTGAGCATGTTGTAGGTATTGCACGTCTCGGCGGTATCGGGGCTGAGATGCTTGGCGAACTCCGTGACGGGAAAGAAATGCTCGCGGTCGCTGTGGCCGCCGATGACGTAGGAACGGCGCAGGGCGACGGACTCCCAAAATGTGTTCGCCATCGCGAGGTAATTGGTGTCGCCGGTGAACACGTATTCCCGTGCTGCACCGATGGCTTTCGGAATCTGTGTGTTTGCGTGCAGGCCGTTCAACTGATCCTCGCCGCGCGCCAGCGGACCGAGGACGCGCTCGTGATTGAACGCTGCGGCGAGCCGCAAGTGATTCGTGTTGCCGGTGACGGCGTAGAGGTTGGCGAACATCTCGTTCATGCCGCCATGCTCGGTGTCGAGCGAGCGCTGCATCTGCTCGGGCGAAAGGCGGTCCACGCGGAACTGCACCCAGCCGGCCATCTTCTCGAGCACCACGAGCGCCTGCGCGCTGCCACAGAGCTGGCTCGCGTCGAGCAAGCCGGCCATGATCTTGTGGAGCGTGTAGTACGGCGCCCAGACGTTCTGGCGCTTCTCCACGCGCTCGATGAGCGACTCTGGAAACGCCGAGAAGTAACCCTCGTTGAAACCGGCCTTCGGCGAATTGCCCTGGCACTTGGCGAGCTCAGCGACGATGTAATCCACGCGTTGCTTAAGTTGCGCCTCGCCGGTGCTCGCGTACATCAGCGAGAGCGCGGTGAGATAATGCCCCATGCTGTGGCCACGCAGGTCCACATTGGGTTCTTCCCAGCCACCCAGCGGTTTTACGTTCGACGCAAGGCCAACGTTCAGCCGGAACGTATGCAGCAACCGGTCCGGGTCGAGACTCAAAAGATACTTCTCGTCGCGCAACATCGCATCGCGAAACGGCCCGTCCAGCAGTCGCACGCTCTGCAACGGAAACGGCTCTGCGCGCAATGGAACGACGGGTTGGACGTTCGCGCGTGCGACTCCAACCAAGCTTACCAAGACGATGGCGATGATTTCTCGAATGCTCATGCGTCTCAAAGCGGATCAGGGGGATTTGACCGGCAGGCCAGTCACCGTGTGGCTGACCAGCAGTTTACCCGTCGCGTCAAATTCCACGGGCAGCACGCCGGGCTGCTCCTGCCACGGTGCGGTACCGTCGCTGCCAAAGTAGGTGGACCACCATTGCCCGCGGTCGTCCTTGAAGAACGCGTTATGGCCAGCGTGCGGAATGGCCTCATAGCGCGAACTGTACGGCCCAAAGAGATTCGTCGAGGTGGCGATCATACAACTGTAACGGCCATCGAAGCTGTCGGCGCAGGACAGATAGTAGCGCCCGTTGGCCTTAAAGATGAACGCCCCCTCGAAGCCGACGTGATCAAAGGAGTCCTTGCCGAAGATACCGGCGCACAGCCCTGAGTGATGCTTTGCCTCGGGATCGGAGGTGGTCGTCTTCAACCAGCGATACGGCTCAGCGAACCCGCTCATGTCCGGCTTCATCCGGGCGATCTTGCCACAATGCCAGAGGAAATAAACCGAGCCGTCGTCGTCTTGGAACAACGAGGCGTCAATCTCGTCGCCAAGACGTTCACCGGGATGCATGTCCTGATACGGGCCTTCCGCCTTGCCGCTCGTGCTCTTGAGCAAACCACAACCCGAGGTTTTGCCCGTACCATCCCAGCCAGGAATGCTGTAGGTAAGCCAGAACGTGCCTTTAAGGAAGTGGATCTCCGGCGCCCAGAGTGGCTTCTTCGCGTCCAGATACTTCTTGTGCCACGCGCTCTCGCCATATTTCCAGACCATCCCCAGCGGCTGCCAGCCCTTGAAGTCGCTCGACTTCCAGACGTTGATCCCTTCGTTGTAACTCCAAAACGGCTGTCGCGTGCCGGTCAGATACCACGTGCCGTCCGGCCCACGACAAATCAAGGTGTCACGCAGCGGCGTGTCCATGAGCTTGCGCAAGGGAAGCGAGCCTCCCAGAGCGGCATTGGTTTCCGCCGCCGCGACACCTTGTCCGCAGCATGCCAGCGTCACAGCTGCAACACCAACCGCGTACTGTATCGTCCGTTTCATGTCTCCAGCCTTCGTGATTAGTCATCTTCCCCAAGCGGCGCGACCTCACGCCACGAAAGGTGACCACACATGTTTAACCCTTGGGCCGCTAGAAGGCGAGCCTGCCGTGCGCGACGTCAAAGTAACGCGCGTGTAGGCAACCGCGTCACCGCAACCAGCCGTGTTGATGGGACAGCCCGGTGGCGCGGCTCAGGCGACAAACCCGCGCTTCAGCCCGTACGCCACTTCGTTCCACTCCAGTTCCTGCTTGAACTGGCGGAGCTTGGTGTCGGCATCTATGACCACGAGTTCGATGCCAGCCATCGCGGCGAAGTCTTCGATCATTTCGGTGGTCACCGCTTGGCTGAAACCGGTGTGATGCGCTCCCCCGGCGTAAATCCACGCCGCCGCGCCAACCTTCAGGTCCGGCTTCGGAATCCAAACGGCGCGCGCCACGGGCAGTTTCGGCAGCGGCTTCTCGGGCGCGACGACATCCACTTCATTCACGAGCAGACGGAAGCGATTGCCCATGTGAACCATCGAAGCGTTCAGGCCTGCGCCAGCCGGCGTGTCGAACACGAGACGCACGGGATCCGCCTTGCCGCCGATGCCCAGCGGATGCACTTCGCACGAGGGCTTGCCCTTCGCGATGGTCGGACAAATCTCCAGCATGTGGGCGCCGAGAACGAGCGAACGCTTCGGGTTCAAATGGTAGGTGTAATCCTCCATGAAGGACGTCCCGCCCTTGAGGCCGGTGGCCATGACTTTCATGGCGCGAACCAGCGCAGCCGTCTTCCAGTCACCCTCCGCGCCGAAGCCGTAGCCATCGGCCATCAGGCGCTGCGAGGGGATGCCCGGCAATTGCACCAAGCCGTGCAAATCCTCGAACGTGTCGGTGAATCCCTTGAACCCGCCCGCAGTCAGGAACGCGCGCAGCCCGATTTCGATCTTGGCCGCTTCGCAGAGCGACTGGCGCATCTCCCCGTTCTTGCGAAGTTTGGGCGCGATTGAATAGCTGGCCTCGTATTCGGCGACCATCGCGTCCACTTCCGCGTCCGTCGCCGCGTTGACGCACTTCACGAGGTCGCCCACGCCATAGCCGTTAACCGAGTAACCAAACTGGATCTGTGCCGCGACCTTGTCGCCTTCGGTGACCGCGACCTCGCGCATGTTGTCGCCGAACCGGCAGAACTTCGCTCCCTGCCAGTCGGCCCACGCGGCGGCAGCCCGGGCCCATGCCCCGAGTTGCGCCTGCACGTCGGCCTCTTGCCAGTACCCGACCACGACCTTCCGGTTGAGGCGGAGGCGGCTCATGATGAACCCGTGCTCGCGGTCGCCATGGGCGGCCTGGTTCAGGTTCATAAAATCCATGTCAATCGTCGCCCACGGAATGTCGCGGTTGTGCTGCGTGTGCAGGTGGGCGATGGGCTTGCGCAGTTGCTTGAGCCCGTTGATCCACATCTTCGATGGCGAGAACGTGTGACACCACGTGATCAGGCCGATGCAGTTCGTGCTGGTGTTCGCCTCCTGGCAAAGCGCCGTGGCTTCGTCCGGCGATTTCACCACCGGCTTGAACACGACCTTGACGGGAATCGCGGGCGCCGCGTCGAGCGTCTGGGCGACCTGCTGCGAGTTGGCAGCGACCTGCTTGAGCGCGACCGGGCCATAAAGACTCTGGCTGCCGGTGACAAACCAGACTTCGAGCTGTTTGAGATCAATCATGGTGTGGTGTGTATTTGTTGTTCAGAACTGGGACGCTTCGCACAAAGGACGTTCGGCTGCCTGGCAAGGCCGCGCCAAGTGATTCGGTGGAAAGGATCAGCCGTTCGATGCCGACCGCGACCAACCCCGCGGTCCGCCGACGCGGTGCAACTTCCACCTCGACCTCGCCAAACCGGGCCCACATGGCGCCGCGCCGGATGGCTCGGGTGAGATATTGGACCACCGCAGGCCGCAGTTCGGTCAGGCTGCCCGTGAGCACGACATGTCGCAGCCCAATCACATTCAACGCGCCCGCGATCACCACGGCCGTCGCATCCAACGTGCTGGCGAGCCACGGCTCGATGCCATTCTGCGCCAGACTCTCGGCAAGTTGCCTCCAAGTCTGCGGGACCTGCGGATGCGCCGTGTTGTGGCTTTCCAACAACCCGCGTGTCGAAACCAACGTCTCCAGACACCCCACGCCGCCGCAGCCGCACGGACGCTGGTTGCCCAAGACCGGCGTGTGCCCCAATTCGCCGGAAACCGGGAGCGGATTCGCCTGCAGCTTGCCCGTCACAATGACCGCCCCCCCTACGCCTTCGCCGAAATCGACCAGGAGGAAATCATCGCGCTCGGGCGTCACGGACTGGTGGCCGAGGGCAAGTGCCCTCTCTTCCTGAATCAGAATGCCCGGGACCGGCCACACCTCACTGACCAAATCCGGCAAGTTCGCCCGCTCGGTCCAATGAAGATTGGGGGAGAAGAGCACCCGGGCGCGGGGTTCATCCACGATGCCGGGTGCGCTGATCAAGACGCCCCACGGGTCCTGAACCGTCAGAGACTTGGCGGCCTTGTCCAGCGCCCGCACCCAGGCGCGCGCGGAGTTGGGCGTCGGCAGCGTGGCTTCCCAATGATCCTCGCCGCTCATACCCAGCGGCAATCCCGCCAGTCGAGTATGCGACACGCCAAGTTCTATGCCGACGAACCGCGGGGTGGTCCGGTTCAGTCGCAGCATCATCCCCGGACGGCCCAGCTTCCGCCGACCGTTTTCCGCCGGGTCGGATTCCTCCACCGTTGCCACCGGCACGCTTTCCAGCACCCCGGTCCGGAGCATCTCTTCGACGATCTTGCCACACGTGGGCTGACTTAGGCCGAGGGATTTAGCGAGGTCCGCCCGCGAGGCCGTGCCCATGCGTTGCATCCGGGTGAGCAGCGCCAGCTTGTTCATCCGGCCCATCTTGGAGGGAACGACGATCACGGCGCACCCTCCTCGATCAGGAGGTTGCCAACGGATCGGCGACAAGCTGCACCGGACAGCCGAGGCGTTCCGCCCCTCCGATTCTCGCAATACCGTTGCACTGCATGCACCATGACGGAGACTTTCTTAACAAACCAAAGTATATCGGGAAAGAAGAATCTGCACCCCACCGTCTCTCCGGCGACGATAGGTGGGCTGCGTCGGGCTGGCCAGGCAAAACACAGTGGCCACACAGTTGCGTGGCCGACGGCGGCGGGCAGGCTCTACAGCCTGACGTGCGGTCTCCTGCGCAGCGTGTCCTGAGTTTTGGCGACAGCCACGCACGAAATTCGTTTTGAAACCGGAACACCGCCAGTCCAGACTCAGCTCAATCTCAACTCAATCACGCAATGAAAATGCCTGAGCTGCCCCACAACGAAAGCCCTGCGGCCCTTTCCCGCCGTTCGTTCCTGAAACACTCCACACTTGCGGCTGCTGGTGCCGCTGCGGCCAGCCAGTTTCCGTTTGTCGTCACCACCCACGCGGCGCCGGATGATCCGATCCGCATTGGCGTGATCGGCTGCGGCGGGCGCGGTGGGGGTGCGGTTCTGGATGCTTTGGGCGCGGCGCACGAGAGCGTCTATCCTCAAGCCGGCTTTCACACCGAAGACGTGAAAGCGGGCGCGCAGCCCAAGAACAAGAACGTGTCAGTCGTCGCGCTGGCGGATGCTTTCCCGGACCGCCTTGCGGCGTGTCGCAAGAACCTGAGCGCGCTCGGTATTAACATTCCGAACGAGCATTGCTTCGTCGGCTTCGATGCCTACCAGAAGCTGCTCGCCGTGCCGGACGTGAACTACGTCATCCTCGCCACGCCGCCGCATTTCCGGCCAATCCACCTGAAGGCCGCCATCGAGGCGGGTAAGCATGCCTTCATTGAGAAACCGTGCGCGGTGGATTCACCGGGCGTGCGCATGGTGATGGAGGCCGGCAAGCTGGCCAAGGAAAAGGGCCTCGGTATTGTCGCCGGCACACAGCGTCGCCACACGCGCGGCTACAACGAGACCATCAAGCGCATCCAGGACGGTGCGCTCGGCGAGTTGGTGTATGGCACGAGCTATTGGAACGGAGGCGTGATTTGGGTCATCGAGCGCAAGCCCAACTGGACCGACATGGAATGGCAGCTCCGCAACTGGAACTACTTCACCTGGCTGGGCGGCGATCACATCGTCGAACAACACGTTCACAATCTCGACGTGATGAACTGGGTGCTGGGCGCGCATCCCATCAAGGCGATGGCCATGGGCGGGCGGCAGGCGCGGCCGAACGAGAACTACGGCCACATCTACGATCATTTCGCCGTTGAGTTCGAGTATCCGAACGGCGTGCGCATGTTCAGCCAGTGTCGCCAGATGGACCATTGCGACAGCAAGGTGGAGGAATTCCTCGTGGGCGCGAAAGGATCGAGCAACTGCGCCAACTGGATTCGCGTCAAGGGCGGCGAGAACTGGCGCTTCCGCGAACAGGAGGTCAACGCCTATGAGCAGGAGCATGCGGATTTGATCGCCAGCATCCGGGCGGGCAAGCCGCTGAACGAAGCGCAGGCGGTGGCAGAATCCACGCTCACAGGCATCATGGGGCGCGAGTCGGCGTACACCGGAAAGATCATCGAATGGGAGCCCGCGTTGAATTCCACGTTGCGGCTTGGACCCGAAAAATACGAGTTTGGCCCTCTGCCGTTCCCGAAGGTGCCGAATCCGGGGCAATACAAGTTTGCGTAGCCGGGCGGTGTAGCAACCGCTGGAAGCGATCCAAGCCACGGCGCGCTGGGACAGCGCGCCCTACCTGGCTGCAACCAAGGGCTGCAACTCACGCAATACGCGCTCAACGCTCAGCGCGTGCAGGCCAGCGATGTCACGCACAATCGACACTCGCTCCCCTAACGGTCGCCAGATTTCTTCGGCGGTATCCGCCCAGAGGGCGAGCGCCGGCAGCCCCAATGCCGCCGCAAGATGCGTGATGCCCGAATCGTGTCCCACAAAGCCGACGCAGCTTTGGAGGCGCGCGGCCAACTCGGGCAATGGCAGACTCTGCGCCACTTCACGCCGCGACGGCGTCAGGGCCGCCGCCAGATGCTGCAATCGCTCACCCTCCGCCTCACCCCCGACCAACAAGAGGCGCAGGTCGGGGCTTTCGACCAATCGCGCCAACAGTTCCGCCCACTTCGCCTCCGGCCAGTTCTTCCGCTCGCTCCCACTGCCAGGATGGATCGCGAGGACGGTTTTCGGACCGAGGGTCGCTTGAAGTCTCAGGCGCGGAACCGCGTCGGCATCAAAGATGGCCAGACGTTCCAAGGGCTTCAGAAAGACTTGCGTGGCGTGCGTTTGCCCCTGGTCGTTCGGCCGGTGTGGACCGGCAATGAACTGTCCCGTGGCACAGCGCGTGACGTTGGTTTGGAAGATCGCGTCCGGGTCGTAGAGATAGGACACGATGATATCGAACTCGGAGAAGTAGTCCCGCAGGTCCTCGGCCAGCTCGCCGTCGCGGGCGAAAAAGCCCGCCAGCCCGCGCGCCTCAATGGCTTGCACGCGATCCACCAAACCGCCCGCGAGCGCGAGTTGGGCGATGTGCGGGTAACCGAGGACTTCGAGGTGCGCCGCCGGAAACTGATGACGCAGTGCCGCGATGGCCGGCAGCGTGAGAATGAAATCGCCAATCGCCCCACCGCGGATCACCAGAATCTTGCCCCGCCGCACGATCACATGCCGCGAAAGGCCGTCAGGCCGAGTCCCACGACGAAGGCCGCAAACGCGAGCCGCAGGCCGCAACCGAGCTGAACCCGCCGGTCATTGGCCGTCGCCCACTCAATCACGTCGCGCAGGCGGTAAGGCGAGATGGTGAACCACATCCCTGCCATCACCAGCACGTAGGCCCAGGTCTGGATGACCAGGACCCACGATGTCTCGTTGAGATGCGGGCGGCCCGTGTCCACCATGAGCTTCGCCAGCAACAGGAAGAACACGGCCAGACCACGCGCCCCCAAGTAATCTCGCACGAAGACGCAGGTGCCGATGCCAATAGCCGCAAACCCCAGCAGCAAGTATTTCTTGAGCGCCGCAAAGTCGGCGATGTTCTCCTGCCCGAGATTCCAGAGAAACCAGATCGTGCTGATGGCCATCAGCGCGTTCCCCCAGGAAATGGAACGCGGGAGTCTCCGAGCAGCGGCCACGAAGGCGGCCGGACGCGTCAGGCCATAGACCTGTGGCACGGCCAAGCCAACTCCCAGCACAATGGACAACAAAGAAAGCTTCATCACGACGGGCGCAGAGGATGGCGGATACGCCTGGAAAGTAAAACCTGAATTCCGCCATGCACGGATCAGACACAAGCGCACGGCGATCGAAAGCGCGTTCCCAGCCGAGGCCGTCGCCCATGGAAATAGTCGTCAGGTCGGTCGATTCGCACCCCCAGACTGCTTCGCCAGCGAGCCCTGTTGCGCATGGCCCGACTCTGACTCAAGCGACTGGGGGGCACTGTTTCTTCCGCCCATTTGCCCTGTACGCTGGTCTTCATCCAACGCGCTCGCCAGTCGGGCTTTAAAAACTTCAAGCCGCCAGGACAGTTTTTTGTTGCAGTTTTGGCCGGCTAAGGTTACTTACGCATATCGTTAAGCCGGAAACGGCTGTATGGTTCAGAGTCAAAAGCATGTTTAAGCTTCAACCGAAGAGGGTGTCTTGAGCCGCCCTTTCCCCTCACGTCGTCCGCCTGCCCCCGGTTCATTCATCAGGGTTAACGGGAAAATCCGTGCCCGCGAAGTCCGCGTCATCGGGGTGGACGGGAAACAACTTGGAATCATCTCGCTCGGCGACGCGTTGACGCTCGCACGCCAGCATACCGTGGACTTGGTCGAGATTGCCGCCACCGCGACGCCGCCCGTCTGCCGGCTCGTGGACTTCGGCAAGTACCGCTACGAGCTCGCCAAGAAGGAGAAGGACTCCAAGAAGCACCAGCACGCCAGCAAGGTGAAGGAGATTCAACTCAGCGCCAAGATTGATCCGCACGATCTGGGCGTAAAGGTAGGTCATGCCATTGATTTCCTTTGCGAAGACATGAAAGTCAAAGTGGCGCTGCGGTTCCGCGGACGCGAGATGGCGCACACCGAGTTTGGCTTCCAAGTGGTTCACAAATTCCTGGCAGAAATTGCCCCCTACGGACACCAGGATTTCGAACCCAAGCTAGTCGGGCGCTCGATCAACCTGATGATCAGCCCGCTGCCACGCAACAAGCGGGCCAAGAATCCCAGACAATCCGACGAGCCCCCGGAAGCGTCAGCCGACACCCCCGCGCCCAAGCCTCCGCCACCGAGCAAGCCATCACGGCCCAAGCTCGCCCCGCCGACCCAGTCTCCTGTGGAACCGGAGCAAGACGGCGGTTTCTCGAACAACCCGTTCAATCAACTGGAGATCAAGCCCGGCTGAGCACGGGCCTCAGTCAGAAGATCTCCAACTCGGACGGGCTTGTGAGCCTCAGCGCCGGGCGGTTCGATCGCGAAAACGCAGCCAGTCTACGACGCAATGCCACCCTGCCCGGGTGGCATCGTTGTTGGCCGCGTGTGACTTCCAAACTGTCGCTCCGACCCGGGCTAGGCGGAAATGGCTTGCCGCTTGTCTCGCCTCCCGATCGCCAGACAGGCCAGAGTGACCCCGATCACACAGACCGTGAAGGCCAGCGCGTTCAGCGTGCGCGCTGTCCACGTCTCCCATGGCCACGGGAAGCGGAAGAAGACATAGTTCAAGGCAAAGTAGAGCCAGGCGTTGAGGAGAAGCGTCCACCGCGCATACTCGCGACTCCGCAGCCCGCGGCCGATTTGGCCTGCGAACCACAGGGCAACGACCGTCGTGACCATAATCGGCAAGATTCCACAGAGCACCCACGCCGCCACAGGATTGAGAGCCGCTGACTCATACCCGACGCTGCGAATGGTCTTGCCGGCGATCGGAACAAGCGTAATCGGTAACGCGACGAGAAACGGCCACCACCGTCCGCCCGCCACGGCAATGAGGGGAATCAGTGCGATAATAATGCCCGGATCGTAGAGCGCATCAGCCCAGCGCACCTCCGTGAACTCACTCACGACCAGCAGCGTGACGTGAATCCCCGCCAGCACCCACTCCACGCCCGACCTGAGCGGCGATCCTGCGGGTTCATCCATGGGAGCAATCCAGCTGCGATTGAGCCAAAGCCCCAAGCCGAGGCAAGCACCCATCACCAAGCCGAAGGAGGTTTCCATCCAGTTCCACCAGTTCATCAACGGATCGAGCCTGGTCCAGATCCCCGTCTTAAAAACCTCAGGATTCCAGGCGTGGAAGGATTGGAGGCATTGCCCCATGGGGAATCCCAACCCACCGAGCATGCCCCAAAGCGTGAGGCGCCGTGCCAACCGGTCGCGGCGAATCCAACCGGCCCATGCCCACACCCCTAGCAGCGCAAACAGCAGACCGCCCCAAACCTCCGGGCGCGGCTTGAGTTCGGGACCGGCCTCGGGCTGCCAATGCCACGAGGCGGAGAAATAGACGCGTGGCAAGACTCTGCTGGTCGGGTCGAAGGGCGAGTTGATCAGCCAGCAACCGAGGATATAAAGCCCGAACACTCCCGCCATCACCCCGGCCATATCGCGCCACGTGTACCGGACGCCGCCCAACCCCATGCCGAGAAACAATCCCGCGAAGCCGATCCAGATGGCACCTTTGATTCCCAGGCCTAGCATTCCCCAACGCCACGCTTCCCAATTGCCAACCAACGCTGCGTTCTGTGTGAGGCCGATAGTTTGGCCATACGTCATGGAGCCGCCAACGCCCATGGCGATGGTGCCAAACGCCACAGCGCGGGCCACCGACAGCAGCGGGGCTTGCGGGCAGAGCAAGAACACGAGCACGAGGCTGACCAGCAGGCCGGCAATCATGGCGCCGGTCTCGTGACCATATTGCCCGCGGATGCCCCAGCCCATTCCCCCAGCCAGGGCTGCCAGCAGGGTCGGTTGCCAGAACGGAACTGCCGCGGGCATTACCGCTGAGGATTTGCGCGCAAGTTCGGACACTGGTTTGGTCATGGCCTGATGCTGAGTGATCTGAGACTAGCGGGCGCTCGCCCCAGGTCGAACCAAAAAACTCGCGGCGTGGGTCAACCGATCCAGCGGTCACAGGTCAGCCGTTCGCTCCCGAGCACGTCGGTCCACTGCTCGAAGGGCAGATTGGTGGTGACCATCAGGCTGGTGCATTCATAGGCCCGACTGACCACTTCGAAGAGCAGTTCGGCCCCGGCTTTGGAAAACGGCACGTAGCCCAACTCGTCCAACAGGATCAGGTCCATCCGTTCCAGTTGGTTATGAACGCGTTGCAAGGTGCACTCGTCGCCGTGTTCCAACAACTGGGTCGCCAGTCCGGTGGTCATGAGGAAGCGGACGCGTTTGCCCTAGCAGCCTGTCGGACTTAGTCGGAGCAAGACTTTTGAGACTGGTTTGAACAAAAGCCGGGCGGTACGGATCCAAGGGCTATGCCTGCACGTTTTGTGACTGTGGACCGCCAGACGCCGATGTTCCTGCCCTGCGATCTGCGCGACTGGTTGCCCGCCGATCATATTGTCCATTTCATCCTGGACGCCACGAGCAACTGCCGCTGAACCATTTCCACGTCAACGCCCGCGGCCCCGGCAGCGAGCAGAGTATCCGCCGGCGATGCTGCTGGCCCTGCTGATCGACGGCTACGCCACCGGGCGGTTCGGCGCGCGCACGATCGCAGTGTCGGCGCGACCGGCAGGCCACTCGTCGGAACGGCGTCTGAACGCGCCAGACGGACGGGTTGGAGCGCCTCCGCAGTCGCCGCGCCCCGGAGGATTCCGATTTTCGTCCCTTTGCACACGCTGTGGATGGGGCCTACTCCCGTTCACCAAGACTGGCTAACGATTTCGGGGTTTCCACTTATTTTTGCTTTCCTCCCAGCTTCCAACTCCTAACTTCTATCATCAGAGTATGACAATTGCCATCATTGGTCAGGGTTACGTTGGTCTGCCACTCGCACTCCAATTCGCGCGCTCTGAGGTGTCGGTCTTGGGGCTCGACATTGATGCAGCCAAAGTCTCCGCGCTCAATGCCGGCCAGAGTTACATCCACCACATCCCCTCCAGCGCCGTCGCCGAGCAGGTGAAGGCTGGGCGATTCAGCGCCAGCGCGGATTTCGCCCGCATTCGTGAAGTCGAGGCCGTCATCATCTGCGTGCCTACGCCCCTGAACAAGAACCGCGAGCCGGACATCTCCTACATCGTCGAAACCGGCAAGGCGATGGCCCCGCATCTGCAAAAGGGTGTCCTCGTCGTCCTCGAATCGACGACGT
>CAZWJC010000194.1:0-13858 GCA_964634255.1 uncultured Verrucomicrobiota bacterium | reverse complement strand
CCCAAACGCGCCTACTCACCACCGCTTCTGAAAACCGTTTTTCAGGACCGACTAGATATCCTGCGTCTCCGCGCGTGGAGCAGAGATGGACCGCACCACCGGCTACTCATCTCATGCTACCGGTGTCCCCTGCGGCTGGTTCCGCGGATTGCCGAAGGGTCTTCTGCCCGGAGTCATTAGGCATTTCCGCCAATGCATCACGTGATGAGCGTTCTCATCCACGTGCCCGATGTGCCGCCTACTCAATCGCTGCTCCTCTCCGCGCTTCTGCAATGACAGCGTTGAAGGCCGGTTTGGGTTGGTTGTCTCCATCGAACAGCAGCGGGCGGCCTTGGGCGCGCCAGGAAACCTCGTCGTTCGCACCCCAGAACGTGACCATCTTCACGACGTCACGGTGCTTGATGAACGCCCGGAAGATGCCTGCATACGCCTCAGCCTGTTTACGGTCCGCGTCACTCACCAAACCGCCTTGGCTCATCGTGGCATTGGCGGAGATATCGGCGCTGGTGCTGTGCTGGCCGCCTTGCGCGCCGGTGACGTCGAGTTCAGTGATGTGGATCGGCAAGCCGAGCGTCTTCATTTCCGCCAACGCCTGGTCCATGGTCTCGAAGCTCGTCGAGACGTTGACGTGCGCCTGCGAGCCAACGGCGTGAACCGGCACCTTTTGTTTTTGGAGCGACTTGATCAGCTCGACGAGTTTGCGGCGCTTCGAGGCGTTCTCCAAGCCGTAGTCATTGTAGCGAAGGATGGCATCCGGGTCTGCCTCATGAGCGTATTGGAATGCCTTGGCGATGTAATCTGGTCCAATGATCTCAAACCAAAGTGAATTTCGCAGGATGTTCGTGCCACCGTCGGCGATGGCCTCATTCACTACATCCCAAACCTTGATCTTCCCTTTGTAACGACCAACCACGGTATGGATGTGATCGCGCATCCGTTCGAGCAATTCCTCCCGGGACGCTCGTGGTCCGGTATATCGGCCAAAGAAACCGCCACCGAACCCACGACCAGATCCCCCGCGCCCGAACCGGTTCGTCCCCGGCGCATTCGTGTCCGCGAAGGCGGTTGGTGCAGCAATGGTAACGTTCGGGGGCGGATTTGTGCCGGCGAACACCCAGTTGGGCATCTGGGCGTGCCAGACAAGGGTGTGCCCGACGAGATGCATCTTGTTGCTCAGACCGAAGTTAACGAAAGCGTCCGCCGGTCCGAAGTCGTAGCCGTCGGGCCCGGGTCGCGGATGAATGAGCAGCCACTTCAGATCGTTTTCTGGAGAAACCTGGTTGAACTGTTCCTTGACGAGGGCAATGTCCTTCTCGACCTGTTGCTGGTTTCGACGAACATTGTCGGCACGGACTGCGGCATTCATCGCGATCGTGCGGTTGATGGCCGCGCCGATCTGGAAATGGTCTTTGTAGGCGCCCTTGAGCGTGGGTTGGTCGGCGGACCAGGCAGCCGCACCACCGACCAGCAGCGCCGCCATGAGTAGGCTACCCTGCGCGTTTCGGATCGCTATGAACGAGTTCATGAATTGAAGTCAGTCCTCGGTTGTGGGAATTCACTTGGTCTTGAACTTCAGCACCGTGACGGAGAACGGCGGATAGTCGCGGGCAAAACTCGCGCCCAAACCACTCAACGTCTCCGTACGCGGGACAACCTTGCTCGGCTCGGTGATGGAGTTGGTGTCGTCCAGCTTCTTGGCCGCAAGGACCACCGCTTCGCCTTTCGATGCAATGGACTTCGCCCCGTTGATCTGGACGTTGATCCGCTGCGACGTCGCGGACGTATTTACGACCTTCAAGTAGAGATTCCCGCTCTTGGTGTCGCGTGTGGCGTCAAAGAACACTTCCCGTATCTGTTGGGTGGCACCCACAGCGCCACCGCGACCGCGCCGCTCCCACATTCGGGTGGGAATGTTCTGCGAGTCCGTGGCGAGAATCTCGTCGCCGTGCATCGTGCTGAACATCTTCTGGGCGTAATAGGAAGGGGAGCCGTAGCTCGTGAGCGCGTCATAGCCAATCAGGTCCGAAGACCACTGCATCGACCGGCCTTGCCCTTCGAGTTTGCTGACATTGACGAAGAGCGGCGCATAGCAGGACAAGAGAACGATATCGGAATTGCGTTCCATACAGGTCATCCACGCGCCGTCGCCGAGCGCGCCGGACATGTTCGGAGTGGGCGATCCGACACGTGTGGCCCATTCACCACAGAAGATCTTGGTGGGATTCGTCCGCGAATAGGTGTCGTACCGGAACGCCTGCGCCATCATCTCTTCCATGTTGCGATAGAAATGTTCGTCCACCAAATCCGGCGTGCGGCTCTTCACCGCTCCGTTTGCGGGCTGTTCATAGCCCCACGAGGAAATGACTTTCAGGTGTGGATACTTCGCCTTGATCGCGTCGTAGAATTGCGCAAAGCGACCGTCGTAGCTGCCGCTGCGATCAAACCAGTCTTCGTTGCCGACTTCCACGTACTGCATCTTGAACGGCTTCGGGTGTCCATCCTTCGCGCGGCGTGCGCCCCATTTGGTCGTCTTGGCGTCACCAATGAGATACTCGATTTCCTCGAGCGCTTCCTGCACGTAGGGCTCGAGCTTCGGGCCCGCCGGAATGACGCCGCCGCGACCGAGACAGTAGCCGGCAAACACGCCGAGAATCGGCTCCATGTCGAGGTCCTCGCACCACTCAGCGAACTCCAGCAAGCCCATGCCGTCGGTGGACCAGTAGCCCCAGCAACTGGGATGGCCGGGACGCTGTTCGACCGGGCCGAGGGTTTCCTTCCAGATGAAACGCTGGTTGAAGGCATTGCCCTCTAGATAATTCCCGCCGGGGAAGCGGAGGAACTTCGGCTTCATGGCCGCCAGCAGTTCCATGATGTCGGCGCGGTTGCCATTCTTGCGGTTCTTGTAAGTGGGTGGGAAGAGCGAGACGTTTTGCAGCCAGAGCGTTCCCGGAGTCGCCGTCGTGAGCTTGAAGACGTTGTCTTTCGACGCGGTCAGGCTCGTGGTCGTCAACTTCGTCTCGAACTTCTTCCAATCACTGCTCAGGCCTGAGATTGTCCTGCTGGCAAAGGTGGTCTTGCCGTCGGCGCTTTCCAGACTGACTGTCAACGGGCCGCCGAAACCCGGGGCTGCCTTCGCGAAAAATGAAACCGTGTAGGTGGTCTTGGGCTTTACGGGAATTCCCCAGAAGCCTTCGTTGGCCACGCCGGCGGGAGAGGCTGCGGAGGCGGACGACGCGTCGAGCTTGAGGCTCACATTCAGGAAGTCGTTTAGCGGCGTGTTTGTGTCGAGCACCATCGAAGCGCCACCAATGGCAGTCCAGAACTTCGGCTGGGTGTCGGGCTTGAAGGTGACCGGAAGATACTTCCCGGGCTCGTAGGTCTCGGGCGTCACCGTTGGGACGATCGCATCCGCTTTGAACGAGCGATTGCGAATGAGTTCGGCATATATCCCGCCTTCGTACGCGAAATTGATCTCCTCAGTCATCAAACCGTAAAGCATGGGGCTGACTTTGCCGGTGACTTTGCTCGCGTCAACCTGCAGCACGATGGGGCCTGTGGGAGCGCTCGGTGCGGGCGGGGTATCGGCGGAAGCGGAAGGCGTGCTTGCAGCAGGAGCCGGAGCGACCACGCTGGTTTCGGCAGCGGATGGTGGAATGATTTCAATCGCGCAGATTTGTGGGTTCTCGACCTTGGGAGTGAAAGTGATTTTGAGCTTGCCGTCGGTGACTTCGACCGGAACCGTTTCGATGTACGCCCTCAGAAATCCGCCAGCCTTCACCCACACATCGAAGTCCTTGAACTCCTTCCCCTGAACGTTGAACGAGAATACACGCTCGCCGGGGCCGGTAATCCCCTCGAAGGTTTCGGCGAAGTGCAGTTTCACCACGTATTTGCCGTTGGGTAGCGCCCAGGAAAACGAATCCATGCTGTAGTGCTCCGATCGGTAAAGGTCGGGACTCTTCGTGTTGGCAATCTGGATGTCTGGCCTTTCGATGGTTTGGCCGCCCTCGAAGCCCTGATCGGCCAGCCAAACGTTGCCGTCAGCGTCTTTGACCGGCTCGGATTTCCCCCCTTTGATCCGGATTACTTTCGCGGCGGGCGCTGCCGCTCCGGCTTCTGCCGCGCCTTGCGGGATGATCTCGATGGCACAGATTTGAGGATTCTCAACCTTGGGGGTGAAAGAGATCTTGAGCTTGCCGTCGGTGACTTCGACGGGCACCGTCTCCACGTAGGCTTTCAAGAATCCACCAGCCTTCATCCACACGTCGAAGTCTTTGAACTCCTTTCCTTGGACATTGAAGGAGAACACGCGCTCGCTGGGGCCGGTAATCCCCTCGAAGGTTTCCGCGAAATGGAGCTTCACCACGTATTTGCCGTTGGGTAACGCCCAGGAAAACGAGTCCATGCTGTAGTGCTCTGACCGATAGAGGTCGGGACTCTTCGTGTTGGCAATCTGGATGTCTGGCCTTTCGATGGTTTGGCCGCCCTCGAAGCCCTGATCGGCCAGCCAGACGTTGCCGTCAGCATCTTTGACCGGCTCGAATTTACCGGCTTTGATCCGGATGATGGAGCCAGTCGTTGCGCTCGTAGCTGGCGTGGTGGCCGAGGAAACCGCCCCCTCGCGCTTGGCCACGATGTCTTCCTTGGCGAATTCGCCGACCTCACGGGTGAACTTGATCTCGTTCCCGCCGGCGGAGACCTTGCCCGTGTAGGTGATGCGAATCTGGTTGTCCTGGAAGCTCAGCAGCTCGACGAACGAGATCTTGTCGCCGTCCACCTTGCCCTCCAGCAGATCGGCTTCGCGCTTGCGGTCGCCGACTTCCGAGTTGGCCTTCCCGGTCAACTTCGCGCCGTCCTGCTTGAACGCGAAGGTGTAATACTGGTGACCGATCTGCGAGTCGAAATCGGTTTTCCAAGTGCCGGTGATACCAGTTGAAGCAGGCTGACTGGCAGGCGTGGCGGCACTGGCGGCGGGTGTTGCCGGACTGGTGCCGGTCATTTGGTGCGAGGACTGAAACTCAGCGGGCTGGTTTTGGAAGAGCAACTGCGCGAACGCGTGGAGGCTGCGCCGCCAGGACTGCCACTCGTGTCCCGTGTCGGGAGAGACATAGAAGTAGCTGTTTATCCCCACTGCTTTGAGCGTTTCGGTATTTGCCTTGGGGTCGCCGCCGAACCCGCCACGCCCACCTTCGCGATTGCCACCCAGCTCACGGCTCCCGTAACTGACGAACACCACCTTGACCTTTTCCTTGAAGGCGGCGATGTCGGTGATGTTCGACGTTGCGATGCTGCCGCCACTGAAAACGCCGATGTGAGAGAATCTGTCCAGGTTGGCGAGGGTAATCGTTCGGGTCTGCATGCCGCCCATGGAAAGGCCAGCCATGGCGCGATTCGGCTGATCACTTAGCGTGCGGAAGTTGGCATCAACGAAGGGGATCAGATCGTCCGTGAGAACGCGCGCGAACGCACTGAAGTCGAACGCACGTCGCCCGGGGCCGCCTCCGGGACTCGGAACACTTGCGCCGGGCACATAGCTGTTGGCCATCACGATGATGAAGGGCTTGGCTTTGCCGTTGGCGATCAAGTTGTCCATGATCCGGCCCGCGTGCCCTTGGCTGCCCCAACCAGTCTCATCCTCCCCGCCGCCATGTTGCAGATACAACACCGGATAGCGCTTACTCAGGTCCTTCTCATAATCCGGTGGAGTGTAAACGAAGCACCGGAGCACCGCGTCGGCGCTCTTTGAATAGTAGAGCGTCTGCCGCAACTGACCATGCGGCACGTTCTTGAGCGCATAGAAATCCTGGTCCACAGCGGGGACCTCGACACCGCTGCCCCAGCGGCTGCCGCCGTAGAAATACAGGCTGCCGGGATCGGGCACGCCGGCGCCGTCAATCACGAGCTGATAGTAATGGAAACCTTCGTCCTGGGGCCGCGTGACCCCGACCCACGCGCCGTCGTCGCCTTTGGTCAGGGGGTACGTCGCTGCACCCAAGAATTGGAGCGCGACGCTTTGGGCCTGCGGTGCGATGACGCGAGCCCGGACGCGTCTCTCGGAGTTGACTTGGGGATACTGTTTGCCGGACTGGTTCAGCGAAGACGGCTTGAAGTCCTCAACCGCCGACTCGTTGGTTTGGGCCAGGCCAAGCTGGCCCGACAGGATGGAAGCAAGCGCGAGGAGGTGGAGTTGCGTTTTCATTGTGTGACTTGGCTTTTGGTCGCTGGGTTCTCTGAGTTGGTTCCGGTGTGGATTGAACGAGCGGTTCGTCAATTCGCGGTGGAGATTCTGTCGCTGACGTGGAAGTAATCGAAATCCGCAAAGCCGCCCGCTGTCTTCGTGGCGTAGTTGAGCAGGCCGAAGCGGTAGCCCATGAAGTGGGGCAACGTGTAGCTCATCTTCAACGGACTGCCGATGGGCGTCCAGGACTTGCCATCAAGGCTGTAAGCGAAGCGAGCCGTGTCCGCGAGATTCTTGAAATCGCATTCGGCTCGTAGATGGACAGTCTTCTGGAGCAATGGGACCTTTTCCACTTCCACCGGTAAGCCGGACTTGGCGCTGACCATCACGACGAAGTTCGTGCCGCCTTCCATCTTGACGCAGACGAGGCCGTACTGCTTCTGCAAGAGGGCAAGCCCAGCGATATCGCCGTCCTTCGGGTTGCTCACGTCCAAGCAGGTCGTCCCTGAACACTCCGGGCCGATCGTCCGCTGCGTGAGCGTGTTCCGCGCGTTTAGGAAGTTGGCATCAACGCGCGCGGTGGTCAGTCGCAAGAAACCGGGACGCTGAGTCAAGGACCAGAGCTTGTTATCCGGATTGTGATTCCACTGCCAGACAAGCGGCAGGGCCGGCTCGCCGGGTTTACGGTCGAATTCGTCCGAGGCCACGACGCCCGGAATGAGGCCTTTGCCGGCAGGCAGCTTCAACACATCCGGCACTTTGCCCTCCACGCCCAACACCGGCCAGCCGTCCTTCCATTCGACTGGCACGAGGTAAGGAATGCGGCCTACTGCCCCGTGGTCCTGAAACAGGTACGCATACCAGTCACCCTGCGGCGTATCAATCAGTCCGCCCTGCGCCACGCCCTTGTCCTGCAAACCTACGCGGCCCTCGTACGGACCGGCGATCTTGTCGGCGCGATGGATGATGACCGTGCGCATCCCACCGCGCGGCCAGGTGATGTTGAACAAGTAGTACTTACCGTTGACCTTGAAGAGCTGTGAACCCTCTGCTGGCAGGCCGATGTTGGTGCCGGAAACCGCGCTGGCATTGGTGATGACGACGTGGTCAAACCCGCCGGGCTTGAGCCCCGTCAGATCCTCCTTCAGTTCAACCAGTCGAAGGTTCCCGCCACCGTAAATCATGTAAACACGGCCGTCATCGTCGAAGAACAACGAGTGGTCGTGCAGCATTGGCTTGAAGGAAGACACCTTCCAAGGACCGTTCTCGATGTCTTTGGTCGTAAAGACATAAGTCTTCCCCGTGGTCTGGGCGAAAGTCGTGGCGTAGAACGTGCCATTGTGATAGCGCAGGCTGCTGGCCCACGAGCCTTGTCCGTAGGTGCGCTTGCCGTTGTTGAGATTCAGCTCATCAACGTCGTCAAGGATGTCGTAGGCGTAGCTCACCAACTGCCAGTTCACGAGGTCCTTGGATTTCATGATCGGCAGCCCCGGACTCATGTGCATGGTGGTGCTGCTCATGTAGTAGGTGTCGCCCACCCGAATCATCACCATGTCCGGCACGTCGGCGTGGATGATTGGATTCGACGCCGTCTTCTGCGATTCGGCGGTTGCGACAGTCATCCCGACAACGCAAAGCGCGGCGAGGCACAAGAGCAGAGTTTTCATGCGATGGGTCGGATTGCGCGTCTAGCGGAAGATCCTCTGCGCGAACAGCCATAAGTTGTTTCTCCAATGAGTCGCATCATGGCCGTTCCCATCCACGTGCCAGACGTGCAGCACGCCGTTCTCTTTCAGGTATCCATGCACGCCCTGGCTGATCCCGATCAGCCCGTCCTTGTTGCCGCATGAAAGCCAGAGCAGCTTCAGCTTGTCCTTTGCGGCCGCCGGATCGGGCAGAAGTTCCGCCGGAGGCTTGGTGTTTGGCGCCGACGAAAACCCGCCGACCCACGCGAAAGTATCGAGGTGTGCCAACCCGAAGTTGAGTGACTGGCCGCCGCCCATGGAGAGGCCTGCCAACGCGCGGTTCTCGCGGTTGGTGAAGGTGCTGTAACGTGATTGAATCGTGGGAATCACGTCAGCGAGCAGGTCGCACTCAAAATTTGCGAAAGCCGGCCCCGCGGCGAAGACGTTACCCTCGGCACGGTCGTTCTTTTGCGCCCGGCCGTTGGGCATAACAATGATCATCGGCACTGCCTTGCCGTCGGCGATCAGGTTGTCCAGCAGCACGTCCGGATGGGCGAACCGCTGCCATTCCGTTTCGTCGCCACCGATGCCGTGCAGGAGGTAGAGCACGGGGTATTTCTTGTCTTTCGAGTAACCCGGCGGCGTATAGACCTGCATCCTGCGCGTGGCACCCACGGTCTTGGACTCGTATTCGATCATCTCCAACTTGCCGTGCGGAACATCCTCGCGCTTCTTGTCAATCCCTGCGGGCGGATCCTCGAAGGCCGGTTTGTCGTCCGGGCCGAGCACGATCGGCCCGCCGAAGCCGCCCGGCCCACGCCGGGGACGATCGCCGCCGGTCGCAGCAGGAGCTTTGGTCGCGGCGGTCTCCGCTACTCCGGCTTCAATCCGCGTGGCCTTGAACTCTTCCTTGGCAAACTCACCCACCTCGCGGGTGAATGCGATTTCGTTGGTGCCAACCTTGCCGGTGTAGCGAATGCGCAGGTCGTTGCCCTGGAAGCTGAGCATCTCCACAAAATTCAGCGTGTCGCCAGTGATCCTGCCCTCTTTCAGCTCCGCTTCGCGCGTTCGTTCATTCACTACCGAGTGTGCTTTGCCCGTGATGTTGGTGCCGTCCTGCTTGAACGTAAACGTGTATTTCTGCAAACCGATCTGCGAGTCGAATTCGCCCTTCCACACGCCCGTGATCTCGGTCGCCTGAACGTCCAATGCCAGAAGTCCGAGCACACCGCCCATCAGGAGCATTCCTGTCTTTTTCATAATCGCCTTTCTTCGTAGTTCTGTCGGATTACTCTCAACCACCCCATGCTATCGTGCATTTCAAAAAGTCACCCTGTCACTGCTGTGCCGCAGATCGTGCCTCGAAGGACTACGGCGCACTTAAAGTGAGCCGCGCGTGAGCGATTGAACGGTGCCCCGCGCAAACCCTGCGGATACGTGGACTGAGCGTCATATCACATCTCGGGCTTACCCTGAGCATAGCGCTCGCGGATCTCAGCGTCAGTCAAGGCACGACCAAACAGCTCGAACTCATCCAGTGACCCGCTCAGATTTCGGATCAACGACGGCGGGGCGTTCGGCCCGCTGCGTGCGTTCCAGTTCCCCAGTTCGACGGGCCCGAGCCGATAGGGCGGCCCGAGTCTCAGTTCCAGCCGCGCGATCGGCACTCCGTTGACGTAGTGGACGACTTGTCTGGCTTTCCCGTCGAGGACCACGGCCAAATGCGTCCACATGCCAAGTCGGTCCAGCGTGAGCACGGGAGGGCTTGCCAGAATCTGGTAATTGCCGACGCTTGGGCCAAACACCGTGAGCCCCAGCAGGCCATCGCTACGAATCAGCCAGTGAATCGTACCTGACTCGAACCCATCGCACATGAACAGCGAGTTGAACTGCCGATCCAAACCCTTGACGCGCACCCAAGCCGAGAGCGTCAAAGCCTGGAACTCGCCCGGCACGGCCAGGCGCACGCGGTCGTTGACGGTCTGGAACTCCAGGGCTTGCTTCTCATGCCACCGGCCTTCGCCGCGCTGGCAGCCCACAATCGTCGCCTCTGGCACAGTGCGGTTTCGCTCTGCGGCGTTCCGCAACGGCCAGTCCGGGCTAATGAAGTCCTGGAAATCCAGATGCACCAGCAGCGACGGGTCCTGGTTGAGCCGCGCGTTTGCGAACTGCCACTGCTCATAGCGGTATGCCTCCGAGGCCAGCGAGCGCTGCTGGAATTCAAACAAGGGTGTGAAGACGTCCGCGTTCGCCGCCATGAGCTGGGGCGGAGCACTCCCCAAAGCCAGTGCTGCCTGGCCTTCACTCAACGACTGCTTCACCGCCTTTGTGGGCAATAATTCCACCTCGCCTTTGAACACATGCACTTCGGTCCGATCTGGAGACACGTTCACGCCAAACGCGGTCCCAAGGTCCTCCACGTTGAGGCGATCAGTCTTCAGCCGAAAACCGCGCGCTGGTTGCGGCACTTCTGCGAGCAGCCGTCCGCTCAGACAGACGGCCTCGTTCGGCGAAACCAGCTTCAGCTCGGCGGGCCCTTCGATTACCACCCGCGCGCCACTGTAAAACACCACCTGCGCCAGGCCAGACTCCAGCCGCAGTGAGCCCGGTTCCAAGGCGCTCCCGACACGCAGCGGACCGGTGCTCGGCGCCCATTGTGGGTCCACGGCGCGGGTCAGCATGGCGACGGCGTTGCTAGTGGTGCCGGACCGCGTCGCAGATTGACGGAACCACAGACTCCACACGCCCGCAGCGGTGAGCGCGAGGCACGCCGCCAACGCCAGCACCTGCAGCGCTCGCCTGCGGGTCGTCGGTGCAGATGGGGGCGGAGCGAAAATGCTAAGGCGGTCGCCCAAGCCGATGCGGGACTCGGGCAGCCGGCAACCCTCGGCAGCCTGCGTCTCAATCGAAAACGCGTCCGGTTCAGATGCCAGCCGACTGTGAATCTCGACCCGCAGCAAGTACTCGTCCCGGGCGACCGGGTCGCTCCGCAATAACTCGTTCAAGACTCGCGCCTCGGTTTCCGTCAACGCACCATGGCATACGGCGGCCACTGCGTCGTCAAACTCGGGGGATGGAAAGCTCAATCTCACACCGCCTCCGGGTTTGCCTGGCGCTCCACGCAAAGCTGGAGCAAATGTCGGACGCGTTGAAGCAACTTGTAGGTTGCTGCCACGGTTCGGCCGGAGCGCCTGGCCAGGGACTCGACGTCGCTCCGCTCGTAGTAATATCCCTCGATCAACGCCCGGTGCTCCGAAGACAGCTTGCCAACACAAGCCTCCAGGTGCTTCAGCCGGTGTTCAGACTCGGGCTGCAACTCCTGCCGCCGCTGCGCCAGTTCCTCGGCCAAACCGCGCTCCAGCAGGATTTGCCAGCGTTGCCGCCGCTCGATCCACTGCCGGGCCTTGTTCAGTGCAAACCGGCAGGCCCAAGGCGTAAACGGCTGAGCCGGATCATAGGCGTCGAACTTCTCCCAGAGCGCCATGGCCGTCTGCTGAACGATGTCCTCCGCATCCGCAACGTTCGGCACCAGCGCGGCGACATACCGGAAAATTTCACGCTCACTCCGCAGGAATAGGGAAAGAAACCGCTGCTGTGCCGCGGCTGAATCATCGAACCGACGCTTTGGATCTACTGGCATCCGTCAACTTCTACCCATACTTCCGGCGAACTACGAGCTTTGGACATACAACCGCTCTGAGGCGCGGGAAAGGCGGGTGTTTGCCCCTTCAAGCCGGGATGCTGGGCAGCGATTCACTCAGGCTCCAGCTCGGTGCTTGTCGCCTGCCGAATCTCGCCGCTTCGATGTTTGTCGGTAAAGTCTGCCGCAATTAGAGGTTGCCAGGCTCATCAAACTTGGCGACTGCACCCTGGACAAGGCCTGCTCATCGCTCCGAGTCGGCCCGGATCATCCGCAAACCGAACACGCAGGCGATCTCCTTGCCCTGGGTGGCCTGGAATTTCACCGTGACCTTCTGCTTGTCCTTGACCAGCTCGGCGGGAATCGCGTACTCGACGTCGAAGAACCGCAACGCGCCGCGGCGCTCGACGGTCTGCTCGCCCACGCGCGTGCCGTCCACCAGAATCTCAAACGTGCGCTCCTGCCACTCATCAGAGTTGTAGGTCACCACAAGCGCCATCGGCCGCGCGGCATCTACCGGCAAGTCGAACGAGAACCACTTCTTGCCGCGACGCCCGGCGCGGCCCATCAAACGATCCGGCGACGTGTCCTCGCCCTGCATGTTCGCGTCGCGCTCGGCCTGCATTTCGCCGGGCTGCACAAAGCCCACCGTGGCGGCTTCCAACTTGCGCTGCTTCTCGCGCGCAGCGGCAATCTCGGCGGAGCGCTTGTCCCATTCCTGCGGGGTGAACAGGTCCCAGTAGACCGCGTAGGTGCGGCGATGCAGCCGGTAGAACGGGACGAATTCCACGTCGCGATCCCGGCCCACGCCATCCGTGCGGAAACAGCCAGGCTTTTCAGCGACCGGCTTCAGCCAGTCGGCCACGGGCCGCTCGGCGGCCACGAACACAGGCACATCCTCCATACTCATCGCGCCGCGACCCCGCTTGCCCGGGCCTTCCTCCGGCTCCGGACCGAGGTCGCCCGCCAGCACCAGCGGCCCCCACATCAGCGCCACGCGACGCGGGTTGTCAGGGATCGTCTCCAGCCGGAGGGTCTTCGGTAAACTGACGGCGATGGTGTCGCCAGTCTTCCACGTGCGCTTGAGTTCGACATACGAACCGACCTTTGCCACCGGTGCAGGCGCACCGCGGCGTCCCCAACCTTCACGCGGCGCGGCAAGAAGTTCCGGCGCTACCGCTTCGCCATTGACCGTCACGTTGAAATTCGTTCCCACCCAATACGGCCGGCGCAACGCGAGGGTGAAATCCTCTGGCGACGCAAGCGAAAGCTTCAACGTGGCCGATTCGCCCTCGGGGAAATCCGTCTGCATCTCCAGCTTCACGCCGACCGACGTCCACTCGGCAGTCGAAGGCGCGTAAAGATTCACCCACAGCTTGTCGCCGGATTCATAGTAAATGCCATGGTTGTGGAGCGCGTGGCTTTCCATGCTCGAACCGGTGCAGCACGTGAATCCGCCGTCCAGCATGTTCTGCTCATATTCGTGCTGCACGCCGCGGCCCACCGGCACCATGTAGCACACCCAGCCGTCCGTCGGGTCTTGCGACGCCAGGATGTGATTGAACAGCGCGCGCTCGTGGAAGTCGGCGTAATGCGCGTCGGGCCGCAGGGCGAACATCGTCCGCGTCATCTTGATCATGTTATAGACGTTGCAGGTCTCGGCGGTGCGGCCGTCCACCCGCTCGTCCAGCTTGTCGGGCTCGCCGAAATACTCGTCCTTGCCGTGCCCGCCCGTGGCGTAGCTGTGATGCTGCACCACGCGATCCCAGAAGAAGCTCGCGGCCCAACCATCGCCCGGATCGCCCACGTAAGCGTGGCGCGCGAGCGAACCGATCATCTTCGGCACTTGCGTGTTGCCGTGCTGGCCGCCGAGCCGATCCTGATGACGTTTCAGCGGATCGGTGAAGGCGTGATGCTCGAACTTGTAGGAAAGCTCCAGCCAGCGTTTGTCGCCCGTGTCGGCGTAGAGATCGGCGAAGATTTCGTTCATGCCGCCGAACTCGGTGTTCAACATGCGCTGGACTTGCGCGTCCGTCATCCTGGCCAGCAACCGCTCGGCCCATTCGGAGTATTTGATCTCCAGTTCCAGCGCCGTCTTGTTGCCGGTGAAGCGATAGGCATCGCGCAAGCCGGCGTAGGTCTTATGCAACGTGTACCACGGCGACCACATGCCGTTCAGGTCGAAGCCGCCGGAGCGGATGTCGCCGCTGGCCACGCGTTGGAAGATCGTTTCGCCGTCCATGCCCTTGTCATCCGTGATCGCGCCGAGGTAACCGTTGCCGCGCTTGTCCTGGACCTCTTTCAGCTCCTTCACCATGTAATCCGCGCGCTCCTTGAACTTGGGATCGCCCGTGG
>CAZWJC010000193.1:0-13860 GCA_964634255.1 uncultured Verrucomicrobiota bacterium | reverse complement strand
GCCAGAAGGTGCTCGTCTTCTCGCAGTTCGTGCAGATGCTCCAACTGCTGGAGAAGGAATGCCTCGCGCATCAGATCAAGACCCACATGCTCACCGGGCAGACGAAGGACCGGCAGGAAGTGGTGGCCGCGTTCCAGAACGACCCGAGCCCGGGCGTGTTCCTGCTCAGCCTCCGCGCCGCGGGCACGGGTTTGAATCTGACCTCGGCCAGTTACGTGATCCTCTACGATCCGTGGTGGAATCCGGCCGTCGAGGCGCAGGCTATTGACCGTTCGCATCGCATCGGTCAGACCCAGACTGTGAACGCCTACCGGCTCATCGCGCCCGGAACCGTCGAGGAAAAGATTTGGGAGCTGCAGCAGAGCAAGGCGCAGACGATTGCCGACGTGCTCGGTGAGGAAGGCTTCGCCCGCAGCCTCTCGAAGGCAGATCTGGAATACCTGTTCGCGGAGGATTGAAGTTCAATTCCCCGGCGTGCGGCGGTCGCGAAAATAGTGACCGTGGCCGTCCAGCATCAGGCGATTGCGCCCACCCGGATGTGCGCTGCGCCCGCGCAGCTCCGAGGGAAGACTCGGCACGGTGCTTGGGAAGTAGACGTCCACGGTGAGTTCCACCTCTGACGGCCCGTTTGGCACGCCAGCGTTCGGGTTGTTTGCCACGCGCAAAGACGAGACACAGTCCGCCTCGGTGCGCCCCCAGAAGTTGTCGAGCGTCACTGGGTCGTCTTTCCGATCGAACCGCCACATCCAGTAACGCACGACGGGCGAATTGCTGGCTGTGCCTGCTGCCTGCCAGACTTGGTCCACATTGGCGAAGGTGGCTCGCTGCGCGGACGGGCAGACCCAGAGTTCTGCCGAGCGGAGTTCATTGCTCAAGACGACCGCCGCCCAGCCGGCGCGGGGATCGCTTGGCGGCCAGGTGGACCACGGCTTGTAGCCGCCGGGCAAACTGTCCTTCAGGTCGCGTCGGTCTGGAAAGCGCCCGTCGTGTTCGTCCACGAAGATGCGCCAGGCGACGCCTTGTTGCCGGAGTTGCGAGAGGCAGGCCGTGCGATGGGCAAGGCGTTTGGTACGAGTCAGTGCCGGCAACAGCAGCGCGGCCAGGATCGCGATGATCGCGATGACGACGAGCAGTTCGATCAGCGTGAAGGCCCTCAGCCTACCAACCGCTAAAACGCGCCAGGAGCGCGGACAGCCATGTCCGCCTGTGCAAGTGCACGCGGCATCACTCGCGGACAAGGCTGTCCGCGCTCCCAAGCCCGCGTCAGCTTTCACTCTGTCGCCGGCTCCAGCCGCACCACCTTGTCCGGCTTGTTCAAGACGACGTAGAGCAATCCATCCGGGCCGCTCGCCACATCGCGCACCCTGCCGATGTCCTTGAAGACAACCTCCTGTTCGACGACGCGATGGCCGTCAAGCACGACACGCCGCAGTTCCTCCTGCGCCAGCGCGGTCACGAAGAGCTGGTTCTTCCAGCGCGGAAACTTATCGCCGCGGTAAAAGCGCGCTGAGCACACCGCGATGGACGGCGTCCAGTGGATGACCGGCTGCTCCAGCCCTTCCTTTGCGGTCAGTGCAGTAATGGGCGTGCCGTTGTAATTCATGCCGTAGGTGATGATCGGCCAGCCGTAGTTGCGGCCCTTTTGAACAAGATTCAACTCGTCGCCACCGCGCGGACCATGCTCCGTGGACCACAACTCGCCCGTGACGGGATGCCGATCCAAACCCTGCGGGTTGCGATGCCCGTAACTCCAGATCGAAGCGACGGCGTTTGATGCGCCGACGAACGGATTGTCCGGCGGGATGCGACCGTCGTCAAAGACGCGATGCACCTTGCCGTTCGGACGCGTGAGGTCCTGGGCGTCGTGCATCCGCCCGCGCTCCCCGTGCGCGAAGAACAGGTGGCCGGCGTTATCGAACACCAACCGACAACCGAAATGCACGCCGCCATCGCGGAAGCTCCAAAGCGGTGCGCGCCAGATGTTCTGCTCGTCGGTCCAGCGATTGTCTTTGAGCCGGCCGCGCACGACTGTGGTCATGCCGCCGTCCCGAGTCTCAGAGTTGGTGCCCGCTTCGGTGTAGGCGAGGTAAATCCAGCCGTTGCTGGCGAAATTCGGATGCAGCGCCACCTCCATCAAGCCGCCCTGGCCTTTGGCGCGCACGCGGGGCGTGTCGGCCACCGGTGCTGGCTTCAACTTGCCGTGCTCCACCACTCGCAGTGAGCCTGGCAACTCCGTGACCAGCATTCGCCCATCCGGCAGCCAGGCCACCGACCACGGCGTCGAAAAACCCTCCGCCACCGTCTTCAGCCGGAAGCTGTGCTCGCGGCTCTTCACGACCTGGTCCTCGCTGGGTTTGACGAAAGCCGTTTGTGTGCGTTTCGCCTCCGTCGCCTTCTCGCGGATGAACACGACCAACGCGCGAACCTCGGCATCGTTGATGTCGCCCTTCATTGGCGGCATGCCATTGGGTTCGTCGCCGTCGCGGATGATGCGGAACAGCGTCTCGTCGTCGCCGTTGCCGTGCTTCCACACTTCATCAAGCAGGCTGTCGGTCTGCCCGCCTTTAAGGTCCGAACCGTGGCAACTGGCACAGTTGGCTTCGAACAACCGGGCGACATCCCGCGGCTGGGCTTGGAGGACAGCGCCCGACAGGAGCATGAGAGCGAGCACCAGAATCGGGTGAGTCAGGAGCGACGTCGAATGTGTTGTCAACTTGGTCTTCATGGCGAATGCCGGGAAGAATGGATCACGTTTGCCCGCTGTCAACTGTCCCGCGGCTCGTCCCAACCGGGAATTGCTTCGCGGCGCGTTCCGGGCCATCGTCTTCGTGGATGAAACAATTCGACTACCTCGTCCTCGGCAGCGGGATTGCGGGCTTGTTCTTCGCGCTGAAGGCGGCCCCGCACGGGCGCGTGGCCATCGTCACCAAAAAGAACCGCGCCGAGTCGAACACGAACTACGCGCAAGGCGGCATCGCGGCCGTCACGAGCAAGGAGGATTCGTTCGAGTTGCACGTGCGAGACACCCTCACGGCTGGTGCCGGGCTCTGCAAGGAAGCCGCCGTGCGGCAGATCGTCGAGGATGGGCCGGCGCGCATTGCGGAGTTGATCGAACTGGGCACGAAGTTCTCCGAGCGCGAGGCGCCGGGGGAGGACGGCGGCAAAGAACTGGACCTGGGCCGGGAAGGCGGGCACTCGAAACGCCGCATCCTGCACGCGAAGGACATTACCGGGCGTGAGATCGAGCGGGCGCTGCTGAACGCGGCTGCCCAGCAACCGAATATCACCATCTTTGAAAACCACCTGGCGATTGACCTCGTCACGAGCCAGAAACTCGGCTACGTGGGCGAGAACCGTTGCCTCGGCGCTTACGTCTTCGACAAGCAAACCGGGACGGTCGAGACTTTCGCCGCCCCCGTGACGCTGCTGGCCACCGGCGGCTGCGGCAAGGTTTACCTCTACACGACGAATCCCGACATCGCGACGGGCGATGGTGTGGCGATGGCGTATCGCGCTGGCGCGGCGGTGGCGAACATGGAGTTCATCCAGTTTCACCCGACCTGTCTTTACCATCCGAAGGCCAAGTCGTTTCTCATCAGCGAAGCCGTGCGCGGCGAGGGGGCGGTGCTGAAAAGCCTGGCCGGAGCGGAGTTCATGGACAGCGTGCATCCGCTGAAATCGCTGGCCCCGCGCGATATCGTGGCCCGCGCGATTGACAGCGAGATGAAGAAGAGCGGCGCCGACCACGTGTGGCTGGACATCACGCACAAGCCGGCGCGGTTCATCATTGAGCGCTTCCCGAACATCTATCAAACCTGCCTGGGCTACGGGATGGACATTACCAAGGAGCCGATTCCGGTCGTGCCGGCGGCGCATTATCAATGCGGTGGCGTGGTGACGACCGTGGACGGCGAAACGGACATCGCCGGGCTTTACGCTGTGGGTGAAGTCTCCTGCACGGGTCTGCATGGCGCGAATCGACTGGCGAGCAATTCGCTTTTGGAAGCCGTCGTGTGTGCCCATCGGGCCGCGCAGCACATGGCGAAACGTCCGCTGCCGCCACCCGACTTCAAGATTCCCGACTGGCAATCCGGCAATGCCAGCAACGCCGACGAAATGGTGGTGGTTTCGCACAACTGGGACGAAATCCGCCGCCTCATGTGGGATTACGTGGGCATCGTGCGCACGACCAAGCGCCTCCAACGCGCGCAGGCGCGGCTCGCGAACCTCCAGCAGGAAATCCACGAGTACTACTGGAATTTCATCGTCACAGGTGATCTGCTGGAGTTGCGCAACATTGCGACGGTGGCGGAGCTCATCGTGCAATGTGCACTCATGCGACCGGAGAGCCGCGGCCTGCATTACACGCTCGACTACGCGGAGCAGAATCCCGACTGGGCGCAACGCGACACGGTGGTGCGGCGAAAGTGAACTTCGTGAGCCGGTGGTGCCGCCAGTCAAGGGTCCCTGGCAACACGCATTTGCTGAAAAGGACAACGAGCGGGTTGTTGAATGGCGACGAGGATACGGCTTCCTCGCGATTCCTGAAACGGCCCGTCAAGGCCGCGGGGCGGGGAGGGGCAGTTCCAAAGTGAAAGTGGCGCCTTTGCCCGGTCCATCGCTGTGCGCAGCGAGGGATCCGGCGAGGTCTTGGGCCGCCAGCGCGGCATTGTGCAATCCAAAGCCGTGCCCGCCCTTGCGCGTGGTGAACCCGTGTTGGAAGAGGCGGGTCATGTTCTCCGGGGCAATTCCCACGCCATTGTCCGCAATGGCAATCCGGACCCATTCGGTATCGGTTGTGACGCGGACAATCATCCGCTTGTCCGGCCGGCCGGATTCATCACAGGCGTATTTGGCGTTGCGAATCAGGTTCACCAGGATTTGCAGCACCTTGTGCCGCTCGACCGCAATGGCGGCCAGCCGGCCAGTCGGGTATTCGCGGGCGACCTGCACGGCGTGGCGGGTCAGCGCGCCTTCGTTCATGCGCAGGGCATCCTCGACCAACTCGTTGACGGGCACCAGGTCCACCATGCCGCCCACGCGGGCGTAGCTCTGTTGCATGGCGACAATCTCTTTGATGTGCTCAACGTTGTGGGTGAGCGACTCGATCTCCCGGACGATCACGGCGTGTTCTTCGTCCAAGTGTTCCGCCAGTTGTTTCAAGTACCGAGGGATTTGGCGTCCGCGGGGATCTTGAGTGAGAAAGCCAGCCAAGTCCGCTTCGTGTTCGGCCAGTAAGGTTGCCACCCGGGCAATATTGCGGACGCGGGACTCCCGCATTTTCTCGAAGACGACGCCGGCCGACACGTTGACGCTGTTGAGCACGTTGCCCACGTTGTGAAGAACGCTCGTCGCCACTTCGGCCATGCCGGACTGATGGGAGGCAAGCACCAGTTTTCGGTGCATGCCTTCCAGTTCCGCGTCGGCCCGCTTGCGCTCGGTGATGTCATGGCTGATGCCTACCAGACCGACGATCGCCCCGGCGCTGTCCTTCAGTGGCACTTTTGTTGTGGCCAGCCAGCGCGACTCGCCGCTTTGTTTCTTCACGGACTCTTCCACATCGAACACGCCCAAGCCTGATTCCAGAACCTTTTGGTCCGACTCGGGGATGCGCGGGCAACTGTCCGGCGGGGACGATTCAGCGGGGACCTGGCTGGGAAAGAAGTCCTTGGGTTGAATTCCGTGGAACTCGGCGTGGGCGCGGTTGTTCAGGAGGAGACGCCCGGCCTCGTCCTTCACAAACACATGGTCCGGCAAGTGGTCAATGAGCGTCGTCAACAGATTCTTCTCCCGGGCCAGCGTCTCAGAGAACGCCTTACCCTCCTCGAGTTTCTGTCGAATGACCTCGGTTTGCGCGCGGACCTGCCGACGCAACGCTCCGACCCAAGCGAGGGCGATTGCGATCAGGAGTGAGAGACCGCCGGCCAACATCAGCGTATGGCGCGCAGACCACCAGGCGGGAGCGCTTACCAGTTGAATGTCCGTCGGCTGCGCGATGAGCAGGCGGAAGGCTTCGGGTTCGTGCCGTTCCCCGCCTTGGACGGCGCACACGCCGGTCAAGCGCAGGAGGCTGCCCGCTTCAAGTCCGCGCAGCGTCAGCCCCGGCGTTCGCCCCACCAGATGGGCGGTGAAAACGATCGGGCCATCTTGAAGGACGAGTTTCGGATGCGCCGAACGCGGGACGCTTTGCACGAGCCGGGCTTCCATTTCCACCACCCGTCCGTCACCGCGCCCGCGGAGCAGGATTTCCTCAGCAGAGGTCTTTTTCGGAGTCGGCGCAATACCGGCGCCCGTCCGGCGGAAGGAGGCTTCCTCCAGGTACGGAGAGAAATCTCCCAGAGCCGGAAAACCCACCACCTCGACAGAATCGCCGACTTGCAGGGTGTTTGTCTGTTGTGTGCTGACGCGGATTCCACCTGAGGCGTCTTGCAGATAGACACCTACCTGCGGGATGGTGAGCGTGACGATGCCGGCGACCTTCACGCGCTGGCCCGCGAGCCGGGTGGCGTCAAAGGTGGAGACCGTGGCGATGGGCGTGGTTTGCCCGGCGAACGGATCGGTGGGAACGGCATCCAACGTTTTGATCTGATTCAGCCCGGGGACGTGCAAGGTGATCCCGCTCAACTGCCCACGGGAATTCAATCCCGAACCACAGGCACCTTGCACACTGACCAGGGAGTCCACAAGCCGTGTAACGACCGTGGGATCGCCGATCCCGGGAACGACTGCCTGGAATTTCCCTTTGCGGGTGGTCAGGCTCAGATACAGATGGTCCCATTCGACAGTCGCCCTCCGCACCACGCCCGACATCTCGACCCACTGCGAGTCCAAGCTGCCATCAGCCAAATCGTCCAGCGTCACCCTGGTCGCGACCGGCAGGTTGGTCGTCCCCAAGGTTTCCACCGTGATCTCATTGATCTGTGGGGCGAATCCGCCCGGGTCGGTGACACCTTTCACTTCGACCCAATGCCCCGGGCTGACACCTTGTTGGCGCAGGTCGAGGAAGATTGCGGTGTTGCCCTGTTGCAGAAACCCGAGGCGAAACTCCGGATCCGCGAAAGTGATGACGCCCCGCAATGCCACCGGGATGCGTTGCGCCAGCACTTCCCGCGGTAATCGCAGGATGTTCGACACCTCGGTCAACACTTTGGGCAGGTTGGTTGGAGACAGGAACACATTTGAGACGGAACCTGCCGTGGGGGTCTCTGCAAGCGGTTGTACCAACTCGAAGAAGGCGTCAGTCAGCACGGCTTCCGAAGGCGACACGGTCAGGTACCCCCACAAATCCACCCGCTCGTCGGTCTGCGCACGGCTCATCTGCGTCACCTCCGCGCGGATCACGCCGGTCGGATCACGGATTACGACGGATTCACCAGGTTTGTAGGTAGAGATCAAGCCGTTGAGGTGAACCAGCCGATTTGTCCAGTCGCCGAGTTCTCGGTTCAGCAGCGTGTCAATCGAAACCACCGGCACCGCGGACGGATCGGCCGCCCGACCTCCAACGATCGTGATCTCGTTCGTCCCCGGCGCAAACACCCAGGCCTCCTTCAGCCGCCCCTCCTCGATCTTGCTCGCATTGATGCCGCGCACTCGCACTTCGCAATCCAGGAGTTGTTTGCCATCGTAAGTGCCCGACGGGCCGAGCGCATAGACGAGGCAGTTTTGGCCGCGGCTATGAATCGTGAGGCCCAGTCGTCCCCGGCTGGAATCCGTCCGCCGCACGCGCCCACTTGTCTCCACCCATTGGCCAAAGTCCTGCGCCAGTTGCGAGATCGCGAGCCGCTTGGCTGGCGGGAGGTCGCGCCGCCCGAGGATGGTCAGCGTGAGATTGGTCAGGCCCACCCCGCCGTCACCTCCGGTGGTGATGCCGGCGATTTCCACGTGCTGCCCCGCCTCCAGCGGTTGGGGGAACAGTTGCGGGCTGAAATAGCGGACCTCCTTTTCGTCGTGAAAGTACAATTGTCCCCAGTCACGGTCGTAACAGACCACCACGCCGTTGAATCGGGCCGGGTGACCCTTGGCGGCCTCCGCTCGCGACATCGCTGCAAGCTGCCGGAACGTGGTGACCTCGCCAGACAGCGGCGTTTGGGCCAGACCATCTGCGCAAAACCACAGCCAGGCAGCGGCCAGTATCGTCCAACGTGCGCTCCCCCCGCAGGCGCGAACGGGCCGAGGACGGGCTTGAGATGCTGGACTGCGGTTGCTCATGTACATGCCGCGGCGACTTCTCGCTGCGCGAGCTTCCTCTGCATCGGCAATCCGCAGCACGACTGAAGGGAAAAATGGCTTTCGCAAAGAGGCCAAACCTATTTCAGTCGCGTCTCCCAGCGGATTGGGCAGCGGCCTGAGGTGGCGCGCGACTGTCCCAGTCGTAGAAAGGGTGATGCCTCCGTGAGCGTGGAGAAGCCCACAGGGCCGCGCCGGTATTGTGCAAGTTTCTTCGAAATGGAATCGCGCACCTTCTTCCCCTGAACTGGGTAGGGACGCGTTCCAGGCCCGAGGCCTAGGATGCGGGAGAAGGCGTTCCTGCCAAATAGGGGATTCACGGTGAGGCCAAGCGATACGCGCTATGACGGTGCGCGGTCCTCTGCCGTGAGCCCAAAGGCCGGAAACCGCCCGCGTTCGATTACGGGTTCCGGGTTGAGATTCTTGTTGGCGCGCGCCCGCACGTCGGCAAACAATGCGGTGTGCGCGCACGTTTCCTCCTCGGCCCCGCCGGCAGCGGCAAGACCTACCGCTGCCTTGCGGAGATTCGTGCCGCGCTGCTGACCGCGCCGGATGGCCCGCCGCTCGTCCTGCTCGCGCCCAAGCAAATGACGTATCAGCTCGAACGCGAGCTGCTCGCAGACGAGTCGTTGCCCGGCTACATACGCCTCCAAGTGCTCTCCTTCGAGCGGCTCGCCTTTTGGGCGCTCGCACAACTCGACGAGCCCGAGCCGCGCCTGCTTGACGCCGAGGGCCGCGTCATGGTGCTCCGCGCTTTGCTGGCGCGAAACCGTCCGCGGCTCAACCTATTTCGTGCCAGCGCGCGGCTCACGGGTTTCGCGCAGGAACTCAGCAACGCCCTCGCCGAGTTTCAGAGCCATCAGGTCACGCCGGAGCAACTCCGCGCCGTTGCTACCCATCTGGGCGAAACGCCTGGCATCGCCGCCAAGCTGCACGACTTCGCACTGCTACTGGAGGAATACCTCGCCTGGCTCAGTGCGCGCGGTTTGCAGGACGCGCAAAACTTGTTCGACCTGGCCGCCGCCGCGCTGCGACGCGTGCCGGCACAGCCACGCATCGCCGGGCTTTGGGTGGATGGTTTCGCCGACTTCGCCCCGCAGGAGGTGACCCTACTCGCCGCGCTCGCCCGGCACAGCGAACACGCCACCGTGACGTTCTGCCTGGACCGTGGGCCGAAGGAACCGGTGTCGTGGCTTTCCACGTGGGCGGTCGTCCGGCAATCGTTCGAGCGCTGCAAAACCGCCTTCGCCGATCTGCCGGAATGGCGGATCGAGGTTGAAACGCTGCCCCGTCAAAGCGGGCTTGGTCGCTTCGCCGGGAGCCCGATGTTACAGCACCTTGAAGCGAATTGGGCTGAACCACGACCGTTCGCTGTGAAACCGGACCGCGGTTGGTCCCCGACCGCAGCAGGTGAAGCCGCAGGAAGCGGTTTTGAATGCCCTGGATGCCACGTTGCGAACACACCCGCTGCGACTGGAGACCAGACGCGGTCCGTGGGGTTCAGTGCATCCTTGCGCGTTATCGAGTGTGCCAACGTCGAGGCTGAGGCTGTCTTCGCCGCGCGCGAAACGCTGCGGTTCGTCCGCGCGGGCGGACGCTTCCGTGACGTGACCGTTTTGGTGCGCGACCTCGAAGCCTACCACACTGCGCTCCAGCGCGCGTTCGCCCGCTACGAGATTCCGTGCTTCATGGACCGGCGCGAATCGGTGGCGCACCATCCGTTGGCCGAATTGACGCGCAGCGCGCTCCGCACCGTGGCGCGCGACTGGCGGCACGAGGACTGGTTCGCCGCGCTCAAGTCTGGCTTGGTGTCGGAAGACGAGCCGCAGATCGACCGACTCGAAAACGAGGCCCTCGCCCACGGTTGGCAGGGCGGCGCGACCTGGCTCAAGCCGCTGACGTTGGCGGACGATCCGGCGCGAGCCGAGTCTTTCGAGCGGTTGCGCAAGCAACTCGTTCCGCCCTTCCACCAACTCGCGCTCGCGCTCAGTGGCCGGTCGGACCGACCCAGCGGCGACGAGTTGGCCGAAGCCCTGCGCGCGTTTTGGGCGGCACTCGGCGTCGAGACGCAACTCGAAGTGTGGGCGCAAGCGCCAGCCTCCGACGCCACCCGCGCCGCGTGGCCCGCGGACCGAGCCGGCGCGGTGCATCTCACGGTCTGGGAGCAGATGAACGAATGGCTGGAGAATCTCGAACGCGCATTCGGCGAGGAGCGGCTTTCGCTCGCTGATTGGCTGCCAATCCTCGACGCCGGTTTGGGCGGCCTCACCGTGGGTGTGATCCCGCCCGCGTTGGATCAGGTGCGTATCGGCGCGGTCAATCGCTCGCGCAATCCAGACGTGCAGCTTGCGTTCGTACTGGGCCTGAACGAAGGCGTGTTCCCGGCGCGCCCCACTTCCGGGCCGCTGCTTACCGAGACCGAGCTGACGACCTTGGAGGAACACGGCGTTGCGCTGGGTTCGTTGCCGCGCCGGCAAATCGGACGCGAGCATCACTTCGGCTATGTGGCCTGCACGCGCGCCCGCCGGCAGCTCATCCTCACCACCACCCGCGCCGATGCCGAGGGCAAGCCGCTGAATCCGTCGCCGTTTGTGGCACGGTTGAAGACGCTGTTCCCAAAACTGGGAGTTGAGCCGTTACTCCGGCACGCGGCTGTCCCAGTCGCAGCAGCGTTGAAACCGGAGGTAGGCTTGGAAAAATCCAGCACGCCCAATACTCCCGACTTGCTGCGGCTGGGACAGCCGCGCGCCGAAGCCGCCGCCGATATCGAGCCGTTGCACGTTCAGGAACTGATTCCGCAACTACTCGCCCTGCCCGAGTGGCCGGAGGCAGGCAACTCGACAATCGCATCCGATGGCGCTGGCCGACAGCTTCTGGCGTCGCTCGTCCATCTCCGGCGCTATCCAAACACAGTTGAGCAAGGCCGGCTGAACGCCGAGCTCGCTGCCAAGCTCTACGGGCCGACCTTGCGCACGTCGGTGAGTCGGCTGGAACAGTTCGCCGCCTGCCCGTTCAAGTTTCTCGTCTATGCCGGGCTGCGCGCCGAGGAGCGGGTGCGGTTCGAGCTTGATCCGCGCGAGCAGGGCAGCTTCCAACACGACGTGCTCGCGGCGTTCCACGAGCAGTTGCAAAATGAGGGCAAGCGTTGGCGCGACGTCACACCCGCCGAGGCCCGCGAGCGGGTTGGGCAAATCGCCAGGGTCATGGCGGCCAACTTCCGCGAGGGCCTGTTTTCCGTCAGCGAGCAAACGCGGTTCACGGCGCAGATGCTGACGGGCGCGTTGCAGGATTTCGTGGCGGTGCTCGTCGGCTGGATGCGCGGGCAATACGCCTTCGATCCCGTGGCGGTCGAGTTGCCATTCGGCGAGCCGGACAGCGCGCCTGCGTGGGAGCTGGACCTTGGCGAGGGGCGGCGGCTGGCATTGCGCGGGCGGATTGACCGCGTGGACTTGTGCCGCGTGGCCAGCGGTGAGGAAGCGCTCGCGGTGGTCGTGGATTACAAATCAAGCCAGAAGGAACTCGATCCGGTGCTGCTCGCCAATGGCGTGCAACTGCAACTGCCCGCCTACCTGAACGTCCTTCAGCATTGGTCCGCGCCGCGCGGGGCGTTTGGCGTCGGCAAGCTGCATCCGGCGGGGGTGTTTTACGTGAGCCTCCGCGGCGCATACGAGCGGCAGACGAATCGCGCCGACGCCTTGGCGGATGCCGACGAGGCGCAGCGACTGGCGTATCAGCACTCGGGCCGGTTCGATGCGAGCGCGCTGGACAAGCTGGACAGCCGGGGCGAGGCAAAGGGTGACCAATTCAATTACCGGCGCAAGCAGGATGGCGAGCTGATGAAGAACTGCCGCGAGGCGCTGTCACCGCTGGACTTCGCCGCGCTGCTGCGGAGCACCGAGGAAAACCTGAAGCGCATGGGCCGCGAGATTTTCGCCGGCGCGGCGCAGCTGGATCCGTATCGCCACAAGCAGGCGCTCGCCTGCGATCAGTGCAGTTACCAGGCGATCTGCAGGATAGATCCCTGGACGCACCGGTACCGGATGCTACGGGCTGTCGTGGAGGCTACCCTCTCTTGAATCTGCTGTTACGCCCGACTTGCCGGATGATCGCCGCCACGCCCGCTGGGACGAATCCACGTGAATTCTAGTTTCGGATGTCAGGCTCATAGTGTGCGTCGTTACACACTTGAGCCGGTGTCACCCTCGAGACCATCGAATACGAAACCTCATACGCGACCTTTTCACTATTCTGGGCGAAAGCAGAAAGGCCGTGATTTTATTGCCGCATCCGGCAGGACTCGAGCCTGCAACCTTCTGATCCGAACCGAGTGGAAGTGGCCGATGTGGAAGGCGCGTCGCCTTCAATGAATGTCTACAACGGCAAACCACCTGTGGACGGTTGTGTTATGCCGGTCGCCTCTCGGTGTGTTTTTGCGAACACACAATGAAACATGTAATCGCTTCCAGCCGGCAGCCAACACCGCGGCCTCACGTATCCACCACCCTGCCTACATCTCTCGCGGTGCAGCCCGCATGATCTCGCACGGCGAGCATACGCGCCCCAGAGTGGGCAGCGAAGTCAAGACCGTGTTCGCACGCAACGGCGATTCGGTCGCCTCGGCGCAACGGAAATACGCCTTTGTAGAGGTCAAGGACCGCCGCGGACGCTAAGTGGACGGACTGCCACGGCGTTGGTTGTCGTGTGGACGTTGGACAAGGGCGGTGCGCCAAGCGTTTGCACCGCGGCGATGATGCCCCAAAACCCGGCTTGCAGAGTGAAATTGCCACCGCGCATCACGCCGGCATTCGGTTGACCAATAGTGCCGGTGACGGAATACACCCCGCCCGCGCTCGTGCCCCCACCGCCGTTCACGGTGGACCAATCCGGCGAGTATTGCGCCCAAGCAATCACGCAGAAGGGCAAGGTGAGAATCCAGAAGCCGATGAACTTGCTCCTCATGGGCTCTCGATATTCTCGTTGAGCCACTGCTCGTAATCGCGCTTGGGCCACGACCGGGAGGCCGTGCTTAAGAAGCTCTCGGTTCTCTCCTTGCAGACGTGCAGGAAGAACCCGCCGGGGGTCTTGGTGACCGCGCTCACGTCGCCGGCCCGCAACAGTTGCACGCGCAGCACGCTCTGCAATCCCGTCGGCAAGTTCTCAAATGACTCCTTTCGATTCCTTTCCATTTGACGAGGGGAAAGGGTGCCTGTCGCCTCAAGGCCAAACGGCTGCTGGAGCTCGACTTCGTTGGCGGGGGCTGTTTTTGTTTGTCAGGCTGGGCGTTCAATTGCTAGGTCGCCTGCGTCACTGCATTGGAATTGGGCTGTTTATGTCGGGCAAGCAACTCCGTTACGCTGGCCCCGTTGGTTCGGGCGGTAAGCAAGTCGGCGCGCACGCGCTCACACTCTTGCCGCCTGTTGGCGTGGAGCGCGTCGTCATTCTCAAACCTCTCGCGCAAGAGGCGCTCAACCACAATGGGTTTGGCGACCACGCAGGCAAAACGACTGGCCTCCCAATCGAGCGCCGCTCTAAGCTCGGCCAAGGTATCAGGCGCGCGTGTGGTGGTGTTAATCCGCTGAACCGTGTAGCGACAACTAAATTTCCCCGCTGACGACAATTAAAATTCCCCACGGT
>CAZWJC010000192.1:0-13893 GCA_964634255.1 uncultured Verrucomicrobiota bacterium | reverse complement strand
AGGACGTAGTCGTCCGGATTCACGAACGCCGCTGGCAGGATGGATAGCGCCGCTTTGCTCCCGATGGAGTGGATGACTTCCGTTTGCGGGTTGATGTCTTTCACGCCGCAAACACGGTCCAGGTAGCGCGCAGCGGCCTGTTTGAATACCTCGTCGCCGTTATCCGCATAGCCGCGGTTCTCCGGTTTCTTCGCTTCGGCGTAAAGCTTCTCCACGACCTCCGGGAACGCCATTTCGTCGGGTTCACCCACGCCCATGTCAATGATCTCGCGACCCGGGTGCGCGGCGATGGCGGCGCGCTTGGCGCGTTTGATCTTCTCGAACTTGTAGATGGCGGTGGACTTGCCGTACTGGCTTCCGCCAATTCGGTCGGCAAACAGTTTTTGGATATACGATTCTGGCATAAATGGACTTCAGCGAACTCGCTTGAAAAACCGCGTGGACCCTAGCGAATCCAGACTGCGGTGGCAAGCTGGGCAACAGCCAGGCAACGACTGACGCTTGAAGCGTGTGACTTTGAACGCTCGCCTTACGGCGCGGTCACCAGTCGGAAGAAACGCGTCTGGTCCAGCAACAGAACTTCTGCGTACGGCGATGTCGGCCGAGGCGTGATGGGACTCCACGGTCCAGCCAGACTCGGCGACCACTCGAGTTGGCCATCGCCCGCCCATTCCAACCGCATCTGGCCGTTGGCGATGACCGGTGGCCCGAATTCAGGTGGCGGCAGGACCGCGTCCACCCGCAGCGCGCCCAGATAGGTGAAGTGGTTGGCGTTATTGTTGGCGGCGGTAGGTGCAAGGCTGACGGTCAGTTCGCGCGCGGCGTTCGGAACGATGCCGGTGACCCGGGCGATGTTCGTCACGTTGTTGGCGGCATTCAACGCTGTGAAACCCGAATTCGCCCCGACGACCGTGTAGCCCGTCTCCCGGTTGTCCCCAACGCTCATCCGTGAGGCGTAGAAGGTAAGCGTGTATTTGGCTGCCGGGTTCAAGCCGGTGAGCTTAAAGCTCGGAAACACGTTGGCCAAGCCGCTGAAAGCCTCGGTGTTGCCGAACAGGGAATCGCGCGTGGCATTGGCCGGCAGGATGGATGGCTCCAAGGTGCCATTCTCGTTCGCGCCGTTGAAGCGGCTCAACATGACCAAGCCGATGGTGGTGGGCATACTGGCGGCATTGACGAGATTCGTCAGCCGCCCACCAGCCGAACTGCCGACGGCCGTGGTAACGTTGTTCCAGACGTTCAGCGGATCATTCGGAGCGGCGCCTTTCGCCGTCGTATTCGCACCGCCAAAGTCAAAGAACAAGGCGCGGGCGTTCGGGTTCGTCGAGGCTGGAGTCACGCGAAGGACGGCATTGCTGCTGGAGGCGCTGAACATCAGGTTGCTCACGGTAACCGCAAACACCGCGCCGTCCATGTTCGTGGTCACTGCCGGGATGGCATACGCAAACTGGTTCGCGCTGGGAATCGCAACGCCGTTGCTAAACCATTGGATGAAATACGGCGGCGTGCCCTGAACCGCTGCGCTGAAGGTCGCCGGCAGTCCTTCGATCACCGTCTGACTCGCCGGATGCTGACTAAAAACAACCGGTTCCTGTTCCGGCACGGCGTCCATACGCATCGCACCCAGATAGGTGAAGTGGTTCGGGTTATTGTTATTCGCTGTGGGAGCGAGGGTGATGGTAATTTCACCGTTCGCGTCAGGGACAATGCCGGGCACAAGCGCAGTAGCGTCCGAGTTGTTCGCCGCATTCAGGACTGCGAATCCAGCGTTCTGTCCGGTGACGGTATAGGCCGTCTCACGGTTATCGGAGGTGCCGGTGCGGGACGCGTAGAACGTGAAGCTGTAGGTCCGCTCTCGATTCAATGGGCTCAGTTTGAAGCTGGGAAAGACATTACTGAGATTGTTGAACAGCTCAGTGTTGCCGTAAAGCGAGTCGCGCGTTGCGTTGGCGGGAAAGCGAGCGGACGTCGTCGTGCCGCCCGTGTTGACGCCGTTGAAGCGGCTGAGCATGACGAACCGGATGTCCGTGGGCGTGTTTGCGATCGTGACGAGGTCGGGCAACTGTCCGTTGGTCGAGGTGCCGACGGCCTCCGTCACGTTGTTCCAGTGGTTCTGGGGATCGCCCGGCGACGGACCGTTAGTGGTCGGGGTGGCGGCGGCGCCAAAGTCGAAGAGGAAAGACTGCAATCCGATTTGGCTGGTGTCAGAAACAGTCGCCCAGGCGTAATCCTCAAGGAGCGTTGGGGAAACCGTGAGGCCAAGGCCCAGGCTCGTGATCAACGTGTTGGTGGAGAGACCGTGCGGGCTCACGCCATAGATCACGCTGTAAAACACGCAAGCCGCCAGGTAGTACCCGTTGTTGTTGCCGTGGTAATCATCGCTGCCGTGCAGTGAGACAAACAAAGGATCCGAGGCGGCGCGCAGCCCGCCGGCATTTTCCCAGGCGTCGCCCACGGGCGCAACGATCACCGGAGGATTGGTCGGGTGTGAGGCGCTCAGCGAATCCGCCAAGCCCTGGTAGTTCGTGCGCAGCTCGGTCTGGAATTCGGCGGTGCTGGCAAAACTCGAGGGCGTGGAAACCCCGGTGATCAAGGAATGCGCCGCGGAGCGCGACCACGTTTCGAACAGGAGAACCTGCGTTTGTGGATTGTTCTGAATGATCTTCTCATAGAGCACCGTGCCGTAGGTGTAATGGTCAGCCACACTCCCACTGGCCAAGTGCGTGGGCTCGGTGCTGTAGTTCTGCAGAATCACGTGCGTCCAGGGCTTTGCAGCAATAGCTGCAAGGCTCGCGGCGTTTTGGCTGTGGTATTGGAAGTCTTGCCCGCCCACCGCTTGCATAACAGTATCAGGATCGGCGTGGCCGCCGGCTTGCGCCAAGCGATCGAAGATACCCGGCACGCCACCCCCGCCGCTGCCGATGGTGAAGCTGTTGCCAATGAAGAGAACCCGGTGTTGGGCTTGCGTGGTAAAGGGGACGAATTGGGCAAGAGCGAAAAGCCCCAGCACGAGTCGAAAGCACAGCTTGGCGGCAGGTGATGTCATCATTTTGATATGAAGGACGAAAGCGTCCCCGGATTCTCTCAAAGCTCGAACCTGGGCGTCATCGGCGACGCGAAACCCACGAATGTCGAACCAGTCCGGCTTCCGCGGGTGTTGGTACGGCGGACTGCGACGATCTGGTTCACCTATTGCCGGAGGCGGTAGAAACGGTTTTCGCCAGGCACCAGATTCTCTTGGTAAGGCGATGTCGGCGCCGGCGTAATCGGAGTCCACGATCCGTTAACCGACGTCGCCCTTTCCAGTTGGCCGGTGCCGGTCCATTGCAGCTTGATCTTCCCCGCGTCGATCACTGGCGGGAGGAATTTCAAGGGGGCCACGTAAGGCGACAATCGCATCACCCCGAGGTAGGTAAAATGGTTGGCGTTGTTGTTATTCGCCGTGGGAGCGAGGCTGATGGTGATCTCCCCGGCCGTGGTCGGAGTAATGCCTTCGACTTTGGCTGCGTTGTTAATGTTGTTCGCGGCGTTCAGCGCCGCGAAGCCGGTGTTCGCCCCTTCGACAGTGTAGCCGGTTTCGCGGTTGTCCCCGACGCTGGTCCGCGAGGCGTAGAAGGTAAGGCTGTACTGGCGTGCCGGGTTCAGCCCAGTCAGCTTGAAACTGGGGAAAACATTGCTGAGGTTCTGGAATACCTCGGTGTTACCAAACATGGAGTCCCGCGTCGCGTCGGACGGAAACAGCGTCGAGAGCAACGTGCCCGCCTCGTTGACTCCCCCAAATCGGCGGATCATAACCAAGCCCCTGGCCGTTTGGGCGTTATTCACAGACACCAAGGCAGACAATTCACCTGTATCCGAGGCGCCGACGCCGGAGGTGACATTGTTCCAGTAATTCGCCGGATCGTCGGGCGACGGACCAAGTTCCGTGATGTTGTTGCCCCCGAAATCAAACAAGAAATCCTGGTCGTCGATCGATACCACCGCACCAACGATGCTGGAGTTGGGCGCGATGCTATTTCCGGCGATATCGAGCACGTTGTTTACGACCAATGTGAAGTTGCCGGACAGCACCCCGGACAGCGTCAACGTCGCTGACCGATTATCAGCATTCAGAACGGCGTTAACCACCGGCACCGCCCCATTGTTTACCGCGTAGTTTTGCCAGTCGCTGACCGTGCCACTCTCCATGGCTTCGTCGAAGGTGAGCTGGATCGTAGCGCTGTCGTAGCAGGCCGCCTTGACCAAGGTCGGCGGATTCGTGTCGCTCAGGACTGTCAGCACCGCGTTGCTGCTGGCGACTCCGTAAACCAGATTGCTGACCGTGACAGAGTACTGATAGCCATTCATGTAAAGTTCCGCCGCGGGAATCGTGTAACTGAACTGAGTCGCGTCTGCGATGGCTGCCCCGTTCTCATACCACTGGACGAAATGCGGCGGCGGGCCGCTGACAGCGCAAGTGAAGGTGACCGGTTTCGTCTGCAGGACGCGCTGGCCCGCGGGCTGTTTGGTAAAAGCCAGCGGTGTCTGCGGCGGCACGGCATCCACCTGGAGGACCCCCAGGTAAGTGAAGAAAGTTGTGGGATTATCATTGTTGGCCGTGGGCGCGATGGCGATCCTGATTTCCCCCGAGGCATCAGGCGTGATGTCCGCAACTGTAACCGTCTCATCCACGTTGTTGGCGGCATTGAGGGCGGCAAAGCCCGAGTTGCCACCGGTCACCGTGTAGCCGGCTTCCCGATTGTCTCCCACTCCGGTGCGAGACGCGTAGAAGGTCAGCGAGTATTTAGTGGCGGCGTCAAGGCCGGTCAATTTGAAGCTGGGGAAAACGTTGGTCCGGCCATTCCAAAGCCCGGTGTTGCCATAAAGGGAATCGCGGGTGGCATCCACGGGGTACTTGGAGGAAAGCTGGGTGCCGTTCTCGTTCGCGCCATTGAACGGGACAATGATGACCACGCTGATGCTGCTGGTGCTGTTCTGCGTGGTCACCAAGTTGGCCACAACGCCGTTGGACGTACCGCCAACCGTGTTGTTCACATTGTTCCAGTAGTTCGTGGGGTCATCCGGAACCGGGCCGTAGGTCGTGGTGTTGGCCCCGCCAAAATCAATCAGGTAGGTCTGTGCGATGGCGGACGCCCCCGCCATGGCAAGAAAGGCTGCCGCGGCGCCCGCAAGCCAAAGCCTGCCTGCCGGGCGGGCAATCACGGAGCGACTTCGTCTTCGACAGACTGGTTGCAGAACCGGTTTGGAGAACACAAAGGAGTGCGAAAACTTGCCAGGGCGTGATGGTTTCATCGATGCGTCTTACGTTTCTGATTTGTCGGCTTAACTGACAGGGCCTGCCGCAGAGGCGACAGGTCCTCATATCTTGATAAGACAGCTCAACTCGCGCTCTTTATCCAAATGCATGCTGTCGACCGCAAACTAGGCCCCAATCCAAGGGCTGGCAAGCGGTTTGGCTGGTCGGGAACACGAAAGCCAGACCACCCTTCGTTAAGCGGCTTTACAGCAGAATCCCGGCAATCGCCGCCGTGAGATAGCAAGCGAGCAAACCGCCCAGCATCGCCCGCACGCCCAGCTTCGCCATGTCGCCGCGCCGTTCGGGCGCCAACGAGCCAATGCCGCCGACCTGGATGGCGATGCTGGCCACGTTGGCAAAGCCGCACAACGCGTAGGTGGCAATGGTGTAGCTGCGCACTTGGACCTCGGCTGAATTCAGCGCGGTGTAGCCGATGAACTCGCTGAGCACGATTCTCTGTCCGAGCACGCTGCCAATCGCCGCGCAATCCGGCACCGGCACACCCATCAGCCACGCGAACGGCGCGTTCACCCAGCCCAGCATGACCTGCAACGAAACCGGGTTTTCGACACCGGCCAGTTGCTGCGGCCAGGTCAGGAGGAAATTCACCATCGCCACCAAGGCTACAAACGCAATGAGCATGGCAATGACATTGATCGAAAGCATCATGCCGTCCCCGGCTCCGCGGCAGAGGGCGTCCACACTGTTGACTGTGGTACGCGGCGGATCCTTCACACCGCCACCAGCCGTTTCGCTGATTTCGGTTTCCGGCAGGAGAATCTTGGACATGAGCAATGCGGCGGGTGCGTTAAGCACCGACGCCGTGAGAAGATGTCCCGCCACCTCCGGATGACCAGCTTGGGCACCAAACGCCGCGTACACTGCCGCCACACCGCCGGCGATCGTCGCCATGCCACCGGTCATCATGCAGAGCAATTCGCTCCGCGTCATGCGCGGGATGTACGGTTTGATGAGCAACGGGGCTTCGGTCTGTCCCATAAAGATGTTGGCAGCGGCGGAGAGAGTCTCCGCCCCGCTTGTCCCCATCGCTTTGCGCATCACCCAGGCGAGCGAATGCACGACGCGCTGCAGGATTCCCCAGTGGTACAACACGGACGAGAGCATCGCCACGACGATGATGGTCCCGAGGATCAGGATGCCCAGGATCAGCCCTTTCTGCGGTCCAAACGCCTGCGACAACGAATCCCCAGTTGCCAACGGGCCGAAGACAAACTTGTTCCCCTCGGTGGCGAAGTCGGCGAGTTTGCGGATGCCCGCGCCAGTGAAATCAAAAACGGCGCGCCCCGGGGAGGTTTTCAGGATCAAGATGGCGAAAGTGAATTGCAGGGTTACACCCCAGAGCACGGTCCGCCACGGAAAGCGTTTACGATTGCACGAAAGCGCCCAGGCGAGCGCAATCATGGCCACCAAGCCCAGCAGGCTGACCAGTCTGAGTTGCACGGGCAGACGGTAGCGAGCCCCCGTTCGAGCGTCGAGTGAGTTGTGTGCGCGGACGGCTGCGTTATTTGACATTGCCGAACCGCCCGTAGCTTGGCAGAACGTCGGTTGACATGAGACTCGCTGGCAACCTTCGCCCCTTTCTGCTCGCATTGGCGCTGGCGGCAATCGCGTACGTCATCGGCTTCAGCTTCATTCAGCACCGGCGTTCGGCCCGAGGCCCGTGGGAGGTCACGTTCGCCAGCGAAGCCAACTCACCCTCACTCGTCATCAACCAAACCCGACTTGGCATCACCAACGTGCGCATTGCGTTCACTGGAACGCCCCCAGCAACGAACATTACGGAAACCGTGCGCTTCACCGAACCCCACGCCGTCCCTCCAGCACTGCCATTCGGCAAGTGCGTCTTCCTCGATCTGCTCTTCCAGCCCGGCACAGTTGTGCTCGAAGCCTTCGGCCACCAGATTCAGCTCATGCCACGCGCACTCACCGTGGACCACGTCGAGCGCGCCTGGCGCTCGGGCGAAACCATTACGCTGACGCAGTTCACTAACACTGTTACTCCGTGACCATGAAACCAAGTCAACCAGCCCCAGAGCCTGGCCCCGTTATCGTCCGCCACGAAGGCGGGGCAAAACGCGAGCGCAGCGCCTGCGGTTGGCGCGACCGTCTCATCAGCCACGAAGACGCACCGCTCGGGCCCGCCGCCTGGGTGCACGTCGTGGACATCCAGCACTCCAAGCTGCACTACCACAAACGATCAACGGAGCTCTACTACGTCGTCGAAGGTCATGGGCTGATTGTGCTAGATGGGAAGGAGGAGACAATCCAGCGCGGTTCATTGGTCCACATTCCTCCTGGAGTCGTCCACGGCGCACGCGGACGCATGCGCGTGCTCATTGTCGGAATCCCGAACGTGGCCGAGGATGATTACTTTGAGGCGGAAAGCGTCGCGTAGCTGGTTACGTCGCCAAACACGGTTTAAGCAGACGTTCCGCGCTCCTCTCCGGGTGGACAGCGCTCTTGCCTTGAATACCTTCAATCAGCGCGCCGAGCATTTGGCGCAAGCAAGTTCAGCCATCCGGTTCGCTTCCTCGGCTCGCATTCTTGGTTCCTAACCGGCAACCGCTCATTCGGGTTAACCGTTGAGGGCGAGCACCAGCCTCGACTACTAAAAGCCGGTAGAATGCTGGGAATAGGCACTCACCGTGCCGAAATCGCCAGCAATGGGCCATGACAAAAACACGATCAAGCTCCAAGCCCACCCGGACAAAACCTCGGGCGGCGTGTTCGTTGAGCGGGTGATAAGGCGGTGAGTATTCGCACCGATTGGCCGCATTTTGGTGATCGTTTGGCGTGATTTGGTGTTGGCACCATGCATCCCACCTGAGACGATTGTGCCGTAGAAACTTAAGCTGTTGGCTAATAGCAGATTCAGATTGTTATGAAACTCGCCATTCACTGGACCGTGATAACTCGTTCGCTACCCGCGCTCGCTTCGCTGGCATTGACCGCCCATATGGCTAGCGCCGGTACTGTTGCCTATTGGCGATTCGAGGAAGGGCCGAGCGGAAATAATATCGCGCATACGGTAGGCAATGGTGTTTTTGAAGCCGCAGTCTTTGACGCTTCCGGTAACGGAAATCACTTGTCCGCATTTACTGCCGACAATTGGGGTGCATTTCGTTACACCACGGACGTCGGCATGTCCACCTTGCCAGCCGGTCTTGGGAATCAGTATAGCATTCGGAACTCGGGCGGTTACCCGGGACTCTGGGCTGCCTCGTCCTATATTGGCCACGCATGGACTCCGGACCGCTGGACGATTGAGGCGGCTTTCATGCCCGAAGCGACCGGGGGATGGCGCACGCTGGTCGGTCGGGATAGTCGTGGAACGGCGACCGTTGATGGCAACCTCGCCGCGCTATACCTGCAGATTACGCCCACAGACCAATTGGCCATCAAGTACTGCGACGTAGCCGGTGTCTGGCATGAGGCGATCTCTGCCGCGGGTCTCGTGAAAGGATTTAACAATGGCACCGATCCGGACGCGCTCACTGGGCTTTGGCAAGCCACAGCCGCCGTCTGCAACGGCTCCACGCTCTCGCTTTACTATCGGAGCATCGAGAATTCCGGTGAGTGGCAGTTGGCAGCTCAAACGGACCTCACCACCAGCGGCAGTTCGAATTTGGCACTGACCGGGGGTGCGGGTGATGGCAATGATTGGGATGCCGGCAATTGGTCAGTCGGCCGTGGTCTGTATGGCGGTGGACATGGTGATCGCGCCTATGGCTTCATTGATGAGGTTCGCATCTCGGATTCGGCCCTGTCCATGGGACAGTTTATCTTTGTTCCCGAACCCAGCACTTTTGCCTTGGCGTTGCTCGGTGGCTTGAGTCTGTTGGTGAGCCGCCGCGCGCGTCGCTAGTTGGCTGATTGTTTTTCTTTCGTTCACCCCATCGCGATGAAGGTCGCGGTGGGGTTTTCGTTTAGCGCGCCGCGCCGACCTCTTACCCTGAGCCGAAAACTGCTACGCAAATTGGCGAGACAAAGACGCATAGTGGTGTTGAATCGGACCAAGCGCTCCGCACATCATGCATCTACCAAGCTCGCTTCACGCGCCGGCATCCGGGCTGACTGAACTGGAAAAACAGATGAAAACGCACTCGCTCTCCGCATTCGCAAGCGCCTCTCTGGCTCTCACCGTAGCATTCCCTCTGATGGCCCAACCCATCCGCTTGACCGTCCAAACCGACAAACCAGGCGCCAAGATCAACCCCGCGATGTGGGGCGTTTTCTTCGAGGACATCAACCTGGGCGCGGATGGCGGACTCTATGCGGAGCTGGTTAAGAACCGATCGTTTGAGTTTCCGGACCCGATGATGGGCTGGTTCAAACTCAGCCCCAGCAAGGCAATCGGCTCGCTGGCCATCCGCGACGACAATCCCTTCAACGCTGCCAACCCGCACTACCTCCGCATCGAGTCGGCAGGTAAGGACCTCTTTGGCGTGGCCAACGAAGGCTTCCGCGGCATCGGCGTGCGCTCCGGAGACGCGTACAACTTCACCGCGCACATTCGCAACGCCGCAGGCAGCCCGAAGCTCCGCGTGGAGCTCTACAGTTCCGGAGGCGCACTTCTGGACACAGTCCGGCTCGAAGGCTTTGGCGCCAATTGGAAGAAATACTCCGCCGTCCTTCGCCCGAAGACCACCGACGCTAAGGCGAGGCTCTACTTGCTGGTGGACGGCGCCGGCGCGCTCGACTTCGACATGGTTTCGCTGTTCCCGGAAAAGACGTGGAAGAACCGCCCCGGTGGATTGCGGGCCGACATGGTGCAATGGCTCGCCGACCTCAAGCCCGGTTTCGTGCGTTTTCCCGGCGGCTGCATAGTCGAGGGAATCTACCTGACGAATCGCTATCAGTGGAAGAACACCCTTGGCCCGGTCGAACAGCGAAAGCCCCTGCTCAACCGCTGGAACGTGGAGTTCTTGCACCGGCCCACGCCGGATTACTACCAGTCCTTCGGACTCGGCTTCTTCCAGTTCTTTCAGCTCTGCGAAGACATCGGCGCACAGCCGTTGCCGATTCTGAGCTGCGGTCTGGCTTGCCAGTTCAACTCTGGCGAAGCCTGCCCGCTCGACCAACTCGATCCCTATGTCCAAGATGCGATTGATTTGATTGAGTTCGCCAACGGCCCGGCCACCAGCACCTGGGGCGCGAAACGCGCGGGGATGGGCCATCCTGAGCCATTCAACTTGAAAATGATCGGCATCGGCAATGAGAACTGGCAGCAGCCTTATATTGAGCGCTACGCCAAGTTCCATGCTGTGCTCAAGGCGAAGCACCCGGAGATTCAACTCGTCTCCAGCGCGGGCCCCGGACCGGAAGACGATCATTTCAAATTCGCCTGGCCCAAGCTGCGCGAGTTCCCCGCCGACATCGTGGACGAGCACTGCTACGCCCGACCCGACTGGTTCTTCAACAACACCCACCGCTATGACAATTACGACCGCAACGGGCCGAAGGTGTTCTTCGGCGAATACGCCGCGCAAAGCGATCGCACAGTGAGCGTGGCCAACCGCAATAACCTTGAGTGCGCACTCGCCGAGGCAGCGTTCATGACGGGTCTAGAACGCAATGCCGAGGTCGTCCGCATGGCCAGTTATGCGCCGTTGTTCGCCCACGCCGACGGCTGGCAATGGACGCCCGATCTCATCTGGGTAGACAACCTCCGGAGCTACGGTACCCCCAACTACTACGTGCAAAAGCTCTTCGCGAACCACCGCGGCGACGTGGTCTTGCCCGCAACGTTTGCTGGCACGAATGCGCCCGCCCGTCTCTATGCCAGCGCGACGCGGGATGCAGGTGCGGGTGAAGTGATTCTAAAGTTCGTAAACGGCACGGCCGAACCGCAACCCGTCGCGGTGCAGTTGGCGGGAGTCAAAACCGTCGAGCCCGACGCAAAGGCGTGGGTGCTAACAGGCGAGAAGCTGACGGACGAGAACAGCTTCGATGCGCCGGAGAAGGTTTCGCCTCGTGAAATCTCTTTGACTATCTCCACAACTAGCTTTGCCCAGACCCTTCCGGCTAACGCTCTAGTGGTCATGCGCGTGCCGGTTGGGAATTGAGCTAGAAAGGCAGCACACGCGCCCGGTCTATTCAGGGAATTGAAGCCGAACTTGCGGCCCTTTGCGCTGGTTTGGTTTTAAAAGCGGTCAACTTGGTCTGCGTCGGCAGGTAAAGCACTTCGTCCGACGCGGCGGGAGTGATAGCCACGGTCTGCAGGCGCGTCTTGGAAAGAACCTGGGCGGTCTTGCCAGCCCGGAAAACCCAGAGGACCTTCCCTTCCGTGCTCACGTAGACTTTTCCATCGGCCACAAAAGCGGAAGCACCCCACGTCTTGGCCTCCAGCGGATGCTGCCAATAGCGTTCACCCTTTTCCGCATCGAAGCAGTGGAGGTTGCCCGAGCAATCCGGCATGTAGAGCAGGCCGGCGGCGATTGCCGGCGTCGCCAGCGTCCGGTCCATTAGCCGCGACTCCCATACTTGCTTGCCGGTGGCGGCGTCCACGCACGAGAGACACCCCTGACCGTTGCCATGAACCGGACTCTGGCCGATAGCCACATAGACCTTCCCGTCGTGAAAAACCGGCACGCCGATGATTTCACTCGGACCGTCGGACGTGTTTTGTGTGTGGTTCGAATAACGAAGCGGTTGGCCGTCGCGCACCCGATAGTCTGGCGGATTGCAATCGTAAGCCCAGACCTTCTTCAGCGTCTGCACGTTCGTTGCCTGGGTAGCCGCCGGCGGTTCGAAGGCGTAGAGCACTCCGTCCCCGCCGCCAAAAAAGACGAGCGGTTTCCCTCGGATCATTCCCGCCACCGGTGATGACCAGTGACAATGCAGAAGACGCTGGCCAATCTTCTCGTCGTCCCGTGCCACCAACCGCCCGGTACTCTTGTCGAGCACGATCAGACTGGGGGCCAGCGGGCGGGGTACCTTGGCGTGGCGGTCATCCAAGCCGTTGGACGTGCAAGCGTAGAGGTAATCCCCCACCAGCAGCAGGGTGCTGCCGCAGACATCGTGAGGCACGACGTCGAGTTCCGTGAGCAGGTTGTATCTCCAAAGAATGTCCGCGTCGGTCGGTCCGAGTTCCACGCCGGGCGCATTGGCTATTCCCATGAACCCGAGCTCGTCTTTGAACGGGCCATCATTGCCGTTCCCCTGCCCTTGCCGATCCAGGCAAAGCACGTCCCCACGGTTGCCCACGACATATACGCGTTCTCCCTCCACCACGGGTCCAGAGCAGATGCCGCAGCCCCATTGGTCAAAATGCAGGGGCGGTATCACGCCCTCCATGAAGCGCGGGCTGAGCAGTTGCCAGATCAGCTTGCCCGTGGCTTGATCCACACAGAGCAGCGCGCCCCCCTTCGATGGCCGATAGCCAGGATGCTCAATGCCGGCGTCGTTGATACCGAGGTAGATTCGTCCTCGGTCTATGGTTGGGATTGAGTACTGATGCGTGCCCAGTCGGAGTTCCCATAGCGACACGGCATTGCCCGGATCGTCCGGCAAGTCCCGCGCGCTCGAAACCATGTTCGGGCTGTTACCGCCGCCCCAGCGGATTTCCTGGCCCGGCGCAGCACTCAAAGCAGCCAGAAGGACGAGGGTGGTGATGACCGGGATTGCATGACGGCTACAACTCCTGATCGTACTCTCAAATCCCTGAGGATGGCTCGTCGCATTCATGGTGTTGCTGCGGAGTGTGGCCGATGGCTTTCCAGGTTTCACGAAGAATCGCAACGCGAACCGGCGGACGGCGTGCAGCAACTCACGCCGCCGGACTTTACTTTGTCGCAATCGCCCCAGACACTGGCGACCAGCCACAAGCACACACATGAGCAAAGTTGTAATTACGAAGCTGACCCGCCAAGGGGCAGATCTTGATCGGTTCTTGCAGCTAAGCTACGCGATCTATCGGAACGATCCGTTGTGGGTCGCGCCTTTGCTGAGCGATTTGAAGGCGGTGTTCTCCCACACCAATCCGTTGTTTGCCCATGCCGACCTTCAGCTTTGGATCGCTACGCGCGATGGCCGGGACGTGGGACGCATCGCCGGCCTGATTGATCACCACTTCAACGAGTTCCACGACGACCAGGCTGCCTCCTTTGGTTTCTTCGAGTGCGTCAACGAGCCGGACGCAAGCCAGACGTTGTTCGCAGCCGTGTTCGACTGGGCACGAGGCAAAGGACTGAAGCGTATCCTGGGCCCCTTCAACCTCACGACCAACGACGAGAGCGGACTGCTGGTCCAAGGCTTCGATTCCTCCCCAGTGTTCATGATGACCTACAATCCGCCGTACTACGCGGACATCATCTCCAAGGCGGGATTCGTCAAAGCCAAGGATCTCCTCGCCTTCGTGTTCAACCTCGCAAACGCACCAAAAGAACGCTTCGAGAGGATTGCCGCGAAGTTCAAGGAGCGCCACCCGCAGATTCATATCGTATCGGTGAGCCGACGTAACATGAACGAAGCTCTTGTGCAGGTGAAAGAGGTGTACAACGAGGCGTGGAAGCGCAATTGGGGGTTCGTGCCCATGACGGATGCCGAGATCAACTTCATGGCCAAACGGCTGCGCC
>CAZWJC010000191.1:12930-13923 GCA_964634255.1 uncultured Verrucomicrobiota bacterium | reverse complement strand
ATTGCGACAAGCCGACGGGGAAGATGGCGTCGCCCAGTTTCATCTACCCGCAACTAGGTGCATTGGTTGACACAACCAACCGCGCGGAGAGGTTGGAACAACTCGCCCGGCTCATCACGCAGCGCGAGGATGGTCGGCTGACGCGCACCTTGGTGAATCGTTTTTGGCAGCGGTTCTTTGGCCGGGGACTCGTCGAGCCGCTCGATGACATGGAGAAGTCCGCGTGGAACATGGATCTGCTCGATTGGCTGGCGGAGGATTTTGCGGATCACGGCTATGACGTGAAGCATCTCATCGAAGTTCTGCTGACTTCGCAGGCATACCAGTTGCCGGCGGTGGCGGCGCAAGAGCAGGCGAAAGGCGACTTCGTCTTTCAAGGCCCGTTGGCGCGACGCCTCTCCGCCGAGCAGTTTCGTGACGCCGTGGGCTCGCTTACGGGCGAGTGGTTGGGCCAGCCGGCCACGAAGCTCGTGCGTTCGGATGGCTCCACCAACGGATTTTCACGGACGCGCGCAGCGCTGGTGGCGGCCGACAGCCTGCAAGTGGCGCTCGGGCGGCCCAATCGTGAACAGGTCGTGACCTCGCGTGCGACGGCGGCCACGACTTTGCAGGCGCTGGAATTGACCAACGGGCAGGAGTTGGCTGACATCTTGAAGCGGGGAGCGGAGAAGCTGCTGGCGAGCGAAGGCAACTCCGCGCCTCATGCGATGATTGAGGAAGCATACAAAAAGGCCCTGGGCCGCAAACCGACTCGCGAGGAGGCACGTCTGGCCGTCGGTTTGGTTGGTCAACCGGCGCAGTCGAAAGGCATCGAGGACTTGTTGTGGAGTCTGACCATGTTGCCTGAGTTTCAACTGATTTACTGAACGGCGAACGATGAACACGACCCCAGCTTGCTCGCGTCGCGACTTTCTGAAAACCGCCAGTGCGGCGACACTGTCCGCGCTGGCGGCCGGGTTCCCGCGCACCGTGTTCTCAGCGGAGGCCGCTGGG
>CAZWJC010000191.1:0-12920 GCA_964634255.1 uncultured Verrucomicrobiota bacterium | reverse complement strand
AGCCACACCCAGGGCAGGAACTCGAACATAATCGAGGCCGCTGGGGAGAAGATCAAGGCTACCGCGGACACCGTGATCGTCTTGTGGATGGGCGGCGGTATGGCGCATACCGAGACTTTCGACCCGAAACGCTACACGCCCTTCGAGAAGGGCATGTTACCGGACTCCTTTCTCAGCACGTTCCCGAGCATTCCCACGGCGGTGGATGGTATCCGATTCTCGGAGGGCTTGGAGAAGATGGCGGCCGTGATGGATCGAGGGACGTTGATTCGCTCCTACACCGCGGGCGATCTCGGCTTCATCCTGCACTCGCGGCATCAGTATCAGTGGCACACGGGCTATGCGCCGCCGCAAACGGTAGCGGCACCGCACCTCGGATCGGTCATCGCGCGCACACTGGGGCCGTTGAATCCCGCCGTACCGGCGTTCATCAACATCGGCCAGCGCTACGATGTCGGTGAAGGGGAGGAGTTGAAGGCGTTCACCACGGCAGGGTTTCTTGGGAGCGAATACGGACCGTTCACGATTCCGTTTCCCGACCAGGCCTCGGATGCCGTCCAACCGCCGGGTGGCATGACGCCAGACCGCTTTGCCGACCGCAACAAGTTCTACAAGAGACTGCTGGCCGCCAGTTCGATTGGTGAGCACGGCAGCGATTACCAGCGGGAATCGTTGCTCCGTTCCATGGACAACGCGCATCGGCTGCTCAGTTCACCGGCGGCGAAGGCGTTCGATCTTTCGCTCGAACCGCTGGAGAGCATTCGCAAGTACGTGCCCGGCTACCAACCCGGCCAGCGGTTCGACGCTGCGCAGGACCGGTTTGGTGCGAAGTATGAGGACCAGATGGTGGGCCGGTTTGGCCTGGGCTGTCTGCTGGCGCGGCGACTGGCGGAGGTGGGGGCGCGTTTCATAGAAGTCACCACGGAATATATTCCGTTCCTAAACTGGGACACACACGAGAACGGCCACGCGCGCGTGGCAGCGATGAAGAAGCAGATTGACGCGCCCGTCGCCCAGCTTGTCCTCGATCTCGAAGCGCGCGGTCTGCTGGACCGTACGCTGATCGTGCTGGCCAGCGAGTTCAGCCGCGACGCGATGATCGAAGGCAAGCCGGAGAAGAAGGTCAAGGACCAGGTGGAAGTGCCGGACAAGATTGAGAGCGAGAAGCACTACGGCATGCACCGGCATTTCACGGACGCGGGCTGTGTGTTGCTTTTCGGAGGTGGCGTGAAGAAGGGCCATCTCCACGGTCTGACCGCCGATGAGCGTCCCTGCCGAACGCTCAAGGACCGTGTGGTCATCGAGGATTTACACGCTTCCATCTACCGAGCCTTGGGCATTTCGCCAAAGCTGGCTTACGAGATAGAGCAACGTCCGTTCTACGTGACCCGCGACGGGTTGGGTAAACCGATTGAAGCTCTGTTCGGCTGAGTCGAGCGGATTCCGCGGTTGGTTGAGGATCGACGTGGCCCGGCGAAAGGTAGTTACCACCGCGCGCAGGAACGGTTTGCACAACGCGAATTCAAACTCACCGAAAAAGACTTGTGAAGGCGGTACCTTTGGTACACTTTCGTCCCGCTTCCAATGGAAGCAGGGGCTGCAATCCGGGCTAAGATCCCTGCTTGCGGTAAACCCAGGACTCAATGCAGAAGCTCAACATTATACCGCTGATTCTCGCGCTGCTGTTCGCGCCGCTGAGTTCACTCTTGGCGGCAGAGCATGGCGCGACTCCGGCTGCGGCGGCCCCCGTCGAGGCCCATGGCGCAGCAGAGACAGCCGGCGGGCATGGGGGGCACGCTGGTCCTCCTGTTTCCGCTGACGCTCCGACACTTTTCCACGTGGGTCCGCTGCCGGTAACCAACTCGATGGTTTATACGTGGGTGGTCGCGGCCGTCATTTTCATCGTCGTGCGCTTGGGCACAAAGAAGATGAGCGAGGTTCCAACCGGCACGCAAAACGTTGTCGAAGCCGCCGTGGAAGGATTGGAGGAACTCACCAAGGGTTTGCTCGAACCGAAGGTTGCCCGGTGGGTTTTTCCGACGGCTGCCACGTTCTTCCTCTTCATTCTGGTTTCCAACCTCATGGGGTTGCTGCCGGGCGTGGGCAGTATCGGCAAGGGACTTCCCGACACGGCCAGTTCCTTGCCGTTCGCGGTAAAGCATGCGGATGTGCCGTGGTTCCGCCCGCCCACCGCCGATGCCAACATGACGGTGGCCATGGCGGCCGTGTTTTTCGTGATGAACCTGTTCTGGGCGCTGCGCTACAACGGCCCGCTCGGCTTGGTGAAGCACCTCTTTGGCGTCAAGGGCGGGATGACAGGTTGGATCGTGATTCCGCTGTCGTTGATTTTCATCTTCATCGGGATGATCGAAGTGATCTCGATGGGTATCCGGCCGGTGGCGTTGGCGATGCGTCTTTACGGCAACATCTACGGCGGCGAAAGCGTGCTAACGATCATGCTCACGAACTCCCCGCTGGGGATTGGCGCGCTGCCGTTCTATTTCCTGGAACTGCTCGTGGCGGTGGTGCAGGCGTTGGTGTTCACGCTGCTGGCCATTGCGTTCACGGGAGCCCTGTGCTCGCACGATGATGACGGAGCCCACGGCAAGGAAGCACACTAGAATTTGCAGTCGTGACCCTGCTGAAGCGGGGGCGGCTGTGGCAACACAAACAAACAACCGAAGAAAACGTATGATGCTCGCAGAACTGTCCGGCAACCTTCCCATCGGCCTCGTCGGTATGGGCGCAGCGCTTGGCGTCGGCATCGCCGCGGCCAAGGCCTCGGAGGCCATCGGCCGCAACCCCGGTGCGTTCGGCAAAGTCTTCACGACGGCGCTGATCGGCATGGCGTTGGCCGAAGGTCTGGCGATCCTGATCTACTTCGTCGTGGCGCGCTAACCACCTGGGTTATGGGCGAGACGCTCCAAACTCTCGGTATCCAATGGCCGAAGTTGATCGCGCAGTTGATCAACTTCGCCATTGTGATGTTCGTTCTCTGGAAGTGGGCGTATCAGCCGGTGCTCAGGATGCTCGAACTTCGCCGCGAGAAAGTGGCGGAGGCGGTCACCAACGCCGACAAGATCAAGGCCGAGCTGGCGGCGACCGAAGCCAAACGGCAGGAGGTCCTGGCGCAGGCCAATGACCAGGCCAACAAGTTGATCCAGGAAGCTCGTGAGGCTGCGGCGAAGGTGCAGGCCCAGGAAACCCAGCGTGCGGTGGCCGCCGCCGAGCAGATCGTTGCGAAAGCTCGCGAGGCCACGACGCAAGATCACGCGCGGATGTTGGCTGAGTTGAAGCGTGAGGTGGGTCGGCTCGTGGTGCAAACCACCGCCGCGGTCACCGGCAAGGTTTTGACGACCGACGATCAACGTCGCTTGGTTGAGGAAGCGAACAAGCAACTCGGCTCGTAGGCGCGATTCGGCTGGCTGACATTCACCCATGAGAATCTCCAAACAAGCCCGGCGCGATGCGAAGGTGCTGTTCCGCGCCTGCATGGTGAACGGTGTGATGGACGAAGCGAGGGTGCGCGACGTGGTGCAGAAAGTGGTAGCCGCCAAGCCGCGCGGTTTTTTTGGCATCCTGAACCACTTTCAGCGGTTGGTGAAATTGGAACTCGATCGCCGCAGCGCCCGCATCGAAAGCGCTGTGCCGTTGGGCGCGGATTTGCAGTCGGGGGTCCAATCGAATCTGAGTCGCGTGTACGGGCCGGGACTGATGTTTGATTTCCGGCAGAACCCCGCGTTGATCGGGGGCATGCGGATCAAGGTCGGAAGTGACGTTTACGATGGCAGCGTCCAGGCGCGGTTGAACGCGTTGGTGGAGAGTTTTTAGCGAAGCGTTGAGGCGTTGAATCGTTAAACCGATTCAACGATTCAGACAATTACGATTTAACGTAACATGAGCAACATCCTTCAAGAAATTGAAGCCCAGATTGCCGGCGTCAAGACCGCGGCAGCGAAGCAGAACGTTGGTATCGTGCGCGAGATCGGCGACGGCGTGGCCCGCATCGAGGGGCTGACCGACGCCATGCTCAACGAGATGCTCGACTTCGGCAATGGGGTCATGGGCTTGGCGCTCAATTTGGAAGAGACGGAAGTGGGCGCGATTATTCTGGGCGAATACACGAGTGTGACGGAAGGCCACGAAGTCCGCACTACCGGCAAGGTGCTGCAGGTGCCGGCGGGCAAAGCCCTGCTCGGTCGCGTGGTGGACACGCTCGGGCGTCCGCTCGACGGCAAGGGGCCGATCAAGGCGGAAGCCGCGTATCCGGTGGAGAAGATCGCGCCGGGCATCATCAAGCGCCGCTCGGTCAGCCAGCCGGTGCAGACGGGCATCATGGCGATTGATGCGATGATTCCGATTGGCCGCGGCCAGCGCGAGCTGATCATTGGCGACCGCTCGACCGGCAAGACGACCATCGGTATTGACACGATCATCAGCAACGCCCGCCTGAACAAGGCTGCCGAGGCCGCCGGTGACAAGGACTATCGTCCGCTCTACAGCATTTACGTCGCGATCGGGCAGAAGCAGTCGAATATTGCACGCGTCATCAACGTGCTGGAGGAAGCCGGCGCGATGCCTTACACGATCATCCTGGTGGCGGCGGCGTCTGACTCCGCCACGAACCAGTATCTCGCTCCGTTTGCCGGTGCGGCCATGGGCGAATGGTTCATGGACAACGGCATGGACGCGCTCATCATTTACGATGATCTTTCGAAGCACGCCGTGGCGTATCGCCAGGTCTCGCTCGTGCTGAAGCGGCCGTCCGGCCGCGAGGCGTATCCAGGCGACGTGTTTTACCTGCACAGCCGCCTGCTCGAACGCGCCGCGCGTCTGAACGAGCAGAACGGCAATGGCTCGCTCACGGCGCTGCCGATCATTGAAACACAGCTCGGCGACGTTTCGGCCTACATCCCGACGAACGTCATCTCGATCACCGACGGTCAGATTTATCTGGAGACCGACTTGTTTTACCAGGGGGTGCGCCCGGCCATTTCAGTCGGCTTGTCGGTGTCGCGCGTGGGTTCGTCGGCGCAGATCAAGGCGATGAAACAGGTCGCCGGTCGCATCAAGGGTGAGCTGGCCCAGTTCCGCGAGTTGGCGGCGTTCGCCCAGTTCGGTTCGGACCTTGATGCTGCGACGCAGTCCAAGCTCGAACGTGGCAAGCGCATCGTCGAAGTCTTCAAGCAGAACCAGTACAACCCGATGCCAGTGGAGAACCAGGTTGCCGTGCTCTGGACCGTGCAAAACGGTTTCATGGACGATGTGGCCGTGGAAAAGATCAAAGATTTCCAGGCGAAGCTCGTGGAGTATCTGGCGACGCGTAAAGCGGAGTTGCTGGCGCGCATCCTGAAGGAAAGGGCGCTGAGCGATGAAGCCGCGGCGGCGCTGAAGGCAGCGGTGACGGAGTTCAAGCCGACCTACAAGTAGTCACCACTCCTTCGTGAAACTCTCTGCCACCAGGATGAACTTGGAATTCTAGGCATGGCCAGTTCCCGCGACATACGCCGGCGCATCAAGTCGGTCAAGAGCACCGCCCAGATCACCAAGGCGATGCAGATGGTGGCGGCGTCGAAGATGCGCAAGGCGCAGCAATCGGCGTTGGCGGGGCGTCCCTACGCCGAGGCGATGAACCGCATGCTGGCGGAGTTGCTGCCGGCCACGGGTGATTTCTCGCATCCGCTCATGGAGAAGCGCGAGGGCGGCAAGCGCTGTGTCATCGTTGTCAGCACGGACAAGGGGCTCTGCGGCGCGCTTAACAGCACGCTCTTCCGCGAGGTGATGAAGCTCGACAAGGACGCCACGGTGTTTATTTCCGCCGGGCGCAAGGCGGCGCAATTCCTCGCCCGCGCGCGCCGGACCCTGCTGGCCGAGTTCAGCTACAACGACACGCCGCAATTCAGCGAAGCCCGAGCCATCTCGCGGTTCGCGCAGGAAGGTTTTCTGAAGGGCGACTACCAGCAGGTGGACGTTCTATTTACGAACTTCATCTCCACGCTGACACAGCGCCCGGAGGTGCTGCATTTGTTGCCGCTGACTGAGATTCGCGGTGTCAGTGCCGATTACCAAGGCGCGGACCTCGGTGCGCAGTTGCTCAAGGGCGCGACCGAGTTTCTATTCGAACCCGGCGCGGAGAGTGTTCTCGGTGCGTTGCTGCCGCACTATTTGAATTACCAGATGTACCAAGTGCTGCTCGAAGCCAAGGCCAGCGAGCACAGCGCCCGGATGGTGGCTATGAAGAACGCCACCGAAAACGCGGGCCAACTGGTGAAGGATCTGACGCTGCAATACAACAAGATGCGCCAGTCCGCGATCACCAAGGAACTTTTGGAAATCGCCACCGCCCAGATGGCGCTGGCCTGACGCTAGATTCCCATGAACAAAGGCAAAATCGTTCAAGTCATCGGACCGGTTGTGGACGTGGAGTTTCCCGAGAAACTTCCGCCGATCTACAGCGCCCTGACCGTCGAGTTCGAAGTCCCCGGCGAAGGCAAGCTGAAGCGGGTGCTCGAAGTCGAACAGCACCTCGGCGACAACTGGGTGCGCACCGTTGCCATGAGTTCGACCGAGGGACTCAAGCGGGGCTACGAGGTTTTGGATACCGGCGGGCCGATTTCCATGCCCGTCGGCGAAGGCGTCATGGGTCGCGTGCTTAATGTCACCGGCGACCCTGTGGATGAACGCGGGCCAATCAAGGCTGACAAACGTTACCCGATTCACCGTACCGCCCCGACGCTTACGGACCAGTCCACGTCGCCACAAGTGTTGGTGACTGGCATCAAGGTCGTGGACCTGATCTGTCCGTTCCTCAAGGGCGGCAAGGTCGGCGCGTTCGGTGGTGCGGGCGTCGGCAAGACGGTTGTCATCATGGAGCTCATCAATAACATCGCCAAGCTGCACGGCGGTGTGTCCATGTTCGCAGGCGTCGGTGAGCGCACTCGTGAAGGCAACGACCTCTATAACGAAATGATCGAGGCCGACGTCATCAAGACGGAAAAAGACGCGAAAGGGCATGTCAAGAAAGGTGCGGACGGCCTGCCCATTTTCAAGGAAGGCTCGAAGATTGGGCTGGTCTATGGCCAGATGAACGAACCGCCCGGCGCCCGTCTGCGGGTGGCGCTCTCCGCACTGGCGGTTACGGAGTATTTCCGGGACGAGAAGAATCAGGACGTGTTGCTCTTTATTGACAACATTTTTCGTTTCTCCCAAGCCGGGTCGGAAGTGTCCGCGTTGCTGGGCCGCACGCCCAGTGCCGTAGGTTACCAGCCCACGCTTGCCGCCGAAATGGGCGACCTCCAGGAACGCATCACCTCTACCAAGAAGGGCTCGATCACGTCCTTCCAGGCGATTTACGTTCCGGCGGACGACATCACTGATCCCGCGCCGGCTACCACGTTTACGCACTTGGACGCGACCATCGTGCTGGAGCGCTCGTTGACGGAACTGGGCATCTACCCCGCGGTGGACCCGCTGGCTTCGACCTCGCGCGCCCTCGCGCCGGAGATCGTTGGGCAGGAGCATTACGAAGTTGCGCGCGGCGTTCAGCGCGTGTTGCAGCGCTACAAGGACCTCCAGGATATCATCTCGATCCTGGGCATGGACGAGCTTTCGCCGGAGGACAAGCTCGCCGTGTTCCGCGCGCGTAAGATCCAGCGCTTTCTCAGTCAGCCGTTCCAGGTCGCCGCGGTGTTTACCGGTCGGGAAGGCAAGACGGTGCCCGTGGCTGATACCGTGCGCGGCTTCAAGGAAATCCTTGAGGGCAAGCACGACGACGTGCCGGAAGGCAACTTCTACATGAAGGGCGGCATTGAGGAAGTGCGGGAAGAGCAGAAATAATTGACCGCTTACTCGTCATCTTGCTCTTGCTCTTAATCCTTCAGGAGCGAGCAGAAGCCAGATGAAGATGAAGATTAAGGACTGAAGAAAATGGCCACGCTGAAACTCGAAATCGTCACGCCGGAGGCGAAAGTCTTCTCCGAGGACGTGGAGATGGTGACGCTGCCCGGCGTGGACGGCGAACTCGGCATCTTCCCGATGCACGTGCCGCTGATGACGCAGATCGTTCCGGGCGAAGTCGTCGTGCGGAAGAACAACGAGGACATCTTTCTCGCCGTGGGCGAGGGGTTCGTGGAAATCGCCGGCGACCATGTCTGCGTCCTCAGCGACATGGCCATTCAGGCGGGCAACATTGACGAGGCCAAGGCTGAGGACGCCCGGAGACGAGCCGAAGCCCGCCTTGCCGGTAATCTATCCGCCGAAGACACCGCCTTGGTGCAGGCCTCCCTGGCCCGCGCTGCTGCGCAGCTCAAAGTCAAACGGCGCAAGTAGTAATCGGGCGAACTGGGCTGCGCCCGTGCCCGCGATCTCGCAGTTCTCGCGTGTCTTCACTCGCCGTCCGTCCGACTTCCGAGAGTCAGGCATGCAGTTCACCGTTGCAGGCGACGCCGATTTCTCTTTGAATGCCCACGCCATGAAGTTCCTCGCCATTGAACGCCCAGTCGTTGGAGCCACGTCGGAAGCGATGCAGCCGCTGCTGAAGTCAGAGACCCGCCGGGTCTGGGAGCTGCAAAAAACCGCCGTGGTGCGGGAAGCCTATTTTACACCGTCTCACGATGCGGTGTTGGTGCTGGAATGTGCTGACGAGCAAGCGGCGATGGAAGCCTTGAACAGTCTGCCGCTCGTCCGCGAAAACCAGATACGATTCGAAATCACCGCTCTGCTGCCCTACACCGGATTTGAGCGACTGTTCACACCGTGACATCAGGTCGACGGTTCAACTTCGGCAAAGCCGGGAGGAGATTTGTCACCGATGATCTCGGCGAAGATCTAGCGCAGCAACCCGTCGGTCTGTGTCGGTGATCCATGCTACCAAACCCACGCTCGTGCTATTGCCACGCACGGCGCAGGCTCATGGCTTACCCTTCAGGTTTGCATCGAGGCCCTCACCCAGCCATCCTGTAACTGTAGGGCTTGCGCATTTCACGGGCGAGGTGTGCGTTGCCGACCTTGGCGTTGGTCCCCACGAACTTCTCCTTCACGGGATCGAAGTGCAACTTGAGGCCGGTGCGCAACGCGATGACGATCAGATGACCAACGCTCGCCGAGCGGTGCCCGGCTTCCACCGGTGCGATTGGGTCCTTCCGCGACCGGACACACTCGAAGAAGTTGCCCATGTGATCGCGACTCGTGGGCAATCGTAACGCGCTTTCAGGTAGCGGCGTTTCAATGAGACTCTCCGTGCTGGCGCTGAGATCCGAGCGATTGACCCAGATCCAGCCGTTCGTGCCCTCGAACTTGATGCCATTGCGCTGTCCGGTCGGTCGGAGGACCGCTCCGTACGGGCTATCGTCGAGGGTTGTGCGGACAACTTGAGTGACACCGTTGGCCCAACGGAGTGTGGCTTCGAACTCCGGCGGTGTGGTGTAGCCGCCCGGGATCGGTTCGACCAGTGCCCGCGCCTCAATTTCACTCGGGCCATCCAGGCCGATGGCCCAGCGGGCGATGTCATTATGGTGCGCTCCCCAGTCCGTGACCGGACCGCCGGCATAATCGAACCACCAGCGGAAATTCGCGTGGCAACGCTCTTTTAGGTAATCCACGCGGGGTGCGGGGCCGAGCCAGAAATCCCAGTTCAGTTCCGGCGGGGCGGTCTGCGGCGAAAACGGACCCGCGCGCAGGCCGGCTGGCACAAACACGCTCACTTGTTTCAGTTGGCCGATGCGGCCGTTGCGGACCAGTTCGCAGGCCAGATGGAATTTGTGGTCGCTGCGCTGCTGGGTGCCGGTTTGGAGGATGACGCCTTGTTTGCGTACGGCCTTGACCAGCCGCTGGCCTTCCTCGATCGAGTAGGTCAGGGGCTTCTCGCCATAGACATCCTTCTTGGCATTGGCTGCCGCCAGGTTGACCAGCGTGTGCCAGTGGTCCGGCGTGCCTTGGACGATGACGTGAATGTCGCCACGTTCCATGACCTTGCGGAAGTCGCGGTATTTCGTTGGCCGCCGGCCGTCCTTGGTGAACTGCTGCGCCGCCGCCTCGGCGTGGTTGTCGTCCACGTCGCAGACCGCCAGGATGTCGCCGAAGCGGCTGGCGTTGTTGGCGTCGGCCCGTCCCATGCCGCCGCATCCAATGAGGGCGATGCCGGGGCGGTCATTCGGACTCAGGCGTGGAGCAGCGGAGGCGGCTTGCGCCAACTGGCGCTCGAAGAACCAAAGCGGCAAACCGGCGAGGGCGGCGCTCTTGAGAAAACGTCGCCGAGAGAATGAGACAGTGGCTTGGTTCGCGGAGGCGGATGATGACGAGTTTTTCATGCGCATAGGTGTCAAAGCGCGATCAGTATTGGGCAATTGGATGGTCAGGCGCAATCGGTAACACGAAGAGAAGTGAGGTGATTCCGATCATGCTCTGACCGATGGACCTGTGTCACCCCACGAGCGGCGTTAACGGGTGGAGGGCGGTGCGATGGCCGCACCTTGCCGCTGTGCCAGTTGCTCCTCGCGGCTGTAGGTGCCGTAGAAGGGCACGTTGGCATCCAGCCAGAGGTAGATCTGACGCCGCTCGGCGTCGGTCCATTTCAACTCCGCCCGGTGGGTGGCGTCGTCTAGGATCGCTGTCAACGGGCTGGCATCCGCGCCGATTCGGCCGGGATGCGTGGTGATCTGACTGATGCTCGCTCCGCCCCATTCGTACCAGCGCAGGAAGGGCTGCAGGTTCTGATATGAACGGGTGAAGGTCTTTACCGGCTCGGCGTCCAAGGCCAATTTGCTCTTGCCAGGCCCTTCCTGCCCGTCGTGGCAGCGGATGCAGTGCCGATCCAACACCGGCTGCACCAGCAGCTGGAAGCTGAACGGGTGCGAACCCTCCGGCCCGACCCGCAGAGACGAGGGCGCGCGATGTAAAGCCAGGGTCGGGCGATTGGCCGCCACGCTGCCGGGCGGTTCGTGGCAGCCGATGCAGGCGCGGCGTTCGCCCGGCTGCAGGTAGACGGCGCTGCGCATGCTTTGCACGGCGCGGCCTGTTTCGTCCACCGCCTGGAAGTAGAGCGGCTTGCCCGCTGGCGCTCGGAAGTAGGCCGAGCCGTCCGCTTCCACCGGCACCGTGCCCAACAGTACCCGGGCATTTTCGGCGTTGGCGTGACCGATGCGCGGGTCGTTGACGGCGTGGGGTGGGGGCTTGGACAGCAGTTGAAATACGCGCAGCTCCCGAACCGTTCGATCCTTTGGCATCTGAAAGAAACTGCGCTGGACGTCGGCCAACAAGAACTCGCCCTCTGCGCCTAAACTTGCGTCAAGCGCCGACGCCATTACCGCAGGACGTGTCCGTGGTTTGAGCGGGATCGGATACATGCTTGAAATGCTCGAATCGCGATAGAGCAATTCCAGGTTCCCGAAACGGTCGAAGTAATAGAGCCCCGTCCGGGTGTCCTTGCTTTCGCCGGAACTCATGCCCGGCAACGGATCGAAGCTAAACGACACGAGGAAGCAATCCTCCGACAAGGGCCATGGGCTGTGGAAATAGGTCTTGGGCCAGCCGGTCGATTCTGGAAAGCAAACCTCCGGCGTGAGCACTTCGGCGGAGTCGAGTGAGTCTTCTCCGCTTTCTGTATCCAGCGCCACGCGGCGCGGATCCAGCATCAGGAGCGAACCGCCCACATCCGCGTGATGCGCACCGGCAACAAACAGCAGTTTCTCCGAGTTCGGAATGGGCCGCGGTTGGTAGCAGGCATTGATCCGCATGGTGTAGTTGCCGAACAGGCTCGTCACCGCCGTCCCATCGGGGTTGCTCAGCCACAGGCCATGAAAATTGGCTGCGGAGCGGTCCACGTAGTCCCAGCGGATATAGACCAGCCGTCCGTCATTCATCACGGAGGGATGCCACTCGCATGTCTCATGCGCTGACAAAATCCGCAGGTTGTTCCCATCAGCGTCCATGCGGTGCAACGTGTACGTGGCGCACGGCTCCCACGGGTTGTTGCACCGGGCGAAGCCGCCCCGCCGCGTGGACATGAACGCCACCCCACCGTCGGGCAAGGGGCACGGATCGAAATCGTCTTCCGCGCCGCGGGTCAGTTGGCGGAGATGCGTTCCTTCCGGTGTCACGCTGAAGAGATGAAACGAGCGCCGTTCGGAGGAGTGGTAATCCGGCTTGCGCTCCGCGCGCTCCGCAAATGCAAAGTACGCCGTGCGCGCGTCGGGGTTCAAAGCCAACGTCGTGAAATTCCCGTTCGTCAGTTGGTCGCGTAGGACGCTGCGCGTTTGCAGCGAGAACCCGGGCCGCTCCAAGACGTAGATCCCCCCACCCGGCGGCACGTTGCCGTAATCGTAGAAGTAGCCCATGTATTCGTGGAGCATCTGGCAGATGAACCGGTTGCGCTGCATGAACAGAATCGGCTGGCCTACCACGCGATGGTCCTGCAACACCAGTCCCCGAGCGAACCAGCGCACCCGGTGATACAGCGCTTGGCGTTGGCCTGCATCCAGCGATTCCACGCTCGCCGCCGACTGTCGTAGCTCCTGCCAGACGGTTTCCGCCCCGTTTGGCGGGGCGGCATCGCCGCTGTCGCGCCGGTGCGCGAGGAGTTTCTCCGCCCGGTTCACCGCCTCTGTCACTGCCGCGGGAGAATCGGGTGTGCGTCCCGAGCGTTGTTCCTGCCGTTCCCAATCCTGCTCCACGGCGCGGCGCATCGTGGCGTCGGGTTGGGGTGGTTTGGCGAATAAGGTGATGGAGGCGAACGCCGCAAGGCTGGCGGCGAGGATGCCCTGCAGACGGCTTCGTGAATACGCAGTTCGCATGTGCTGGAAGATGCCGGCAGCATCGTAATCACCGAGGCCCATTGCCGGCAATCCGCAACTCGATAGATCGCGTGGTTCTTCAGAGGTTAGCCTTTGCTTTGGGGGTTGCACCGGCGGGTGAAGGTTTTTGGA
>CAZWJC010000190.1:0-14172 GCA_964634255.1 uncultured Verrucomicrobiota bacterium | reverse complement strand
CGCCTCCGGTGTGTTGGTGATGGCGGCGGCGACTTCATCCGCATCCGTCGGTTGCGCGCAAACCGGTGAGGTGATGCCCAGCAGGATACTGGCAACAAGGGCCGAGCCGATTCTCAAGATTCTCTTCCAATTGTGTGTTTTCATGCTTCTATCCTTTCAACGCCGTGCGAAGCCGAGCCGCACATAGACCGTTCCCAAACCGAGGCACATGGCGTAACCCAACGCGAGTGCCGTGCCGCAACCGAGCAGCAACGCCGGATGGAGACTCTTGACCGCCATCCAGACGCCGCTCTTCAGAAGTCCCAGCGCGTTCCAGAGCGCACCGAAACCGGAGAACAAACTGCCCGCCTTGCCTGACGCCACCGCAAAGTCCGGTGTCCGAACCAAATACCAGCTTCCGAAACACACGCCCGCAAAAGCTGCCAGGAGGGCCACGGTCGCTGCCGCCTGTACAGGCAGCGGCCAGTGTTGCCACGCTTGGCGATACCAGGGCAGCGCCTGCCGCTGTTCAATCGTCGCCAGCACTCGCCCCTTAAGCGAACTGGGCGCGCGGAGATTCGGCAGCGCCTTCAATTCACGGGTGATCGATGCTTCCAGTTGTTTCTCGTCCTGCGAATTCATATTGCCCTCGCCAGTTCCTCGCTGCCCAGCTTCAGGCTGAGCTTGCGCCGCAACGCCTCGCGGCCGCGGAAGATGTCCGTTTTCACCTTACCCATCGAGACGCCAAGCTTGGCGGCGATCTCGTCGTATTGCAGGTCTTCCATGTGATAGAGGACCAGCGGCACACGCTGCGCGGCGGGCAGCGTCTGCAGCGCCTGCTCCACCAACTCGCGCCGTTCTGATCTTGCCAGATCGGCCTCCACGTCATCGCTCGCCGGGAATTCAATCTCCGCGTCGTCGTGGTCCTCCCGCCCCTTCCCCAGCAGATCGGAGAAGAAACTCCAGCGTGAGCGATAGCGGGTGAGATGGTTCAAGCTCATATTCGTGGCTACCGTCTTGAGCCAGCCGCCGGCCGTCTTGCTTGCGCCCAGTTCGCCGAAACGCTCGTACGCCTTGAGGAAGACCTCTTGGGCCACGTCTTCGGCCTCGGCTTGATTGGCAAGCAGACGCATGGCCGTGCTAAATACCATGTCCTGGTAATTTCGCATGAACGCCTCGAACTCTTTTGCGTCTGTCATGGCCGGGCCTGGGGCTCTGAGTTGGGAGCTTACCCCCAGAACCCGGTCCAAGGCAAAACCGCATCTTCACCGTCGCAAATGATCGTTTCCATGGCATGCACTTACGCTCCCAAAATCCGCCCGACCCAAGCATTGAAGATGGGCCAGTTTTGCGCTCGTTCCACCAGGGTCAAAACGCCATACGCGACGCCAGTGAACGCCGCCAGCGCCAGCATGATGTAGAGCAGTTTTTCGGCGATCGTCTCGCTGACTGGGGAGATCCAGCCCCGCTGTGCCGCCGGCTTCGTTGCCGCTGCCCTCTTGACCCCGCGAACCGCCACCGGTCGGACGACTGAAATCGTGGAACGCGCCTGCCCGGCGATCAACTCGCTCACCGGCTTGAGTAGCACGCGTTGTTTGGTCGTAAGTGTCGTCATATTCGCTGTCATTGAAATCGTGTTCATCGTTACGAGGGCATAACCCGGTTGGGGTGGAATTTGTTTCAGGAAAGTTCTGGCCGTTGCACCGAGTACGCCTGCGCCGTCCATCAACGGGCGTGCCGCTCGTTGTTGATCGCGAATACCTCTGCGCCGCCGATCTTCAGACCAGATCACCAGGATGGACAGGATGCAAGACGCTGCTGGACCAGCACGCTCTTCTTCCTGATAGAAATCCTGTAGATTCTGTTCATCCTGTCTGCCCGCCCAACACCCGCTCCCGCCACGGCCGCACACTCACCGCATCGAACCGCTCGCCCGCGAAGACGATTTGCTTGCCCTTCGCCCACGGGAGTGGGAGAAGGTGGCCGCAGGCCGGATGAGGGTTGTCCGGAAACACCTTTGTCGCTCGCGCGCTTCAGCCAGTCGCACACCTCCATCCAGGAGATTTCGCCATCCGACGTGCGGACTGCCAAGCTGGCAGTGGCGACCTCCCTGTCCGCTACATCTGTGGTGGCCGTGCGCAAGCACCCCAGCGCGGGTTCTGGGTCTGGAACACCTCCGCGCCATCGCGCTGGCGTTTCTTGAGGTAGGAGTCGCCGGACTTGAGTTGAACATAGAGGCGATTCCCGGAGGCACGGCCTTGGTCGTCCTTGAACTCGATCTCGCCATCAATCCCGTGGTCGCTGTTCGTGTAGCCGCGATAGATTTGCCCGGCTTCGGCCACGATGGATCCCGTGTGATGCACCGCCAGCAATTCGTGGCTTTCGTTGTCAATCACCGCCTGCCCCTCGCTCTGCATCGCGCGCACCAGCTCCTTCACCCGAATCCCAACGGGATTCTGTCTTAAAGCCCAGGGTTGCGAGGCACGAGCTACCCTGGGTCACCGTCCGTCGAACATCCCCAACCGCAAGGCGGTTGCGGCCCTTGCGGTCGGGCCGTCGTCCACGGGGTTCGCCACAACCGCGTTGCGGTTGAATCCATTTCCGGACAAAGAACCAAGGTAGCTCCTGCGTCGCAACCTTGGGCTGGAGGTCGCAATCCCTTTGGGATAGATGGAAATCCGCCGCCGACTTGCAGAGATCCGTGCTCTGAAACGCCACCGTGTGCTGCAACCGCACGACCAGCGTCTCCCCGTTCGCGTAGTTTGAGTGTTTCGCGGTTCGCCTGCACACACACGGCGCAAATCTGGTTGAAAACTCCCCGGCCCTGCCCCAATTTGCCGCCATGCAATCTGTCTTTACCGGACCGGTGTTTGTGGTGCGTGACAATATTGACACGGACCAGATCATCCCGGCGCAGTATTTGAACCTCGTGCCGACGATCGCCGAGGAATACGAGAAGCTCGGCAGCTACGCGCTCTGCGGCCTGCCCGAGTCGCTTTACCCGACGCGTTTCGTCAACGCCGGCCAACTCGATAGCGAGTATCCGATTGTGGTGGCAGGCCGGAACTTTGGCTGTGGTAGCTCGCGCGAACACGCGCCCATCGCGATGGGTTCAGCCAAGTGCCGTGTGGTGCTGGCCGAGAGCTTCGCCCGCATTTTCTTCCGCAACTGTGTCGCCACCGGTGAACTCTATCCGTGCGAGGCCACCGAACGCCTTTGCGACGTGCTCAGGACCGGTGACGTAGTAACCGTGGACTTGGACGCCAAGACGGTAACCGTTAAGGCGACGGGAAAGTCCTATTCCTTCAAGCCGCTCGGCGACGTACGACCGGTGGTAGACGCGGGAGGCATCTTCAATTACGCCCGCAAAAGTGGAATGATTCCGGCGCAGAGTTGAGCGGCGCGGCTGGGCAGCATGTGTTTCATGCGCATTGTGGGTTTTCTGCTCTTCGCCGTTGGATTTGCTTGGTTTGCCATCAACAATCTTGCCGTGGCGCTTCCGAAAGCAGGGAACTACTCCTACCGTCTCAAGTCCTTACCAGTTCAGGAGACGTATACCCGGCAGCAGTTCAGGAACGTCGCTTGGGAGATCTGCGCCTTCCGGTGGTCCTTCCCTGAGGAAGAATTTTACACCCGACAGCAGGTCACGAACATAATCCGGGCCGCGAGCGTGGACAGCCCACGCAAGCGCGATGTCTCTGTTCCGCCGCCGGTGGTAATCCCTGTTGTGCTCCTCGTTGTAGGGGCTTTCTTTTTCGGCGCTGGTATTGGTAAAGGCCCGGCGCTGCGCAGCGATACACCGAATGGCGGCCTCAGAGCGTCTCTGGATAAGGCGGACGCAATCGGGGTGCCGCCATCGGTCAACTAATTCGTTCGGCGCGGTGAGGACACCGCACCCTACCAGTGTCACCCCATCGAGGTAGGGCTGGCTGTCCTCAGCCCGCCGTGAGTAGGGATACTGCGGTCTCCCTTATTCCTTCGCCTCGACGCGCAGTCCGGGAATTGATTTACCGTCTGCCCCACGCACGCGCACGGACGCCGCGCAACCCGCCGTGTGCTGCGTCACCTTCACGAGGAACTCGTTCCAACCTTCCTTCAGCGTGGCCTTGGCCTTGTCTTCACCGACGGTGAACCCCCGCACTGCGTTGTTCGCATGGACCAGCGCGCCGTTGATCCACAGCTTCACACCGTCGTCCGTTCCAATCTCCAGCGCGACGGGCTGTTGCTTTGGACAGAACACGCGCGTCTTGAGATAGACGATGCAGTGATCCCCTCCCGCCACGGGCAGCAAATCCATCATCGGTCCTGGCCCGGCCAACCTCCGCCACTCCGCCTTCCCTTGCGGCTCTTCCGGCGCAAACGCCACGTCAAACAACTGCTGCGCTTCCTTGCCAGCTTGGCGATACGGACCGCTGACAAGCCAGGGCGCGAGGTAGCCCTTCCGGTCCTCCAGCTTCGCGACGGCAGCTTTGGCCTCGTTGCGGATGCGCTCGACACTGGCGTCACTGGCCAAGGAGACGAGCGCCTCTTCCGCGGCATTAAGCTCGGCACCTTCAAGACGCGAGGCAACTGTTAGGCAGGCGCTCTCCGCCTCCGCGCGGGCCCCCGCGTCATCCCGATACGCCATTGCGACTTTCAGCGCCTCCGGTGACTGCAACTCCGACAAACGGGCGAGGCCAAGCTTCAGCTCAGCAGGCGTGCTTCCGGCGGTCAGTCCCGCCTGAACGGCGGCCAAGCGTTCAGTCTGGCTTCGACCGGTCATGCCCTCGACCAGCCGCCAGTAACCGCGCAACGCCAGCGCCCGATCCGCATCGCTCTTCGCGTCCTGCGCCAGCTTCAGTAAGTCGGGCCGTGCGTCGTCGCCTGCATACTCCGCCAACGCGTGCAAGGCAGCGGCACGGATGTCCGCGTTCGTGTCCCGTACGGCCACGCGCAGCGCTTCCGTCACACCAGTTCCCCCGAGTTGCGAGGCAGCCTCCAGTAAGGCGCAGCGGCTTTCCACGCTGGCACCGTCCATCGCCTTCAGCGCCAGCGCGCCGAACTCCCCGGCCTTGCGGCTGCGGCTACCGACAGCCGCAAACGCAGAAACTGCCGCATCACGGCGGTCGCTGTCTTTGGCTCGAACGATCAAGTCAAGCATGGCCGCCAATTGCGAATCGTCTGCGAGCCTCTCCAGGGCCTGAATGCAGGCAACACCCAGCTTGCTGTCCGCAACCGTTGCGAGGCGTAGGAGGTCCGGCACCGCGCTCCGATCCATGCGGCGGGCGAGGACCTGCACCAGTTCAATCTGCACCGGCTCGCTGGCGCCCTGAATTTCTGCCAACAGCGTCCGTGTAACGTCGCCCCGATGCAGCGTGTCGAGCGCCTGCCGCGCTTCGCCACGCGCGTCCGCGGGTCCAGTGGTCGCCAGGTCCGCGAGTTGCCGGACATGTGAGGCATTCCCGAGTTCCCCCAACGTCCGAAGCGCGGCGGCACGGACGCCGCCATCGCTGCTACGTGTCAGCGCAGTCACCTCTTCCGCCGCGGCTGGATCGTTGCGCTGACGCAAGGCTTCCAAAGCCGCGACCTGCGCGAGCGTACCCAGCTTTGGCAGGACGGCGGCGAACGCAGGCGTCAACTCGGCCTCTGGCAGATCCCGCATGAGCTGCACGGCCATGGTTTGCTCGTCCGGCTCACCACCCGAAAGCGCCGCGGCAATCAGGTCAGCCTTGCGCGCACCCGCGCAAAGCACCTGTCCTCGATAAGCTGCCGCACGCACTTGTGGCGTCTCGGTCGCCACGCGCAACTCGCCGAAAATGGGGCTCGCCCGATCCGCCTGTCCCCGGGCGCACAGCCCCTCGGCTAACGCGAGCAATGAATTAACCACCGCCGTCCGCACTTCGCCACGTGCGGAGGCGCGTGCCGCCCGCAATGCGGCCAAGGAAGCGTTTCCGCTGAGTTTCCCCAACGCCTTTGCCGCCGCCGTCGCCACACCGGCATCGGAGTCGGATAGCAACTTCGCCAAGGGCTCCGCCGCCCTGACGTCGCCACGCGCACCCAGCGCAAAGATGACCAGCGCCTTGGTCCTGCCGGAAGTACCCGCCTGCGTCTGAAGCAAAGCCTCACCCGCTTCGCGCGCGGGCATTGTTTGAAGCGCGTCCACAGCCCACTGCGCAAGGTTGGGATCAGCGATCAACCCTTTGAGAACCGCCACGGAATTCGTCGAGCCAATCTCCTTCAAACGCCGGCACGCGGCTTCCTTTTCGGCAACACCCGCCGCGGACTGTATCACCGCAATGGCTTGATCTTCCGATTCCACCGGCGCCGCTACGACTATGCGCCCCAATGCGACGGCCATCACCCCAAGCGCCAGCCATAACCGTGGCCCCGCCACTTCGGATTTCAAATCTCGAGCTTCCTTCGGATTTGCCGACGGTTGTCCCTCTGCGTTGCACGTGTTCCTCGTCATGTTGCCTCCTTCAGATTTGCCACGGTGCGCGGAACGCCATCGTCCGAAGCCGGTTGGCCTCATCGTCACCCACAAATTCTTCCTTCACCGGATCCCATTTGAGCGTGCGTTTGAGCCGCAGCGCCAGCCCGCCCAGCACCACTGCACTGGCGGAACGATGTGCCGTCTCAATGTCACAGATCGGGCGGCGACGGGTGCGAACGCATTCGAGGAAGTTCCCGGAGTGACTGTCGCTGCGATAGACGCCTGACACTGGCGGTCCAGGCGGTTCCGTCAGCAACTCCGGTGGATCAGACGCAATGCCATCGCGGTCCACAGCGATCCAACCCTGTGTCCCCACGAAGCGCGCTCCGCCCACGCCCCCAATCCCGCCCTGCGGCGGCGGACATGCCCGCACGACCACGCCGCTGGCATAGCGCGAACAAAGCACGTCGCCCTCAAAGAACAGTTCCACCGGCCCGGTGCGGTCAGCGTCGAGCACCCATTGGATGAAATCGTAGTGGTGCGGCCCCCAGTTGATGTCGCCAATGCCGCAAAACATGTGTGCGTTGCACGTGCCCTCATACGGCTGCCAAGGCGCGGGGCCGAGCGCAAGATCCCAATCAAGCCCCTCGGGCACGGGTTGAGCGTTGCCGAAATGTCGCCACTCCGCGAGGCCGCCCGGGCGAAATGCGTACACCTCGTTCAGCTTGCCAATGCGTCCTGTGCGCACCAGTTCGCACGCGCGGCGAAACCGCGCGCCATACTCCGAACGTTGTTGCGTGCCGCCTTGAAAAACACGTCCGTAGCGTTTCACCGCCTGCAGCATCGCCTGGCCCTCGTGGATGCTGACCGCCGTCGGTTTCTCGCAATACATGTCCTTGCCCGCCTGCGCCGCAAGCACGGTCATCACGCCGTGCCAGTGGACTGGCGAGGCGATGAGCACGGCATCAATATCCGGCCGGTCTAGGACTTCACGGAAATCGTTGTGCGCGGTGCAGGCCGCAAACTTGCCAACGCCGAGCTTGGCCTCGTAGTACGTATTGACCTTCTTGGTGGCATTCTCGCGCCGGTCACGCCACACGTCACAGACGGCGAGCACTTGCACGTCTTCGCGCGACACGTAGCCGCCGCTGATGTATGTCCACGCCCCGCCGAGCAGGTGACCACTCCCCTGCCCGCCCACGCCGATGAAGCCCATCGCCACCCGCTCGCTCGGAGGCTTGAGTCCGACGCGCCCGAGAACGGAACTGGGAACGATCAACGGACCAGACGCGGCCAGCAGCGCACCAACCACGGAGCGTCGAAGAAAGGCGCGACGCGTATGTTGTGAATCGAGGGCAGCGAGCTCGGGCAGTCGGACAAGCGGGTTGGTTGATCTGGTCAAGGCCTTCATAACTCGCCTCGGAGTCTGCCTGCGCCCTGACCGGTCGGCAACGGCGAAAACGTGTGCGGCAAGTCGATGCCGTCCATCAGCGAGTCCTTCGTCCGGAAATCGCAAGCCTTCCCCACTCTCGCGGGATCCAGCGTTCACTCGACTCCTGGCGCAGCGGGAACTTGGGTGGCGACGCTATTTGGTGGCCGAGAGGCGGTGATACTCGTCCGTACCCTTGATGAAACTGCCCACGTATCGCTTCTGCTGCACCCATTCCGCGTGGCCATCGGCGAACACGATATTCGCGCCGTCGGTGCCGTGGTTGTCGCCGGCATCCGGGTAATCTTCGTTTTGCCGCTTCGGATCGGCCGCATTCGCGTCGTCGGCATCGTAGATGATCCAGACGTCGGACGGGCTGGCACGTTGGCCGACAAAGTTGTAGCGCGTCCCACTTTGCGCCTGACCATAGGTGTAGGAACCGACCGAATTCTGGGTTTTGCGGGTGTTGCAACCGGCTGCCGCCGTGTCGTTGTTGCCCCGGAAGAAACCCGCCACCTCGTAACTGTGCCCGTTTTGCCCTTCCCGGCCCGGCGCGTTGTTCAGGAGATCGGGCACATAGACTGTATTGCCGTGAAGCCGCTCGCTGTAACTGGTCGGCACCCCCGGCACAATTCCACCCGTGGCGGGGCCGACGCCAGTGACCGTCAACCGGTTGGTCTCGCGCATGGAGTTTCGGGTCGAGGTGCAGATGAAGGATTTCAAATTCGGAATGACTTGAGGGAACAACCAGTTCAGATCGTCATCGGCATAATTGATGACCCCGCTAAGCGCCTTCCGATCGTCGTCCTCCGCATACAGCTGGCTACCGATGCCAATCTGTTTCTCGTTGTTCAAGCAGCCGATGCGCTGGGCCCGCATCTTGGCCCGCCCCAGCGCCGGCAGCAGCATCCCGGCGAGGATGGCGATAATCGCGATCACCACGAGCAACTCAATCAAAGTGAAGCCGCCGAGCCTTGGGCACGGACGGGTTGGCGACTCACCGAGTCGCCGGTCAGAGCAATTGAAAACGCTACGCACAATACACGGCTAACATAATCGCCGCGCACCGGCAATCGCGGATTCAGGGGCTCGACGTCTCTGACCACATGAACACCCATTGGTCCCGTCACCCCCTCCACCCTTTTACACACGACTCTTGACGCCACCGCCTCCGCATCCAGCCGGCCCGAACCCGGAGCAGAGGTGGGTTGCCCGAACTTCCCCCATAGAGAGTAGCCTGTAACAGCTGCCCAAACAGTCGCCACACGAAACCGTTACACAGGCCCAAACCGAACCGGAGACAAACCAAAGCTGCCTGAATACAGAACGCCGGCAGCGCGTCGGTTCCCATTGACAAGGCTAACGAAACGCCGGAAAGGTATTGCACGAAAAGGCTGCCATGAAGACACAGCGAACGACCCATGGAGTGCTCGGACTCATCCTGCTCACCGCCGCCCTGCGCCTCGCCGCCGAAGACGTTCAAGTCTCCAAGATCGCAGTGACGACGGCTCCACCGCCGACACTGGTGCGCCTCACGGCGTCTAAATCGGAGGCCGCCACAGCTCCTACAGCGGATACGCCTCGCCTTTCGCCTTGGACGCGGGAGATTCTCAAACTGGCTCAGGCCGGCATCGAAGAGGGCGTGATGTTCTCGTTCATTGAGAATTCGGGCACGTTCAACTTGGGTGCGGACCAGATCATCCATCTCAAGAGCGTGGGCGTCTCCAGCGATGTCATCACCGCCATGCTCCAGCACGACTCCGACCTGGCGAGCGGGGCCCGGCAGATGACGGCGACGACCCTACCGCCTTTGGATCCGGCCTTGCAGAAGATTCTTGCCGCCCTGCCCGAAATGACCGCCGAACGACCGTCCGTTGCCGCGCCGTCCCCATCGGCAGCCGAGGGGAGTTCTTTGCCCGAATCTTCCCAGCCCGAGACCATGACGACATTGGGATCAACGTTGACCACTGATTTGGCGAGGCCTGCCCCTGCGATCGCTCCCATCACTGATCCGCGTTTGCTCGGAACGCCCTCGCCATCACCGGGCAAAACCGCCACACGGATAGCCGCGAGCGCCTATCGCGTGCCGGAAACCCGTTCCGTGGAACTCGTCCCACCCATCCTCGTCTTCTACGGCGCAAGCCCCACGCCCAACCTCGTGGTGATCGAGATGTTCCCGAGCAGCCGGTAACTAGCGGACGTGGCGGCGTTTCGACAGAACGCCGCCAACGTTTCCTAATTCAAAACAAGCACGGCAAACTGCCGAGCGCCGCTGCGGATCACGCTGCTTTCGCCAGGATAGCGTTCAGGTCCTTCTCCGGCGTCGAGATGGGCATGAGGTTGAATGTCTCCACCAGCACCTTCAGCACGTTCGGTGTCACGAACGCCGGCATTGTCGGTCCGAGCCGGATGTTCCGAATGCCTAGGTAAAGCAGCGTCAGCAGGATGGCGACGGCTTTCTGCTCATACCACGACAGCACGAGCGAGAGCGGCAGGTCGTTGACGCCGCAGTTGAACGCCTTGGACAGCGCCACGGCGATTTGGATCGCGGAATACGCGTCGTTGCACTGGCCCACGTCGAGCAACCGCGGCAGGCCCGCCACCGTGCCGAAGTCGAGCTTGTTGAATCGGTATTTGCCGCACGCCAGCGTGAGGATGATGCAATCCTTCGGCACAGCTTCCGTGAACTCGGTGTAGTAATCGCGCCCCGTGCGCGCGCCGTCGCAGCCGCCGACGAGGAAGAAGTGCTTGATCTCCCCGGCCTTCACCGCACCGATGACTTTGTCCGCCACGCTCAACACTGCATTGCGCCCGAAGCCCACCAAGATGGTCTTGTCCGGCCCGTCCTCGGCGAAGCCCGGCGCGGCCAGGGCGCTCTTGATGACCGGCGTAAAGTCCCGGTCCGCGATATGCCTGATGTTCGGCCAGCCCACGTGACCGGCGGTGAAAATGCGATGCTCATACGCCGGTTGCGGCTCCTGGATGCAGTTCGTCGTCATCAGGATTGCACCAGGGAACTTCGCAAACTCGTCCTTCTGATCCTGCCATGCGCCGCCATAGTTGCCGACGAGGTGTTTGTATTTCTTCAAGCCCGGATAACCGTGGGCGGGCAACATTTCGCCGTGCGTGTAGATGTTGATGCCCTTGCCTTCGGTCTGCTGGAGCAGTACTTCGAGGTCCTTGAGATCGTGGCCCGACACGAGAATGCACTTGCCACGCACCGGTTCCACGCGGACGGGCGTCGGCACGGGATGCCCGTAGGTGTCCGTGTGCGCCTTGTCGAGCAGCTCCATAACTTTGAGATTCACCTCGCCACACTTGAGGTTCAGCGCGAACAGCGCATCAACCGTAGGCGTTTCCTCCGCGAGATGGCTCAGTGCCTCGGCGAAGAAGGCATAAACCTCGTCCGATTCCACGCCAAGAATCGTAGCATGGTCCGCGTAAGCCGCAGCCCCCTTAACACCGTAGAGCAGCAACTCCTGCAAGCCGGCGGCGTCTGGTCCGAACTGCTCGCGCCGGCCCAGCACCGATATCATCCGCCCCTGCGTCACCAACTCGTCAAGCGTCAGCGCCGGCTGCCACGTGGCCGGGCCTTTCACCGTTTCCGCAGCCTGACCCGCCTTACGCGCGGCTCCCTCGTAAAGCGCTTTGGCCTGATCCCGCACCCGGGCGGCTTCGCGAATCGCGCGTTCGATCGCCTTGGCATCGAAGTTGACGTTGGTCACCGTGATGAAGAGCGCCTTCAGGATAAACCGGTCAATCGCCCGATCCTGCGCCCCCAGACCGTGCGCGCGGTGGGCGTACTGCGCGATGCCCTTGGCCGCGTGCAGCAGGAGGTCCTGCAAGGTGGCGGTCTGTTCGTCCTTGCCGCACGTCGCGAAGTCCGTGCAGCCGGTCCCTTTCGAGGTCTGTTCACATTGATAGCAAAACATCGTATTTCCGTTTCAGTTGGTTGAACCACGCTTCCTCCCGAACCCGCGGCCCGGTGAAGCGATGCGCGCACACGATGCCGGCAACCGCCGTCGCCCGCCTTGACGCGCGTCAACATCGGGAAAAATGTTTCGCGCAAGCGTCCCCTCGCGACACCATGCTTTCAGCCGCCGCTCTACAATTGTAAAGTAGTTCTTGACGGCTCTACAGTTGTCGCGCAGACTCGACGCCGTTCAAGGTAAACGCTATGGTTAAATCCGAAATCGAACTCACCGAAGCCGAGTGGCAGATCATCAAAGCCGTCTGGGAAACCGAGCCCTGCGCGGCCCCCACCATTCAGGAGAAGCTCTTCAAGCAGACCGAGTGGACCTACTCGACCGTTCGGACGCTCATGGACCGCATGGTGGCCAAGGGGCTGTTGCGGGCGCAAAAAGTCCGCAACCTCACGTTGTACCAGTCGGCAGTCAGCCGCGGCCAGGCGCAGCGCGGCGAGCTTCTCTACGCCCTGAAGCACGCCTTCAACGGCGCGCTCACCCCAATGGTCCAGTGCCTTTTGGAAACCCACGACCTTTCGGCGGAGGAACTGGCGGAACTGGAATCGCTCCTCAAGGCGAAGAGGAAACGGACGAAGAAGTAACTCACAGCAGCCCGAAATCCTCTACCAGCCATGAACTCGCTGACTGATTCCCTGAACCTCTGGGGTGAACGGTTGCTGGGTTTCGCCTGGCCCATGCTTTGGCAATCCAGCCTGCTGATCGCGCTGCTGCTTGCCTTCGATCTCGCCTTCCGCCGGCGCGTCCGCGCTGCCATTCGATATACGCTTTGGCTGGTGGTGCTGGTCAAACTGGTGCTCCCGCCATCATTCGCGCTGCCAACGGGGGTGGCTTGGTGGCTACCGTCCGCGAAACCGACGCCTGCCCCGAAGCCACAGCCCAACTTCGTCGTGACCTACCGTGATGCGCCCGTCAGGCGGACATCGTCCGTCGTTGTGACGCCCTACGTGCCGCCGCCTCCGACGCTCGCGGCGGAAGGCTGGGCGCTCGTGGCCTGGGCAGGAGTTGGCCTGGCGTTGCTGGGATGGCTGGGCATTCGTTGGCAACAGGTCACGCGCGACATTCGCTACGCCAAGCCGGGCGAACCGTGGCTGGAGGACTTGCTTGCAACGGTCCAACGCGAGGCGGGCTTGCGGGGCCGCGTGCGGCTGCGCTTGACGGAGCGGCCAATGTCCCCCGCCATCTGCGGGTTGATCCGACCGGTGATTCTGCTGCCGCGCGGCCTCGTCGAGCAATTGCCGCCGGCGCAACTGCGCGCGGTGCTCCTGCACGAACTGGTTCACCTGCGGCGTGGGGACGTGTGGGTGAACTGTCTGCAAGCCCTGCTGCAAATCGGCTATTGGTGGCATCCGCTGGTGTGGCTGGCCAACGCCCGCATCCGCCGCGTGCGCGAAGAAGCCGTGGACGACGCCGTGATGCTGGCCATGCGCGACGAGGCGGACCATTACGCCCCGACGCTGCTGGAGGTGGCCAAGCTGGCCTTCCGCCGTCCGCTGGCGAGCCTGGGGTTGGTGGGGATTCTCGAATCCCGCAGCGCGTTGCGCCAGCGCATCGAGCGGCTCGTGGACTTTCAACCGCCAAGGAGGGCGGGGCTTTCGGTGGTCGCCGGGGTTGGAATCGCCTCCTTCGCAGCGGTCGCCCTGCCGATGGGTGAAGCGCCAGTGAAGGTTCAATTCTCCACGCCAATTGCGCCCGCGAACGGAGAGACGAATGCAGTAGCCGGCCCGCGGCCTCAGGAGGCAGATTCCCCAGGCCCCCTGCCGGCTCTATCCCCGACCAACACACCGCTGATCACCCGCGCATTCCGATTCGACGGCGAGGCGTTCGAAGCCAACGTCCGGCAGCGTGCGGGACTGTCAGAGGCGGCTGACATGCCCCAGTTCAGTGAGGCGTTGCGAAAGGTCTTTGCCCAGTTGGGTGTGGACCTGCAACCGCCCAAATCCATCTTCTACAGCGGAGCGAAGCAGAAGGTCCAAAGACTTCTGGTCCATGCGACACCCGCCGAATTAGACACAATCGGAGTATTCATCGCGGGGCTTCAAACGTCGCCTACCTGGTCTCCTGCAAGTAAACTCGTGCCCGCCGTCAGCGCCGCACCGTTGGGAGATGCGGAGGGGACTGGAGTCCAGGCCGTGCATGCACTGAAGAGTCCAGCACAGGAAGCCGCGAGTTTGGTGAAGGATGGCAGGTTTCTCCTCGAACTTGGCAAACTAGACGAAGCGGAGGCCAAGTTAAAACACGCCATGAAGCTGTCCTCGGGCAACAGCGCCGCCGCGTTCTACCTGCTCATGGTCCTCGACGCTCGCAACCGACAGGATGCGCCCACGCATGGGGCAGTTGCCGGCGCACGCACGAACCTGGTACAAACC
>CAZWJC010000189.1:0-14257 GCA_964634255.1 uncultured Verrucomicrobiota bacterium | reverse complement strand
GACTGACCCCAGGACACACCTACTACGCGGCCGTTTATACCTTTGGTGGCACCTATCCTGATCGCGTGGTCAATCTCAACGCCCCCTCGACCAACGTCCTGGCCGGAACACTTGAGCGTGTCTTTGTGGGGGCAGTGCCGGCTATCCCCTTGGGTGGCATTCAGGTGGCTCAGGTGTATGGCGTTTACGGCGGCTACCCCGTCAACGTCAGCTCGTTCGCGACCATCACGGTTGCGGATCAGAACGTGGTCCGGTTTGCGGGCGGCGTCTTCACGGGTGTCAGCCTCGGCTCGACCACCGCCGAAGCGGTCTATGCCGGACTCACCAACACCTTCAGCTTGACGGTGCGGGCGCCGAACTTCACGGACAACTTCGGCGTCAACCACGATTACCTTGCGAGCGGGGTGACGGGCACAGCTTGGGATGGTGTTTACCGGCAGGCGGTGGGCGCCAATGAAGTGCCCCATTCGCCCTATGCGCCTGGCTCGGGCCTCGGCACGGCGGTGGCGGACGCCAACATTAGCAGTAACAACTGCCTGACGGTCGCCGCAACCGGGGATGGTTGGGAAAACGACGGTGTGGGCGGTTTCTTCCTGTTCAAGTACGTGCCGGGAGACTTCCAGGTGGCCGTCCACATCAACTCCTATGACATCGCCAACTATAATCAACCCGGTCTGTTGGCACGGGCCTACAGCACCGGAACGAACGGCACCACCCTCGGCGCGCCGTTTGTCATCGGCCCGAAGCGCACGAATTCCGCCAACGTGACAATTGAAACCTACGGCGAGACTTGGGTGTCGCTGACCCGTTTCGACGAGTATGGCATCGGGACTTACGCCCGGCGGAACGTGGACAGTGCGGTCTCACAAAACACCCAAGCCGACCAGGACGACGGCAACTTCTGGTTGTTGATCACGCGCAAGGGAACGGAGTTCGACTTCTACAAACGTGCTAACGCAAGCGATCCGTGGGTGCCGTTGCCCAACAAGACCCACTACTCGATCGCCGGGCTCGCCAACGCGCCGATGCAAGTGGGGCTCATGGCCGGCGCCTGGTGGTGGAATGCGGGCGAGAACCGAGCCGTGCGGTTTGAGAACTTCATGCTTGATGCCACGACGGGTTCGACCCTAAGCGCCACCGTCTCGGGCTCTAGCATTACGCTCACTTGGCCGGCGGATCCGAATGCCAGCTTGCAGTACACCGCCAACCTGAACACGCCAGATTGGAAGCCCGTTCCGGGAACGCCGGTTCTTGGTCCGAACGGTTACAGCCTGACGGTGCCGATGACCGGTACGGCTTCGTTCTTCCGGCTGGCCCCTTGACGTCCGCGGCGCAGCGACGGAGCGTGAACGAGACATAAACGATCAACCGCTGAGGGTTGGCGCAAACCGCCAGCCCTCAGTCACCACATAAATGACTTACAAGCGCATTAAACGAGCAACCATGAGTCACCTGAAAGCGCGGCCCCGCCGACCGCAGGCGGGATTTACCCTCATTGAATTGCTGGTCGTCATCGCCATCATTGCCATCTTGGCGTCCATGCTCCTCCCGGCGCGGAGCAAGGCCTTGGAAATGGCCAAGCTTTCGTTGGACAAGAGCAACCACCACCAGATTGCGATCGCGTTTCAGATCTACACGGGCGAAAACCGCGAGCGACTGCCAGATGGGGGAGGAGGATATTGGGCCTGGGACATGCCTCCGGCTGCCGCGGACATGATGACCGCGAACACCAAGCAATGGCGGATCATGTACGACGCTGGTACGCTTCCCAACTTCGGCGATAAGGAGAATTGGGAGCTCTGGAACTACCCCGGCTACCGGGTGCTGGGTTACGCTTGGACGCTGCCCAAAACCCCCACGGTGTTTCCGACCAACCAGAACCCCAGCATGTTGACCCAAACCATCCAAATAGGGCCGAACTTGGTCAGCGTACCATCTGCAGAACGGGTGTTGTTTGCCTGTGCCACCATTTCGAACCCGTCTGACAACAACCCGATGCAACGGTACAGTACCACCTACAACTATAATTCCGTCAAAGGTGGGTATGCGAAACCCCACACCTCCCCTCACCTGAAGGGCAAGTTCCCGTCCGGTGGCCACGTCACCATGCTCGATGGCCACACCGAGTGGCGCAAGTTTCCCCAGATGTCCGTCCGCGCAACCGGTGCCGGCAGTCCCACCTTCTGGTGGTGACGTTGGGCGACGACGGTCCAGTTTGATTATCGCACTCACCGCGTTCGGCTCGTGCCGACCGCGGTGATTCGTTTCTGGCGGGTCAGTTCCACCTCTGAAATTCCTGACGCCGCGAGTGTGCTACCGCTACTTGCCTTGCGCTGGGGCGATGACCGAACGCTTGAGGTGGACAAGAGGCCTGTCTCGTTTATGCTGCGTCCCGCGTGATGAGCGAAAAGCCGCAAGCGTTGGTGGATGTTACGGTCCACAGCCCGCGAACCCGGATGCGCGGGGTCCGGTCCCCCGCGGCCGAGTTGCGTCCGTGGATTGAAGACTTTCCCGTCTGCCAGGCCCTCAGCCAGCATCAGATCATTCACATCGGAATCCAGGAAGCCATTGCGCCGATGAAGATCGTGCGCACGAAGCAAACCACGGCCTATTTCCTGGCCTGCTTCGGGGGGCGAGGGCGGGTGCTTATTGATGGTCGCTGGCGGATCTGTCGCGAAGGCTTCGCCTGTCTGCTGCCCGCGCACACGTTAAACGCGTTCGAGGCGATTCCCGGCGTGAAATGGGAGTTTTGCTGGGCCTGCTACCAGCGTCCCGCCGAGCAACGCCCGGTCGCTGACATCACCTCGCCGGTCATGGCCCGTTACGAACCACTCCCGCTCCACTCCGCCATCCTCGGTTTGATGTACGAAGGCAGCGGTCCGGCCCAGCCGACTCTCATGCAGGAATGGGCGGACCTGATTCACGCCTACGTGCTGCGTTTCGCCCGGCCTTCAGACCAACCCGATGCGTTGCGCCTGCTGTGGGAACGAGTCGCCAGTCATCTGGGAGAAGACTGGACGCTCGCCCGGCTCGCGCGCGAAGCGGGCTACAGCAACGAGCATCTGCGCCGGCTCTGCCGCCGCCAGTTGGGCCGCAGCCCGATGCACCAAGTCACTTATCTGCGAATGCGGCGCGCGTCGGAACTGCTCGCGACGACGGAGCACACCATCGAAGCCATCGCCCACGAGGTCGGTTACCAGAACCCGTTCGTCTTCTCGAACGCCTTCACCAAATGGATCGGCTGGCGGCCGTCGGTTTATCGGCAGAAAAAACTGCCCTCTGGCGGCGAGGCGAATCCCAAAGGCGGCTGAACTTTCTTACTCCAACCGGAACGCGCCCTGAAGTTTGAACGGCGGCGTCAGGCGCTGGCCCTCCGCTGACATCGCGTGAATCTTCCGAACGATGTCCATCCCGCGCACCACGCGACCGAACGCGGCGAAGCCTTGCCCGTCGGGATTGCGCCGACCGCCGAAATCCAGCTCCGGCTGATCGCCAATGCAGATGGAAAAACTGTCCTGCGCCGTGTCGGGGCCGCTGCGGGCCATGCTCAGCGCCCCGTCCACGTGCCGTAAACCCGTGTCGCGCGTGCGCTCCAACGGAATCGGCGGGAAGAACTCGGCTTCGCGCTTCGGGTCGGCTTGCGCCTGGATCACCTGAATCTTCACGGCATTGGTCGGCTGGTTGTCCAGCGTCACGGTGCGGAAGAATTCTCCGTTGCGATAGAAGCCCTCCAGCACGTAGCGCAGGAAGTTCGTGACGGTGATTGGCGCCGCTTTCGCGTCGAGCTCCACTTCGATGTCGCCGAGTGCGGTGACGAATTGCACGCGTGGCTTTTCTGTGACCGGCGACTGGCGCCAGCGGAACTGCGGCGACTTCGCTGGGTCAAACCCCGCGAGGTGCAGGCGCTCGCTGGCGGGACGCTCCATTGGCTTGTGATAACGCCAAGTCACCTCACCGAAGACTTCGGCACAGAGCGCAGCGAGCGGCGGGTCGTATTCCTTCAACTCGGCACGGGTGTTGACGAAATTGTGCTGGGCATCGTTCTCGCGGTTGTTATCGAACCAATCCTGCACGGCTTCGGCCCAGTATTCGTCCACGTCCGTGATCGCATATGTACCTTGAAACAAACCGGCCGCCTTGGCGCGCTGATATGCCGTGCGCAATCGCGGCACGAATGTCGAGTCCACCGCGGGCATGCCGATCTGGGCGATGGCGTGCCCGAATTCGTGGATTAGAATGTTCTCCGTGAAATATGGGTCGTCGGGAAATGCGAGGAGGTTCTCCTCGGCGCAACTGGTGAGGTCGCCGCCGAGCCCGCGTGCGCGGCGATCCCAGAACACCTTGGGCTTCATGTCCGCCTGTTCGGGGATATCGGTGGTGTACTCGTTGTAGGCCATCACCACCAGCCGGCCGCCATTGGTGGCCATGGCGCGCAGGATTTCTGGCCGTTGCGACAACATGTGCGTCAGAATCCAGCGCGCTTCGAGCATCGCGAAATCCGAGACGTTGGTTGAACCCAGTACCGGATAGCCTTCGGCATCGACATACGTCTGGTAGAAAGGGCCGAGCTTGAGTGCGGACCGCAAAACCTCCGGTACGGGGCAAACGCGCGTCGGCGCATTGCATGGCGAGCTTGGCGGGGCGATACAGCCCGCGATCCCAGCTCCCAGGACGACTCCGCCCAACACGAGGGCGATCCTGCGTAGCAGCGACGCGGCGGCGCCTCGCATTCCCGAGCCGAAACAGACGGTGTGTGTCTTGTTGGGCGCGTCAGCGTCTTGGACTGCGCCAGCCATCGGGCGCTTTCCGGTTGCCCCGGGCGGGCTCCAGAGCTCCGGAGGGCCGGCGCACTCCAAAACCCGGCGGAAGCTCGATCGGCTTATGACTTGGGACTTCTGAGCAGGTGGACACATGGGCGTCAGTTAAGCGGCTGGTCAGCGGGTTTTCAACCGTAGAAGCGTGAACGAGCGCGGCGCGAACTCGTGGCGAAAGGTGGGCCCGACGTTGGTGACGACACCGGTCACGGGAGCGACGCGGGCTGGTTTATCAAGCGTGTTGTTGTCCGTGAGCTTTGCTGCCGTGAGCACGGTAGATTGGGCGGTTGGCAAAAGCTGCCGCACGTTCCCGAAATCCAGCGTCGCGGGCACGGGCGCTTCGCTGAGGTTGATGGCCTTGATCGTGATGTGGCCCGAGGTCTGTTCCTGACCAGCCACGGCGAAGAACTTCTGCGGGCGCGGCACGGTGGCGTCGTGGATCAATTGTCCGTCGAGGTAGCAGCGGATGCGTGGGCCGCTGAGTTCAATCTTCACGTCATACCAACGGTCGCGCTCGATCTTGCCCGGCACGGGCGAACCGACGGGCGTTTGATTCAGCTCAATCGCGTGTTGTGTGTTGCCCCAGCCGCCGAGATTCCACCAGCACCGCTCACCTCCTTTGCGGCCGAAGACGATCAGGAAGCCTTCCGCGCCGCCGGTGTTGCGGGCTTTCAGTGTCAGCGTGTAATCGCTCCATGTCTCTTCACCGAAGAAGCTGAAGCCCTGGCCTTCGCGGCCTTGTCGGTAAACGCCCTTTATCACGGACCACTGGCCTCCGTTGCGTTGCCAGTCTTTCGCCTCGCTGAAAAAGTCCGAAGCGTAGAGCACCGCGCCGTTTTTCTCCACGCGTACGTCCTTGAACTCCGCCGTGTCGGCCCACGTGCCGAGCCCGATCTGCCCGGTCACGGTAACCGGCTTTGCGTCGGGGAAACTGACCTCGGTTTGCAGGCAATGATCGGGCCGGTTCGCCCCAAACAGTTTCCAGAGCTGATACGACGCCGTGCCGCAGACGCGCGTGCCGTCAAAATAAATCATCGCGTGCCAGGGCGGGGGCGCGCCGGTGAGTTCGGTGCGGCCGTCCACATGGCCGAGCAGCGGCGCGTAGGAAACCATCCGCACGACGTCGGCGTTGCGTTCGCAGCCCATCAAGAACACGCCCTCAGACAGCGCGGCGAGCAGGTTGCCGCGCCACGGCCCGGCTTCGCCGGTGGTGACGGCCAACTCGCCGAGGTAGAGCGGCGGCAAGCGGCGATCGCGGTTATCGTATTCGTGAAAGCGCGTCGCGAACCAGCGGGGTGAGTTGTAGTAGTGCTGGTCTTCGATGTCGAACTTCGCGCGGCTCACGGAGTCGCGGCTCGTCCAGGACAGGTCGGCGAGGTAGGTGAGGTCCGGATGTTTCGCCTTCATCGCGTCGTGGACGAAGCAATAGCGTTCCTCGAATTCCGGCCCTTGGTTCTCGTTGCCGATCTCGATTAGCTTCAAGTCGAACGGTTTTTCGTGACCCGCGCGAGTCCGGAGCGCGCCCCACTTCGATTCCGCCGGGCCGTTGGCGTACTCCACCACGTCGAGGAAGTTGTCGCGCACCCAGCCCATCTCACTCATTGGGACATATTCGCGTTCACGGAAGATGCAGGTCTGGCCGCAGAAGCCCACGTAAAGCGGCTCGGCCCCGAGGTCTTCGCAGAATTGAAAATACTCGAAGAGTCCCATGCCCTGCGTGCGCCGGTAATTCCACGGCCCCCAGCGTTCCTGACGTTCGGTCAGCGGACCGACCGTTAGCTTCCAGTCGTAGGCCGTTTCAACTGTCCCTGCTTCAACGACGCAGCCGCCGGGAAAACGTACGAAGCCCGGCTTCAAGTCGGCGATCATCTGAGCGATGTCCGCGCGCAAACCGTTTGGGCGCTGCATCCAAGTCGTCTTGGGAAAAAGCGAAACGAAGTCGAGCCACACGTGGCCCGTGCTGGCGAGGCGGATGACCAGCCGTGCGTGCGCGTCGGTTTTCGTCGCCGTCAGGGTGCGCTCGAAGCGTTGCCAGGAGCCGGAAAAGTCTTCGATTCGCGCTTCGTCTGAGCAGGCTTTACCGTTGGCGTCTTCGAGGCGGACGAGGAGCGGTCCTTTGAAATCGCCACCTCTTGCGCAGAGTGACAACGCATAGGCTGCGCCCTGCTGAACGCCGATGCCGAAGAAGCCCTCGTTGACGACGGCGAGTTCGCCGTTGGCCACCGCGCTGGCTTCGACGCGCAGGCAGTAGGCCGATTGCGGCGTGATGCCGCCGCTGGTTTCCAGGTGCATCTCGCCCTTGGCTGCGCCGGTTTGAATCAGCGACCAGAACGGCACGCCGTTGGTGGTGTAGCCGTAGCGAGAGAAGCCCGAGTCGAAGCCGTGCTCGTCCTCCCAACGGCCATTGCGAAAGGTGTAGCCCTCGGGTGGCCGAGAATCTTCGAAAGCGCGATTGCGGATGAGTTCGGCGTAGAGTCCGCCGTCCACGCCGTGGTTGATCTCTTCGAGGAAGATGCCGTAGAGGCGCGGGTTGATGGCTGGGCCGGGGCGCGTGGTGTCAATGGTGATGACTGCGTTTTCGCAATGGGAGTGTGGAGTGCTGAGCGCGAAGCAAAGTGCGACCAGCGCCGCGCCAGCGTCTTGGGCTGCCGCAGTCCAAAACCTAGCGGATGAAAACGAACTCATGGATAGGTTGCTGGACCCGGCCTCAAACGCGAAGGGTGACTTGGCGGGTGTGGGGGCGTTTGCCGTTGCGGGCGGCTCGACCGTTCCCCTCCGGTCGGGGCGCGCGACTGCTGCCGTTGCCTTGCGAGTGGCGCATCAACGCCTCGATTTCGTCGGCTTCGACGGGAATGCGCGCCATCAAGTCCACCGGGCCTTTCTCGGTGATGAGCACGTTGTTCTCCACCCGCACGGCGAAACCCTCCTCGCGGATGTAGATGCCGGGCTCGACGGTCATCACCCAGCCGGCCTCGATGGGTTTGGTGGTAATGCCAACATCGTGGACGTCGAGGCCGATAGGGTGGCCGACGCCGTGCATGAAGTAGCGCTTGAAGGCGGGCGCGTCCTCGGTCTGTTGCTTGATCTGCTTGAGCGTGATCAGGCCGAGGTCCACCAGTTCCTTTTCCATCATCTGCTCGGCCTCCTTCTGCCAGAGCTTGAGCTTCTTGCCGGGAACGAGGCCGCGGATGCACTGGCGCATGACCCGGAGTGTAGCGTCATAGACACGCCGCTGCCGGCGCGTGAAGCGGCCGCTCACCGGGATGGTGCGCGTCATGTCCGAGTTGTAATTGGCATAACTTGCGCCGACGTCGAGCAACAACAGGTCGCCTTTGCGGCAGGTGTCAGCGTTCGTCAGATAGTGCAGCGCGCAAGCATTGAGGCCCGTCGCAATGATCGGTTGGTAGGCGAAACGTCCGCCCAGCCGGGTGAACTCGTGGATGAACTCCGCTTCCACCTCGAACTCGCGCACGCCCGGATGCACGAAACCCAGCACGCGGCGAAACCCAGCTTCCGTGAGCTCGCACGCCTTCTGGATCAACCGGAGTTCCACCTCGGACTTCACGGCGCGCAGGCGGTGCATCAGAGGCGCGAGCCGGCGGAAATCGTGCAGCGGGAAGTTGCGGATGGTGTCTCCGATGAAGCGGGCCTCACGAGTTTGCACTTCGATGATCGCGCGCTTGTGTTCGTTGCTGTTGAGATAAGCGTGCTCGCACTCGCACATGAGGCGGTGAAACAAGCGTGGGAATTCGTGCAACCACAGCACGTCTGGAATCCCCGAGAGATTGCGGGCTTCTTCCTTGGTCAGCTTGTGGCCTTCCCAAATCTCCATTTCCTTCGTGGGCTCGCGCAGGAACAGGATGGCGCGGTGCTTCTCCTCGTCGGCATCGGGATAGAGCAGCAGAATGCTCTGTTCCTGCTCGACGCCGGTGAGGTAGAACAGGTCGGAGTTCACCGGGAGTGCGGACGTGCCGTCAGCGTTGGTCGGCGGCACGTCATTGGAATTCACGACCACGAGCGAGTTGGGCGGCAGCAAAGCCGTCAGTCGCGCCCGGTTGGTGATGAATAACTGCGGGTCAATTGATTCGTAACGCATACGCTGGTTCCCGGGACGTTGAAGTTCCGGACGCGTTTTCGCCGGCCTGCTTCAAAGTCTTGGCCCATTGAACTGCCCTTCTCCTCTTCCGCCCATGCATGGAATGCACCCGCACCTATCCGCTTTCACCTTGCCGCGGCGACTCACTCCGCCTCAACCTTGCGGCACAGCCTCCACCACCTTCTCGCGGAAGGATTGCTACTCCCAGCGTCGCCTCACAGTTTCTTGAGCATGGGCCGGATGATGCCCGACCCAGGGTTGTGGCGGTCGTAGCGAGGTGCATTTGCCAGGGCGCTGGCGGAACGCGTGCCCGAGCTTGCCATGCCTCGTTTAGCAGCCAGAATGCGTTTGTGATGTTACACCACTGGTTCTACCCGGGGCGAGTGCTTGGCCACCAGACGGCTGAGGGGCTGGCCGGTGGAACTGTGGTCTTTCGGGGGGGCGCTGGAAGCGCGCTTTGGCTGGCCACCCTCGGGTGTCTGCTGGTGGTGGCTTCATGCTCGCGAGCACCAGAGCCGCTCGCCGATCCGAGTGTTTCCGTCAAGACCAACCCGATCATCTACCAAGTCAAAGGCGTGGTGACCGAGTTGTCGCCGGAGGCGAACGCGGTGCGCATCAAGCACGAGGAAATTCCCGGCTTCATGGCGGCGATGACCATGTCGTTCGAGGTTCGCGACACGAACGAACTGGCCGGACTCGAGGCGGGCGATCATGTGACGTTTCGCATGTTGGTGACAGACGATGACGGTTGGATCGACCAAATCCGCAGACTGCCGCGCCCCACGACCAATGCGCCTCCCACGGGCGGGCAGTTTCGTTTCGTGCGCGATGTTGAACCACTTCGCGTCGGTGACCTGGTGCCCGAGTACCGCTTTACGAACCAGCTCGGGCGGGTAATCACGACGTCGCAGTTTCGTGGGCAAGCGCTGGCAATCACGTTCATCTTCACCCGGTGTCCATTCCCGACGTTCTGCCCGCGGACGATGGAGCGTTTCGCTGAGACGCAGAGCCAGCTGCTCGCTTTCTCCAATGGGCCGACTAACTGGCATCTGCTGACCCTCTCGTTCGATCCCGCGTTCGACACGCCCGCCGTGTTGAAAGCGTATGGCCAAACCCACGGCGCCGACCCGCGCCGCTGGACGCTGGCCACAGGCGCGTTGATTGACATCACAGCCATCGCGGAGCAATTCGGACTGACCTTCTGGAGCGAAGACGGCGGCATCAGCCACAACTTGCGCACCGCGGTGATGGATCCCACCGGCCGCGTGCAACAGATCCTCGTTGGCAACAAGTGGTCCAGCGAAGAACTGGTGGCGGAGATGGTGAAAGCCGCAAAGGTCGCCCCTTAATGGCGCGCCCGCCTTGGCGCTGAGGTTCCAAATCACAAAACCCCGTCAAGATGACGAGCAAAGGTAAGAAGAAATGGGCCATAGCGGCACTGTCCGTTGCGGCACTGTCGGTGTTGGCCGTTTACGAACTGCTGTGTGGCCGGTTGTTTCCATTCTCCCCGGTCGTCGTTGGATTCTCCCGGCATGAGTATGGGAATTATGCCGTGTACCATCACGGTCAACCAGAATCATCCCAGTTATCCTATTTGAGCGATGTCGTCGTGATTGAGGAGAATTATCACGGCATGGCGTTCAGATGGAAACCGGAGATATTTCTTTGCAGGGATGACGGCGAATTTCACAGGCTTAGTGGTGGAAAGGCCCGGTTCAATGCGATCAACGGGCGACTGTTTGTGTCCCGGCGAGCGCAAGATGAGGCGAGACAGGGCAGAATCGATCTCCGGGTGTATTTGACGCATGAAATGTCGCATTGTCTCTTGCAGCAGCACATGTCGCCTCTGAGGGCGTTGAACATGCCGCGATGGCTATTTGAAGGAGTCGCCATGGATGGTGCGGGACAGGTGGGAGTTGGGGTGTATCCAGCGAAATCGGAAGTTTACGAAACGGTGTCTCAAGGCGTGTTTTGCGAACCCATGGACTTTGGGACGTATTTCAGCGAGGAAACGGGAACGGCCATCTCCTGCTCGTTAACCAACAAGACGGCCTTTTTCTATTCGGAGTTTGGCTGCCTTGTCGAATTCATCAGGTTGAGTCACGGAACTCAGCGGTATCAGGCGTTTCTCAAGGATGTCGTTCAAAGCCATTCCTTGAACGTGGGAAAATCGTTTGAAAGAGTCTATGGGAGAAAGCTTGATGACGAGATAACTCGATTTAAGAACGAGACGAAAAAGCATTGAGAAGACGATCGTGAAGTTCCAGTTTGGAATTTCGAATTCAAGCGCCGCTTTCTCGAGCACCTGCCGGCGGTCGCAGCCCTGCTTTACGACAGCGCCGCCCGCTCTCTGTCACGCTCCCCGGCCCTGCGTTTCTCAAATTGCCTCGCCTTCGCCAACCTTGGTATCGTTCCCCCATGCTCTCAAAGGTGTGCTCCGCCGCCGTCAACGGCATTGACGCCTACCCGGTCGAAGTGGAAGTCAACGCGGGGTGGGGCGATACGGTGATCGTTGTGGTGGGTTTGCCAGACGCTGCCGTGAAGGAATCCAAAGACCGCGTCACGACGGCCCTGACGAACTCCGGTTACAAATTCCCCATGGGGCGCACCACGATCAATCTCGCCCCAGCCGACGTGAAGAAGGAAGGGCCCAGCTTCGATCTGCCCATCGCCATCGGCATGCTCGCCGCGAGCGAGCAGCTCGAAACGGATCAACTCGACAACTTCATCATCGTGGGCGAACTCGCGCTCACGGGCGGCGTGCGCCCATGCAAGGGCGTCCTGCCCATCGCGCTCCGGGCCAAGGCGGAGGGTAAGGTGGGTGTGCTGGTGCCGGCGGATAACGCGCCGGAGGCGGCGGTGGTCGAGGGATTGCAGGTCATCCCGGTTCAGAATCTGCGCGAGGCAGCGAGTTTTCTCGAAGGCGAAATCCGCATCGCGCCGACGAAGGTGGACGTGGCGCAAATGTTCGATCAACCACTGGAAAGCGATCTGGACTTTGCCGATGTGAAGGGGCAGGAGTCGGTGAAACGGGCACTGGAGATCGCTGCGGCTGGCCTGCACAACGTCCTAATGATATCTTATTTGCTCCTGTAACTGGGCGGCCTTTCGTAACACGCACGATCTCAAGAGTTTCTGGCGTCCGAACTGTTGCGCTCTTCGTCGCAATCCCATGCGTCTCCCACCCAGAATAGGTCCAGTTTGCCGCGCCACATGAACTCCACAATCGTGATGGTTTCCCCGACGGAGAAGCGGCCGCTCTTGGGCTGATCCAGGAGTGTGCCCTCATAGACTTTTTCGAACGCCTCGCGATCGAGGCGGACCCGCACACGCTCCACAGGAAGGTTGGCAACGACCCGCACCCATACAACATCCGGGTGCCCCGGTAGGCGCAAATGATCCAACCGCGCGAGTTGCCGGCAGTGGGACCGCTCAGAGTCCTGGCCCAATCGCAGATCCGGGAGGTTAAGGTCTCGGCATTCCTGCAACGTCAGCTTCTCCAGGTTGAAGGTCCTCAGTTCGGGGTAGCTGACATCGATCGCCTCCCCAGGCTCGCTTCCTGCAACCAGCACCTGGCCGTTTTGCGCCAGCCGGGGTTTGGTGCATATCCGCAAACGAAAACCCTGTTCAGGATCGACCCACAGGTAGCCCACCAATGTGCCGCCCTGCACCCGCACCCACGAATCGCACAGTTCGCGGAGTCGCACGTCTGGATATTTCACTTCATTCATAACCCAGCAATGCGCCAGACACTGAAGAAATGTTCCCAACGGAAATGCCGCCGAACGCAAAAGCACTTGGGTCGCAACACGCGCCCAGTAGAATGGAAGAATGCAAGAAAAACTGAGCCTGGGCCCCTATTTCACACATGACAATGAAACCAGATCACCCGCCCCCGAGATCAACCCGCTGGGTGTGTGCCTCGAATGGGCCACCGCCAGCCAGTCCGTCGCACTGCCGCTCTTCGCATATCAACCAGCAACTGCCATGAAGGAGCTGCAAACAGACAATGCACAAGGGACGCCCCTGCATCGCGTGCTATGCCCAGCAGATAGGATACCCTGCGATGTCCAGTGCGCTGAAGCTGATACTGTGGACACACCCGCCGGCGCCATGCTTCCTGTGGAAGCAGTCCTGTGTGCCCTGCACTCGCAGGGCAGAACCCAGCGATCCGTGTTCGAAGTGCTACGTGAATTGTCCGCCAACGTCCGGCTCTGCGGCGGCGACGTCCTCCACCCAACACCAAGTCCCGAGGGAATGCTCCGCCAGGACATTGAGGGAGCCGGCTTCCGTCTCACCACTGCGCTGGCTGACGAGGAAACCGACGAGATCCTCACGGACATCGGTTGGCATCCCACGATTGAGTCCCCGGCGCTCCATGCCGCCGTCATCACATACCCATACGATGCTGAGTCCCATCCCCGTTGGCTCTCGCCTCCAACGCCAGGCGTCGCTCAATTACTGACTACCGAATTGCAACGGCTAGCACCCGACCCACAAGACATCTTCAGCGCCAAAGGCCACGCATATCTTCAGGCCCAAGTTCCCGGCGGCGCCGGAAAAGCATGCCAAACACAAAAACATGGATGCCCCGAAGAACCCGGAGAATGCAAGTCGGTGTGAGGCAAGACTTGGCGAACTAACAGACTCTGACCTCACGGACTTGCGATATTTCACACAACGGAGACTGCTCCGCAGCGGCCTCGCCGCCGACCTCGCACGAGACGTCGTCCAGACTGCACTCCAATCCGTGCTCCAAGGGCTCGAATCCACAGACCAAGGCCGCCGGCCACGCCCAGAGGAAACAGAAACCAAAGAAGCATTCGCCAACTACCTTCGCGGTGTGGTTAACTCGAAGGTCGAAGCGCTCAGCCGCTGTCGGGAGTTTCGGGTCCGGCACGTTTCCACTTCGGAGTCTGCGGTGGGGGAAGTTGACTCCGGGGTGGTGCTCACCGCCCCGGAGATATCCCCAGGGGAACGGGTCGGATGGGAAGACTACCGCACCGCCGTGTTCTCCCGCCTCCGCGAACGAGCACCTCAAAGGCTACATCGTGACATCGGCAAGTGGGAGCCTGTGTTCCTGAGTTCCAAATCGATCCCGGCCAGAGGGCGAAACTACGTCGAAATCAAACAACTCGCCCAGGAAATCGTCTCCGAACTGGGAGGCTTCGCCTAGCACCTCCTGGCACACCACGACTCATCACCGCGGCATCAGCGCGAATACCCCCCAGCCCAGGTATTCACGCGTGTAAGTGGCGTAGCGCTCAGGTTCCGAGGTCAGTTTGGCTCGAACCTCTTTCGCGAGTTCGTCGTCGGGATTGGCTTCGAGCCATCGTCGCATGGTGAG
>CAZWJC010000188.1:0-14342 GCA_964634255.1 uncultured Verrucomicrobiota bacterium | reverse complement strand
GCGAATAGAGACTTGGCAAGCCGCCCAGTGGCTCGTAGCGGCGGTCGGCAGACCCCGCATTCTCTCGCGCATCCCGTGGCGCTGGCAGATGTCGCCTTTCTACCGAAAGGCTCATCGCCTGAGGCCCGCCACCGATGGAGTTGCAACGCCGCCAAATTTGGACCACTTTTTGGCCCAATGAATCCAACTATGAAGACCATTGCTTCGTTTATCGTATTCGGCTCGCTGGCCACGGCCGTCACCTTGGTGGCGGCGAGCGTGGACACCAGCAAGCTGCCGCCCGGCTCCAGCCAGAAGGGCGTGACCTACGCCAAAGACATTAAACCCATCTTCGATAAATCCTGCATCCGCTGCCACGGCGCGGAGCGGCCCAAGGCCGGCCTGCGCCTTGACGGCTTGGAGACGGCGCTCAAGGGCACGAAGGACGCGAAAGTCATCCAGCCGGGCAAGAGTGTCGAGAGCCTACTGGTCCATGCCATCGCCCAGTTGGGACCTGAAGATGGCTGGATGCCGCCGGTTGGCAACAAAGCCGGCATTTCCCCGTTGACGAAGGAGCAGGTGGGTTTGATTCGCGCTTGGATTGACCAAGGCGCGAAGTAAGCCAGGCTTCCAGTCTCATCTAGCCAGACGTGCGCAGGCCACAGCGCTGAACGGAGGCTGTGCCACTGCCGTTTGAGTCGAGCGAAAGAGAGCCTTCGCCCGCCGCGAAGATTCTACGGCCCCGTTCCGTATTCCAAGCCCGCGGTCATCCAGCTCTCCTTGAGTTTCTGGTAGGTCTGATTCGCCCGCACCCACTCGGAGTGACCGTCCGCAAATCCCCAATTCCAGCCGGAACTACCGTGATTATTCATCGCATCGGGGCGGTTGTTCCGATTCGACGGATACGGGCTGGGCAACGTGTCGTCCGCATCCAACACAATTACCACGGCGGACGGATTCTTGATGACCGTCTTCGGTGACTTCCGCAGTCCGCCACTGTTATTAAGATCCGCGCCGGTGTAGGGGTCCGTCTGGAAGTACCCAAAGAACTCGTAGCTGGTCCCATTCTTGAAGACAACCGACTGCCGATCGCCACGGCAGGTCTTTTCCAAGTCCGACATGACGCCCTTCCGATCTCGAACGTCGGCGCGGATCACATTACGCGTGCTTGGGCAATTGAACACTTTAACCTCCCGGATCAGGTTGGGATAGAAGGACAGCGGCGCGGCATCGTCGCCAATGTCCGTGGTGTGATAGAAGAAGTTTGGCCATTCCTCCGAGTAGAGTTGCGCGCAGACCATGATTTGACGCGCGTTGTTGAAACACGAAACGCGGTGCGCCTTCTCCTTCGCCTTGGCGAGCGCCGGCAGGAGCATGGAGGCCAAAATGGCGATGATGGCGATGACGACGAGCAGTTCGATGAGCGTAAAGGCCTGAGCCCGCAGGTGGGTCGCGTGCGCCCGCCCGCTCCGAGGCAGATGTGCCGATCTCATAGGTGTAACAAACCAAAACGTATCACCGCTTACTGGACAAGTTGCAGGCGGTAGAAGTACGTGCTCCCCGCCGACTGGGGTTCGGTGTACCGCGTCGCGGACTGGCTGGCAGCGTTGGTCACATACGGTCCGCTAACGCTGCACGCCCGCAGAACGTGATAGAGCGATCCGGTTGATTTCGAAATGTCCAACGCCACAACGCCACCGGCAACCGTGATGTTGGTGATGGCCACGGGAGCGGTCACCGCCAGCGTCGGCAAGCCATAGGCTTTGGCATAGGAGAAATGCGCGTCCGACTCGCTCCAGACGGCGAGGCCAAATCGATTGGCCGCCGTGGCAGTTGAGTCTGCCCAACTCCATTGAGCGGTCTTGGCCGGATTATCCGAATCGCGCGCCGATAACCGGCAGTTGCCGTTGTTGAAGGCAAACTCGACCTCAAACGGCGTCCCGGGAGTGTAGAGGAACGCCGTGTCACCAGCGACGACGTCGGTCCAGACGCCACCGGACTTGCGACTCACACTCAACCCGGCGGGAATCTCGCCGACAAGCGCCGTTTGCTGCCGGAAGAGCACCCGGGAGTAGTTGTTCGTGTCTTGGAAGTTGTAAACGAAGCCAATGCCATCGTCGTCAAACGGGTGAAAACCGATGTTCAACACGTAGTTGTTTGAAGCCGGCGCGGGCGCAAGCAGGATCGGGCCGTCGCCGTCGGCCTTCGGCTCGAAGGTGCTGCCGCTGGTTGGCGTCCCCGTATTACTCTGTTGGGCAATGGTGCCGTGGGCCGTGATAAACCATGAGCCGTAGAGGAAATGGTTTGTCGGGTATGGGTTTTCCCAGCCGGCCGGGAGTTCACTCTGGAGAGCGGCAGACTCCCAATTCTCGCTGAGGACAACCGCCCCGTCGGCAGGCGACTTGAGGACGAGATTGTCCAGGAACGAACCCGAGGGGATGGGGATGCCGTTGGTCGAGGTATCCGGGGCGCTGGAATCCAAGATCCCCTGCCCCCATGCGCCGAAGCCAATTCGGCCGCTGGGATTACTCGTGTCGCTGAACGTTTCGACCAGTTCAACTGCCGGGTCGAAGCCGGCCGGCGAGGTGGACCAGTTCCAACCGATCACGCGCACTTCAAAGTTCTCGTTGGTGGCGTTGACCGTCAGGCGCACCTTCTTGAAACCGGCGGGATCGCCGTTGCCATCCACCGGATCGGTGTAGGCGGCGTACATCGGACCGGACACGAAGTTCAGGGGTACGGCGGAGAAGACGCCGTCCACACGGCGCTGAACGCTCAGCCCCACCGGCGGACGCCACGTGGCCGCGCCTTCGTTTTCACCGCTCAACGTGACCCGGAACCAGTTCGAGGCGTTCAGGTAGCGGAAGTAGAAGCAACTGCCATCGTTATCGCCCACCGTCCATTCCACACTCGCGCTGAAGTTGGACGCCCAAGCCTCGTTCCACAGGTCCGGGCGGACCATCGCCATTGCGCCTTGGAAGCTGTCATAGTTCGCAGAGAGGTTGTTGATGGGAATGAAAGTGCTGTCGTTGCCGTAGCGGTAGTCATTGGCCGCGTCCCACATCCCGCGGTAGCCAGAGCCGAAATCCACCACGTACATCTGCCCCGGCAAGGCGACGTCCCGTTGGACATTCTCCCACCGTGAACTCAGGCCGTCCGAGACAATAAGCGTCTCGGCGTAGTTCGGGTTCGTGCCACTGATATACTCAGCCTCGTTGGATAGGCCGTCGCCGTCCGGATTGTTCGTTCCGGATTGCCCCAAGCTGGAGAAGTATTGGAGTTCCCAGTCGTCGGCCAAGCCGTCCGAGTCCGAATCCGCCGCGAACCGCGCTGTCAGAGTGCGGGGACCAGTCATCGCGAAGCTCTGCGTTACGACCGTCGAAACGGCATCGCCCGACCAACCCAGGAAGAGGTAGCCGGGATCGGCTTGCGCGCTGACGACCACGTTGGAGCCATCCGCCACCCATCCCGCCGCCGCGGTCAGCACTTTGCCGCCGCCTGTCGCCGCAACGTTTAACTGGAACTCCGTGCGCCAGGTCCAACTGATCAGCGAGAGCTGGTTTAATGTGAAGGTGACGCTGTTCGTCGTTCCCGTAGCCGGCACGTCTCCCGCGCCGCCCTGCCATCCCGTCGAAACCCGACGCGCTCCAGGGAGGTCATACACGACGCTCGGCACGGAGGCCACCACCGTCGAGCCGGACGGAAGATCGTTCAGTCCAACCGGCGGCTCCGGCGTCCCGTAGGTGGAGAAGACCTGCAATCCCTGTCCCGAGATCGCTTGCACACGCGCGAAGTCATGCTCGCCATGCAGTTGCGCCCAGGCAAAGAAACCGATCATTCCATTGGCCAGGCTCGTATCCGTATATGGACCGTAGCTGTACAACGTCGGGTTCGCACTGGTGGGATCAGCCACAACCACCACCTGCAAAGTCTGGCCGAGCGCCGCCACATAAACATCCGAGGGAACATTGACCGTCGGGAAGGTGCGGGGGAACGCAGTGGGAACCGCTGCAACTTCGTCGAAAATCCCGTCCACACACTTCTGGATGGACATGCCCCGCTTGCACCCGCTACCGCTATCCTGCCGGCGAAAGCCGACGCGATACCAGTTGGTCGGATTCTGGTAGCGCACCATCATGCCCCAACCATCGTCGTCCGCGGGATAGTAACGTGTGGAGAAGACGTAATTCGTCCAGTTGACATCGCCCGCCACGATGGTCGCTGCGGCAAAGTTGGTGGCGCCCGCCGCCACGTTATCCGCAGACAAGTACGTCCCGCTGGCTTCGCGCAGACGACTGGTGGTGCCGTTCACACTCAAGGCCAGCGACCAGATCGGTGTCTGGTTCAGAGTCGTCGTGCCATCGGCACGGGGTGTCACCAACGTGGTCCAAGTGGGAACCAGCGGATTGGTCATGCCCGCCAAGGGTGTGGGGAGGAGCGATGCCGCATGCACTCGAACACCGACGTTCGGAAGCCCGTCACCAACGGTGGCGCTCTGCCCCCAAGTAAACACGCCGACCTTCCCCGCCACAACCTCGGGCAACGGCTGGTTCGAGACCAGTTCGTAGAGCGTCGGCACGTCATTCGTCGGGTCATCGACCACCGAGAGGCTGAACAGGCCGTTGGTGACGCCTACGGTCACATCGAAAAATCGGCTCTTCGTATAGGTAAACGGGACGTAGGAAGCCGCATTAGTATCCCCGACCCCGAAGAGGTCCTTCCCCTCGCCATTGCCCACCCGGTCCACGTTCCATCCCGTGTGGGGCCACAGCGTGCGCCCCGATTGATTGGCGAACTCCACGCGGTAGAAGTTGGTGGGGTTCCGGTATCCCCAAATCAAGCCACAGGCGTCGTCATCACTGGAACGCAGCCGCACAGTGAAGGTGAAGTTCGATGCCGGTGCAACCGTATCGTTGATCAGCATTGCGGCGGTGCGCGTGGCCGAATAGGTGGCGCTGTCCGAATAGACATTGCTATTCTCCCAAATCCAACCCGTCTCGATGTCGTATTGCCACAGCATGGTCCCGTTCCAGACCATTGCGCCCGGCGGCAACACTGCCGTCCACCCCGGAATGCCTTGATTGAAATCGTCCTCAAACAACAGCGGGGCCGTTTCGCCACGAGAGGAAGAAGAGACAACGAGCCAAGCGACGGCGCCCACACAGGCGGTTGCGCGGCGTACGAGTGAGCCGGAAACAGGTTTCATAGTTACAGCCTTTGGGTTATTCCTGAGACACTGCCATCGCCCACCGTCAGTGCGAGAGTTCTGAGGTTCGCGCTCCGACGTCACGGTGGTTTTCCCGTGACAGGGTCACAGCCAGTTTCAGCTTAGGGAAACAAACCGTCTCCCCGCAATGCGTTCGCGTCGGAATAAAACTTCGATTTCGTCCGCCCAACGAACGCGCACGTCACGCTTTCCATCCGTTGTATCCTCTACTCCATCGTCCGCCACCACCCCAACTGTGGAGTTGCGATTCGATCCGCATCCCATACAGTCGCCGGCGGCAGTCAGATGAAGAGACCTGGAGACAACGGCTTGCCGCATGTGGCGGTGTGCGTGGACCAATTCAGCAGCCACGGCCGGGGAGCTATGCGCGGCATTGCCCGGTTCGTCGAAACCTACGGCCCCTGGTCGCTATTCATAGATCCGTTGGCCGACAGCCGCTATTCGCGCGGGCGCTCCGAAAACTGGCGCGGCGATGGGATCCTCACCTACATCCATGACGGAAAGCGGGCGGAACGCCTGCGGCGTTCAGCGATCCCGACCGTCGAAATGTTCGCCTACCGGAACGATGGCAGACTGCCCCTCGTTACCCATGACGATCACGCCGTGGGCGAGACGGGAGCCGAGCATTTGCTGGAACGGCATTTCCGACAGTTCGCTTTCAGTGGGTATTCGGGTTCGGTGTGGTCCGACCGTCGTCGTCTGGGGTTCACTGCAAGGCTCGCCAAAGCGGGCCATCCTCAACCGGCTTGTCTGCACATTAATCGGCCCGGCACCCTTGCGGAATGGGAAGCGGTCCAACAGGAATTGACGACCTGGCTTCTGGCCATGCCCAAACCAGTCGGGCTGATGGCTTGCAGCGACCACCACGCCCAGCGTGTTTTGGACGCCTGTCGCCGAGCGAACGTAGTCGTCCCAGAAGAGATCGCCGTCATCGGTGTGGACAACGACGAGGAGATTTGCCGGCTGTCCACACCGCCCTTGACCAGCGTCATCCTGGACTCCGAACGCGTTGGCTACGAGAGCGCCAAGCTCTTGGATAACCTGATGCGTGGCCATGCCTCATGCCCACGACAACGACCTTTGCTCATTCCGCCCTTGGGGGTAGCGACCCGTCAATCCACGGATGTGACCGCCATCAGCGATCCGCTTGTGGCCGCTGCCATGAGGCGCATCCGCGAGCGGGCCTGCACAAGGTTGACCGTCGAAGAACTGGTGTCATCGCTCAACACTTCCCGGAGTATCATCTACCAGCGATTTCACGATTTGCTGGGCCGTTCGCCCCACTACGAGATTCAACGGGTGCAACTCGCGCGCGTGCGCAGTCTATTACTCCAAACCTCGCTGCCCCTGAAACACATTGCGGAGATGGCCGGGTTCAGCAATCCCAATTACCTTAGCGTGGCCTTCAAGCGCGAGGTGGGCCTGACGCCCGGCGAATTCCGTCATCAAGCCCACCACGGTGGGCCGTCGAGCCGCCCGGAACCGCGTTGAGCACCGGCTCCGCCTACCGCGTCGCTCGCTTCACTTCACCGACGACCGGCTGCACCCAAGCCGCTTCGTGATCCCCGTCAGAGGAGGGATTGGCTTTCGGCCTCGAGGACACGACTTTCGCCCGCACGTAGATTTCATCGCCCTTGAGCTTGTAGCTTGCGGACGTTCCCTTGGTTTCCTGTAACACGCGGCCAATGTCCTCGCTGTAGCGGCGAGTCGTGCGGATTTCCTTGCCGTCCTGGTCCAACACCGGCTCGCTGTGAGCGTCGAATCCCCGGCGCGTGCCGATGAACTGCGTCGTGTAGGTCACGCCCGGCTCCGCGTCCACTTTGATGGATAGCTTGTTCTTCGTCCGGCGAATGCCCTTCAGGTGCACGCCCGTGCTGGCGTAGAAGTCGCCCGCCTCCATCGCGGCGATCAGCGTCGCCGGAGTCAGTTTTGCCGCACGCACCATGATCCAGCCGCGCCCCGGGTTGGCCTGCTTCATGGCGATTCCGTGATACTCGTGTGCGTCGTCCACAGCGGTCGCCCACATGGGATCAAGCCCCAGTTCCGCCAACCGGCGCGTCAGAAGGATGTCCCAGATGCGTTCGGTGCTGGCGTGATGGGTGTCACCCGTGTTGCGCACGCCGGGATGTCCGTTGTAGACCTCGAAGAACCGCTCGCCACGCACCCGCATCATGTCCTCGGCGGTCAGTGCCCAGCAGAAATTGGGATGGTTGATGTGAGGGATCATCGGTTGTCCCGTGCGCTCACGCTGCGCCAGCACCGCGTCCACGTTGTTCTGCATCACCTCGTGGATGCTCTCGCCGCCCGGCGGTTTGACGCGCTCGCGCAGGTTGGTTGCGTTCATGTGGATCGGCGCCGACTTGAAGCGGTCGGAAATCTCCTCACCCGGAAGCAATAGAAACCGGCCCGGCTCTTCCAGTCTGCCGCGAAACTCCTCCAGCGTCTTCAATCGCACGGGGCGGTTCGTGCCCTCGACGCGCGACTCCACCCCCTCGGTGCCGAAACGCTTCAGGTACTTCTCAAACGCCGCCGCCCCGCCCCGGTTGGTGTTCGCATCAGTCCAGCGCGTGCCCTCCAGCATGACGTTGTGATCCGAGAGCGATAGGAAGTCGTAGCCATGCTCTTTGTACCACGCTGCGACCATCTCCGGGTAATCGTTGCCGTCACTCCAGAGCGAGTGGGTGTGGAGATTCCCGCGCCACCACCGGGCAGAGGCTGCGGGGGAAGTGTTTAAGGCAGCCATCAATACAATCGCCACCCAGAAAACGATCGCCGACTCCTGTTTAAGTAACTTCTGAATAAACATGTGGCGGGAAACTGCCGGATTCACCATGGGAGCACAACGCGAAAGAAGGCGAACGGAAACTATGCCAAAGGCGCAGGTTCTCCTGCGCCAGCGAGGCCAAACCTGAACGTTCATAATGAGCGTGCTCGCCGACTCCGGCGAATAAAACCCTTGCCCAACTGCACGGGCAAACCTTAAATCAATTCCGGTGAAGATGTGCCAGACCGGGTGAAACCACTGGTGGGAAAGCCACCTGCAGTGGTCAAAGCTGTCTCCGCAATGAAAACGAGTGTCCTTGAAATTGCGAAACGGTCGCTCCTGATGTGGGGCGGCTGTTCACTCGCGGGGGGCATTGTGCTTACGGCATACATCGGTTACCAGCTCGGCCCGGGGAATCGTGACCGTAGAGACTCCGCCACACCGCGTGATGCCAGCTTTGTCCTCAACAATTGCGAGCTTGGGCAAGATCGGATCAAGCGGGTAGTGCATAGCTATGTTTCTTCCCGCTCGTTTACCGGCGACCACCTTGACGCGTTTGCCATAGAGATTTCACACGTTGAATTGGCCGAGCTTACGTCAAAGACTCACGCTTCGGCCACACGTTGGTATCGTGGCGATCAGCTTCCGCAAATCCTCGATGAGGCTGTCAAGTTTGTGAGCCTATGGAATCACGATATCCCGTGGCTGCCAAGTGAGGCCGCGTTGAAGAGCGCAGACATCTACGTTTACCCCAAGAGCATTTATTGCCACGGCATCAAACCCTTCGCCGCTGAACTCATCTTCATCCGACCCGCTGACAGAATGGTGTATTTCGTCGAAGGCAAGCTGTAAATTGGCTGAATCCACTTGTTGCCACTGCGCCGCTCCGGCTTAATCCCCGCCATGCCGAAGCCGACTGACATCCAACCCGTGGGCGCGGAACTCCGCTTCCTGCCGGTGCAGACGCGAGTGCCGCTCAAGTTCGGGCCTGAGACCCTAACCACCGTCACGTGCGCTCGCGTGCGCGTGCGGGTGGCCGATCCGGCAGGTCGCACCGCCGAGGGCTGGGGCGAAACCCCGCTCAGCGTGCAATGGGTTTGGCCCAGTCTCTTGCCTTACGCGGAACGTCACGAAGCGCTGAAGCAGTTTTGTCTGGAGCTGACGCACCTCTGGGCAAGCATTCGCGTGCGTGGCCACGCGCTGGAAGTTGGACACGAGTTCGTAGAAACCGTCTTGCCGGGGTTTTGGCAGGGGTTTAATCAGCGCCATCGCCGCCGCACGGAGCCAATGCCCTGGCTGGCGGCATTGGTCGGTACGTCGCCCTTCGACTTGGCCACGCATGACGCTTTCGGCCAACTTGTCGCGAAGCCGGTTTATGAAACCTACACGGGCGAGTTCCTGAGCCACGATCTCGCAAGCTTTCTCCAGCCGGCGGCGGACGCGGCAGTGTCATTTCGCGGCAAGTTCCCGGCGGATTTCCTCCGGCGCGAACCAAAGCGCCACCTCGCCGCGTGGCATCTAGTCGGCGGGCTGGATCTACTGGACGCAAGCGAACTCACCGGAGGCGAGCCAAACGATGGACATCCGGTCTTGTTGCCGGACTGGATTCGACGTGACAGGTTGAAGTGCCTGAAAGTGAAATTGCGCGGAAACGACGCGGCGTGGGATTACGCGCGGCTGGTGCGGGTCGGCCAGATTGCCGTGGCGCATGACGTGAACTGGCTCTCGGCGGATTTCAACTGCACGGTCACCGAGCCGGCTTATGTCAACGACATCCTCGACCGCCTGCGCGACGAGCAACCGCGAATTTGCGGCATGGTGCTCTATGTCGAGCAGCCGTTCCCGTACGAGCTGGAGGCGCACCCGATTGACGTGCATAGCGTGGCCGCGCGCAAGCCGCTGTTTCTCGACGAGAGCGCGCATGACTGGCGCGTGGTGAGGCGTGGTCGGGAGTTGGGCTGGAATGGCGTGGCGCTCAAGACCTGCAAGACGCAGACCGGCGCGATTCTGAGCGCGTGCTGGGCACAGGCACACGGGATGGGGCTCATGGTGCAAGACCTCACGAATCCGATGCTCGCGCAAATCCCGCACCTGCTGCTGGCGGCGCATACGCCGACGATCATGGGCGTGGAAACTAACTCGATGCAGTTCTATCCGGCGGCGTCGCAGGCGGAGGCAACGGTGCATCCGGGGCTTTACCAGCGGCGGGACGGGGTGGTGGATTTAGCCACGCTGCAGGGGTCGGGTTTCGGCTATCGGTTGCGCGATATCGCCCGCGAATTACCCGCACCGGCGGCTACCAGCAGCTTCTGATTTCGCTGTCCGGCAACGGGGCAGCATGCGTCAGGAACAAGGCGCCATGCGGTAGCAGCCTGCCTCTCTACGGTCAGCAACTCCCCGTTGTCCATCGCCCAGAAACACGCTTGCGGGTTTGGAGGTTTCACGCTCCTTCCAACAGACTAAGGGATGGTACCCGGTTTGCTCCTGCAACAGTTGCCCAATCGCTCTCTGGCGCCGGGTTATGCAAAGCAAACTGAGAATCCTCCACCTCGAGGACGATCCTGATTACGCGGAACTTGTCCGCGCAATGCTGGAGACGAGCGGCCTTGATGCGGAGGTGGTCTGGGTAGGCAGCGGTGAGGCATTCGTCGAAGCGTTGGACCAGACCTTCGATCTGATTCTCAGCGACTATCACCTCCCGAACTTCACCGGGCTCGCCGCATTGCACCTGGTCCGGGAGAAGTCGCCCGACACGCCGTTCATCCTGGTTTCTGGCACTGCGGGGGAGCGCGTGGCCATCGAATCCCTGAAATGCGGCGCGACCGACTACGTCCTGAAACAATGGCCCGATCGCCTTGTGCCCGCCGTAGAACGCGCGATCCGCGAGGCAGCCGAACACCGCACCCGCATCGGCGCGGAGGAGGAACTGGCCCGCCGGGAACGTTACTTCCGCGCGCTCACAGAGAATACGCTCGACGTGCTCACCCTCCTCGACATCAACGGCGTCATTACCTACAGCAGCGGCCCCACGCGGCGGGTGCTGGGCTATGAGCCGCGGGAGCTCAGCGGACGCAGCGTCTTTGATTATATCCATCCCGCCGACCAACCGACGGTTCGCGAAGCATTTGAGAACGGCCTGCGAAATCCCGCAGATGCGGTTACCGTCGAGTTCCGGTTTCAACATGGAAGCGGCGTGTGGCGACATCTCGAATCCGTCGGCCAGAACCGGCTGGAGGATCCAGCGATCCAAGGGGTGGTCGTCAATTCGCGCGATGTTACCGAGCGCAGGCGCACCGAAACGCGGGCGACCGTGCTGGCCCGGCTCGGTCGCAGCCTCAACTCCGCCACGTCTCGCGAAACCGCCGCGCACCTCATCAAGGATAGCGCCGACGAGCTGTTTGGCTGGGATGCTTTCGTTCTTCTGCTCTACGATCAAGCGTCAGATCAAACCGACCCGGTGCTGGTGGTGGACACAATGGACGGACAGCGCGTGGAATTGGCGGCACCGTGGGAATCCGAACACCCCAGCGCGTTGGTGCAGCGGGTGATCGCCAACGGGGCCGAACTCATCCTGCGCGACAAGGCGGATACAATGCTGCCGGAAGCCGTCCCGTTCGGCGATACGTCCCGGCCCTCGGCTTCGCTGATGTTTGTCCCCATCCGAGATGCGAACCGCGTCATCGGCGTGCTCTCCATTCAGAGCTACAGCTATCTCGCCTACACGAACCAGGATTTGGAGACCCTCCAAGTGCTCGCCGACCATTGCGGCGGCGCGGTGGAGCGCATCTGGGCGGAGCGGGCGCTCCACGAAACCCAGCGTCGCCTGAGTGGGCTATTCGAGAACTCGCCCGATGCGATCTTCGTCGAGGACCTCAACGGTCAGGTGCTGGATGTGAATCCCGCCGCCTGCCGACTGCACGGCATGTCCCGCGAGGAGCTGATCGGACGCCACGTGTGCGATCTCTGCCCGCCCGAGACTCGTGAACACGTACTGGCCAATATTCCCCGGCTGGCGAGCGGCGAGTTGCAGCAAATCGAGGGCTTCAGCCTGAGCGCGGACGGCCAGCGTATTCCGGTTGAGATCCGGACCAGCCGCATCGAGTACGCGGGCAAGCCCGGCTTGCTACTGCACGTTCGCGATCTCTCGGAACGCAAACGCGCCGAGTCCGCCTTGCGCGATTCGGAATTGCTCTTCAGTTCGGTATGGGAGAACTCCGTGGACGGCATGCGATTGACCGATGAATTCGGCGTCATCGTGGCGGTGAACGAGGCCTTCTGCAAACTGGTCGGCATGACGCGGGAGCAACTGGAAGGACAGTTGTTCACGACCATCTACGCGGACTCGGAACACCACGAGGAACTGTTTGAAGCATACTGTAAGCGATTCCGCGACCGGATCATCGAGCGCCAGGTGCAGCGGCGGATTACCCTGCACACCGGCGCAACGATTGAATTGGAGGACACCACTTCCTTCGTGGAGATGCCCGGGCGCACCCCCCTCACGCTCAGTCTGTTTCGGGACCTGACGATACAGAAGCGGTTGGAGGAGCAGTTGCGGCAGTCGCAAAAGATGGATGCCATCGGGCAGCTTGCCGGCGGCGTGGCGCACGACTTCAACAACATTCTCACAATCATTCAGGGGCACGCGTCGCTGCTGCTGGCCGCCAACAACATGCAAGCTCCCGCGTGGCGCTCAGCCCAGCAAATCGGCCAAGCCGCCGAGCGCGCTGCGGGGTTGACGCGCCAGTTGCTCACCTTCAGTCGCCGCCAGGTCATGCAACCTCGCCGGCTCGACCTTAACGAGGTCGTCAGCAACATGACCAAGATGCTCGGGCGCATCCTCGGCGAGGATATCGCGCTGCGCCTGCACTACTGGCCGCACCCGCCACTTGTCATGGCCGACGCCAGCATGGTCGAGCAGGTGCTGTTGAATCTCGTGGTCAACTCGCGCGATGCCATGCCCAAGGGCGGCCAGCTCACGCTCCGTCTCATTGTTTTGGAGGTGGACGCAGAACACCTGGAGCGGTACCCCGAAGCGCACCCGGGCCAGTTTGTTTGTCTGGAAGCGACCGATACCGGGTGTGGCATCAAACCTGAGAACCTCCGGCGCATCTTTGAACCGTTCTTCACGACCAAGGAAGTGGGCAAAGGCACAGGGCTGGGCCTGGCCACCGTGTACGGCGTGGTCAAACAGCACCAAGGGTGGATCGAAGTGGACAGCAAGGTCGGCCGCGGCACGACATTCCGCGTTTTTTTCCCGCACCACTCGGAGGCCTCGGCCACTGCGGAATCGCGCAACAACGAACCGAACATTCGCGGCGGCAACGAAACCATCCTCGTCGTCGAAGATGAACATAACGTGCGGGAGCTCGTTTGCGCCATCCTGGAAGGCTACGGCTACAAGGTGCTCCAGGCCGCCTCCGGCCCGAAGGCCATGGAGGTCTGGGCCCGGGAGCGGCTCACGGTGGACTTGTTGCTGACCGATCTGGTCATGCCCGACCGCATGAACGGACGTGAACTCGCCGAACGGCTCTGGGAGGATGAGCCCAAGCTGCCCGTTGTCTTTACCAGCGGTTACAGCGCCGATGTCGTGGGCAAGGACTTCGTTCTCCGCCACGGGCTGCACTATCTCCAAAAGCCCTATCACCCACAGAAACTGGCCATCACCATTCGCGAAGTGTTGGACAAGTTCGCAATGGCCAATTGAAGCCAAGCCGGCCGACCGGCCGCCACCATGCAACAGCACACCCGACTGGAAATCTGCGTGCGCTGGCCCGGTTTTCGTTCTAGGGTATGCCCATCATGCGAGCCTTGGTTGTGACCAAAGACCCGGACGCGGTTGCCGCAGAAGTGCAGGCGGAGTTCCACGCAGTGTTCCCCGACGGTGATCCCTCTTTTGTGCCGCGGGTTTTTGGCTGGGCGACCGAGTGCTTCGCGGGTGGCTTCGGCGATTACCAGCCCGTGGACGCTTCTTATCACGATTTCGAACACACCCTCCAGGGCACGCTCTGCATGGCGCGTCTGTTGCATGGTCGTGCCCAAGCCGGCGCGCAACCGCCCCTGCCCCAGCGACTCTTTGAACTCGGCATCACAGCCATCCTCTTTCACGACACAGGTTACCTCAAGCAACGCGGTGACACCGAGGGCACGGGGGCGAAATACACCGTGACGCACGTTCATCGCAGCGCCGAGTTCGCCGCCCGGCTGCTCGCCAGCAAAGGCTGCGGCAGCGAAGACATCCGCGCCGTGCAGAACATGATCCGCTGCACCGGCGTGGACGCGGAATTGGAGAAGATTTCCTTCCAGAGCGACCTGGAGCGAACGGTGGGATTCGCCCTCGCCACGGCCGATTTGCTCGGGCAGATGGCGGCG
>CAZWJC010000187.1:0-14351 GCA_964634255.1 uncultured Verrucomicrobiota bacterium | reverse complement strand
GCATCGGCGCCATGTAGGCGAACGTGCACGGGCCAAGCGCGATGCCGAACACCAGCCCGAGGATGAACGCCGCCAGCAGGCCCTTGCGCTTCATCCCGACCTGGCCCGGGCCAGACCACGGCATCGGGATCACGCCGAGCAAATGCAGTCCCACGATGAAGAAGATCGCGGCGACGAAGTAGTTTCCCCAGCGCCCCACGTCGCCCATCATCCGGCCTGCTGCCGCGGTGATGGCGCCGATCGCCGCGATGGTAACGAGAATGCCAATGGAGAACAGCGTCGCCGTGCCGCATGCCCGGCCCGTGCTGATCTTGCCTTGTCCACTGATGAATCCCACAATCAGCGGAATGCTCGCCAGGTGGCACGGGCTGAGAATGATGCTCAGGACGCCCCAAACCGCCGCGGCAGCCAGTGCCACCGCCGGCGCGCCCTCCACCGCGTGGCTGAGGTTGGTAAAGAGTTGCTCCATGACTCAAAGGTGGTTTGTGCCCGCCGGCCTGTTGGTAATGATCGCTGTGGCGTTCGTACAATCCGCCATCGGCTTCGCATCCAGCCCGCCCGGGAACGGGAAGCACGTGCTGCAAGCCTGCCCGGCATTCGGGACATCCTCCCCGCGTCTGATCGAAAACCACGCCGCCACCCCCAGCAGCGCCGCGCCGATCACGAGGATTTCATGGCGAGACTTCATGCCCCGGCCACCGCCTCGCTCGCCAGCCGCGCCGCCTCGCGCGTGAAGCCGGCGCATTTCTCACGCAGCTTGTGCTCCTTGAAGAACTGCTGGCCCTCGGCGGTGTCAAGCCGGCACCCCAGGAGCTGCTGACAATTCGTCGAGCCAAAGTGCCGTTCGCATTCCGTCAGAAACGCGCGGATGCGTCGGGCATTCTCTTCCGGAGACTGACCCAGCTGCGAACGCCCGTAACAGAGGCTGATGCCCAGCACGCCGCCGCTTACTGCGCCGCAAATGCCGCCGGTTCGGGCGATGCCGCCGCACAAGCCGGTCGCGATCTTCGGAATCAATTCCGACTGGATGCCCCGGCTCTCGGCGACCGCTTGCAGGACGCTTTCTGCGCAGCAAAGCCCGCTGCTGAATAGCTCGGAAGCGCGTTGGGCAACTTGTTCGGGATTCTGGTTCATGGGTTGTGAAGGATGGTTCATGTCGAGGTCGAGGTGTTTACTTGCACTCGCCGAGTTTGCAGGCCTTGGCGATTTGTTCGGGCGAGAGCTTCATCTTGTCCGACAGCGCCTGGGCGATGGTGATTTGCCGACCGGTCATGGCGGGGCGCGCCTCCAGCCACTTCTGCAAATTGGCTTCGTTCACAAAGAACCCCTGCTTGAAGCAGCCGGCGGAGACCCATTGCCCTTCGGCGTTCTTCTTCTGGCCGAACCACGCAATGGCCGTGGCCGGCTCCAGCGAGGCGATTTGGCCGTCCAGCGTCTTCACCCGAATGATCTCGCCGGTCAGCCCGTCCTTCGCCTCAACCTCTACGTCCTGCTTGAGCCGGGCGGCCACGCCCAGCGAACAATGCGTGCAGCAACCGTGACCGTGCGTGGTCCCAAATTTCACCCCGCAGGCGTCCTCCGGATACACCGCCCGGTCACAAAACGCGCACCGCGTCGCCAGCTCTTTTGCGCGAAGCACGTCCCAGGTCAGCAAATTGCCGGAGCTGGACTGCTGTTCTTGCGTCGCCGCGGCTTTATCGGCAAACGCTTTTACGGTAGGCCGCCCCTTGGCATCCAGGCCGTAGAGATACGTCGCTCCGGTAGCCGCCACCAGACTCCCGCTCGACCAATCCGTCACGCTCACCTTGGCGTCTTCAACCTTCGGGTCTGCCCCCACGATGCTGGAGAAGTAGATGAAGTAGCAGTGCGGGCCGCACAGGACGCGCTGTTCGTTCTGCCCCTTGACCAGCGCCTTGGTCTTGGGATTCACATTCTCGTCGCACATGAAGCAAACCTGGTCACGCGCACGCGTATCCGCGGCCACCGGCGTTTCCCGCACGATGCCGGCGGCAGCTTTGCCGCCACTGAGGTCCACACCCAGTTCTTTCCATTTGCCCAGGATGTCTTCCTTGCCAAAAAACCCTTCGTGCCGAAACAGCTCCTTGCCGTCCGCGCCGTAGAAGATTTGCGTCGGGATGAGGCGCAGCTTGTAGGGCTTCGCAGCGTCGGGTTTCTTCCACACGTCAATGAACTCGACCTCCAGGCGCCCGGCGTAATCCCTCTTCAACTCCTCCAGGATCGGCGCCATTTTCTTGCAGGGAATGCACTTGTCCGCGCCGAGGTCCACCAAGCGCGGGAGCTTGGCTTTCGCCGAGGCGTCGGTCTGGGCGGCCGCAACGACAGCGCCGGTTGCCAGAAAGGCGGTCAGAAGGAGCACTGGGATGGTTTTCATGGTTTGATCTTTTGGTAAATGGCCGGCAGACGTGTGCGATACATTTCCGAAACTTGCGGCTCCATTTCCGCGAGCGGCTTCACGGGAATCAGGTCCATCACCTCGGCAGGCGTCAGGCCGGATTCCAGCAAGGTGCGCGTGCCACCGCAGACCATGCGCTTCAAGGCTGGGGTAATCTCCGCCTCGGTCAGCCCAAAGCCCGCCGCGATTTCTCTCAGCGCCTGCAGTTGGAACCACAAATAAGTCGGCCCCATTGCCGAAAGAACCGCATAGGCTTCGAGTTTCTCCTCGACGACCTCCGGACACTCGCCCAACGGTAAAAGCAGGCCGGCGAGTTCCACCTTGTCCGCTGCGCTCAGCGCCGGCGCATAGGCCACGGGGTTAAACCCTGCGCCCATCACCGAGGGCGCATTCGGAATCACCCGCGCCAGTCGGCTGTGTCCGCCCAGCAGGCCGGCCAGCTTCGCGAAGGTGAACTTCGGCGCCAGCGAGACCACTAAGGCATCCGGCGGTAGCGCGCCTTGGATGCCACCCACCGTGTCCGCCATCACCGGGGGATGCACGGCGAGAAAGACAATGTCTTTAGCAGCGGCTTGCGCGTTGTCGTTCACCGTGGCGATGGACGGGAAACGCGCCTTCAGTTTCGCCAAAGTCTCCGCGCTGGCATCGCTAACCGTGATGCTCGACGGCAGCTTCTGCGCTCGCGTCCAGCCTTCGAGGAAGATACGCGTGATCCGTCCGCCGCCGATGAAACCAATCGTCTTGTTGCTCATAGATGTCCTTTCAGTCTCCACGCCTCACGCCGCCGCTTGTTGCAGGATGGCTTTGATTTCCGGAATGCTCGGCACCTTGCCGACGACCTTGATTGTGCCGTTCACCGACAGCGCCGGCGTCATCATCACCCCCAACGCCATGATCTGCTTGAGATCGGTGACCTTGGTGATTTCGGCCTGCACGCCGAGTTCTTTGACGGCCTGTTCGGTAAACTGCGCCAGGGTTTTGCACTTGGTGCAGCCCGGGCCAATGACGAGAAGTTGCATAATGCGATGCCTTTGGTTTGAGGTTAGAACAATGCTCCGTAAATCAAGCCGCTCACGGTGGCCATCACCACCACGAGCGCCACGTAAACCACGACCTTCTTTGTGCCCATAATGCTCCGGAGCACCAGCATACTGGGCAGCGAAAGCGCCGGCCCCGCCAGCAACAGCGCGAGCGCCGGGCCTTTGCCCATGCCGGAACCAATGAGGCCCTGCAAGATTGGCACTTCCGTCAGCGTGGCGAAATACATGAACGCGCCGACAACCGACGAAACGAAATTCGCCATGAATGAATTGCCGCCCACCGATTGGCTGATCCATTCCGAGGGCATCAACCCTTCGTGGCCCGGTCGCCCCAACAAGATTCCCGAGACGAACACACCGCCGATGAGCAGCGGGAAAATCTGTTTGCCCAGCGCCCACGTCGCATCCAACCATTCGCGGCCTTCCCCCGGTGTTCGGGCGCAAAGCACGACCAGCCCGGCACAACCCACGATGAACGAAATCAGCGGCTCGTGTGGGAAGACGATGCTCAGAACCACGACCGGCAGCGCCGCCAGCGCCAGTTCCTTCCACTTGAAGCCAAACCACAGTCCCAATGCGGCCGCAAGCATTGCGGCAAAGCCGCCCACCACCGGCCATTTCCAGGCATGGATGTTCGCCCAAAGCCCGGTCGGCTCAGCCGGTTTGCTCCAGTTGGCAAACACCAGCACGCCGACCATCGCGGCAAAGAAGATCACGTTCTGCCAGAGCGGACGTTTCGTTTCTGCTTCAGGCATCTCCGCTGCCGCCTCAGCTTTCGCCTGTTCTTCGCGCCGAAAAACAAAGTGCATCGCCACGCCGACCAACACGCTGAACGCCACCGCACCTATCGCCCGCGCAATGCCCAGTTCCATCCCCAGTACCCGTGCCGTCAGCACGATCGCCAGCACGTTGATCGCTGGGCCCGAGTAAAGGAACGCCGTCGCCGGCCCGAGCCCCGCCCCACGCATCCAGATGCCGCCAAACAGCGGCAGCACCGTGCAGGAGCACACTGCCAAGATCGTTCCCGAGACTGACGCCACGCCGTAAGCCAACGCCTTGTTGGCCTTCGGTCCGAGGTAACGCATCACCGACGCTTGATTTACGAAGACACTGATGCCGCCGGCAATGAATAGCGCCGGCACGAGACAAAGCAGCACATGCTCCTGCGCATACCACTTGGTCAGCTCAAGTCCCTCGCGTAGCGCATTGTCGAAACGCGGCACGCCCACGGGCAGGAAGAACAAGATGACGAATACGGCGACAAAGCCGCCCAGCACCTTGAGTTCCTTGCTCCAGCTTCCGCCCGAACTTTCCATCTCGCAGGTCCCGTTCATGCCTTGGCCGGTTTGCGCGCCTGAATGTCCAGACTGGTGATGAAATCCGCCGCTGTCGTGCCCGGCGGCAAATGCTCCGCGATCTTGCGGTAAAGCGGATCTTCAAACTGCTCAAGCGCTTTCACGTACTCGGGCTTCGGTCTGAGCACGATGCCAGTCAAGCCAGCCTCCACCACCATGCGCTCGGTGTCGCTCACCAGCACCGCACCCGCAATGCAGCCGACCAATGCTTCAACCATCTGCTGCACCACGGCGGGCAGAGGCCGTCTCAAGGCGAGGTCCGAGACAGCCGCGCGCCCGCCGGGCTTGAGCACGCGCGCGATCTCCCGCCACACCTGCGTTTTGTCGGGCGACAGATTGATGACGCAGTTCGAGATCACCACGTCCACGGAATTGTCCGCCACGGGCAGGTGTTCGATTTCGCCGAGGCGAAACTCCACATTGTCCAGCTTGCTTTGCTCCCGATACGCGATGGCATTCTTGCGCGCCTTCGCCAGCATCTCGGGTGTCATATCCACGCCGATGGCGCGACCGGTTGGGCCAACCTTGCGCCCGGCGATGAAAATATCGAAGCCACCGCCACTGCCGAGATCAAGCACGACTTCGCCAGGCTTGAGTCCGGCGAGCGCGTTGGGATTGCCGCAGGACAAACCCATGTTCGCGCTGTCCGGCAACGCACTGAGTTCCTCAGCGCTGTAACCAATCTGCCTAGCGAGTTCCTCCGGCGCCGGCCCTTCGCCGGCACCGCAACCGCAGGACTGCTTTGGACCGCAGCAAGAGCCCTCCTGCTGGGCTACACGCGCATATCCATCGCGAACCAATTCGCGCACGGCCTGCGCATCATTTGAGGTAGAGGGTCGATTCATAAAGTCGTGTCCGGCTGGATTCAACCACACCGCCGGCGGCAAATCTCGGCTAGATCCATTGTAAGAATGCTCTTGAGCTTCGTCGCATCGGCGTCCGCTTCTGCCGTCTTCCCGAGCGACTTGTGAACCCAATCAATCGCCTCGCGTACGGCCACCGCCGCCTCTTTGCCCGCCAACCGGTAATACACCCACCGCTCGGTCTTGCGTGATTCCACGAGCCCGGCCTGCTGGAGGACGGATAGATGCTTGGAAACTGTGGAGGTCGCGAGGCCGAACAGTTCGGTAATCTGGCAAACGCACAACTCGTGGCGGCGCAACGCCAGCAAGATGCGAACACGGTTGTGGTCCGAGAGCGCCTTGGTGATGGCCATGAATTCACGCATAATCTGGTTCGTTGTTGCCCGGCTCAGGCTTTCTTGAGCAACTCCACCGCCTTCTCTGCCACAAGCTGCAGGCGTTCGGGCGTAGCCGGGCTCTGGCCTTTAGTCAGTCCAAGGTCGGCGAGCTTCAGGCGCTCGAAGCCGCTGAAGCCACCCAGTTCGAGCGTCTTGCGCGCGCACTCCTGGGCGCAGCCGTCCAATGCCAGGATCTTCTTTGCCGATCGGGTCATCGCCAACATGGGCTCAACCTTGCCGCCAATGCCTGCGAGGCAGTACATCTTGCCCGCGCCATCCTTCGCCAGCGTCCGTACCGCAAGGTCGGTCAGGTGGCCGACATCCGAAGCGCCGGAGCAGGCAAAGATGAGTTTCAAGTCTTCCGCAGAGCCGTGTTTCGCATTCATAGTCATTCAGTCGCCGTATTGTCATTTCGCCAAACAACGAAATGACAATGCGGCAAAGCTGCCCCATTGACAACATTTTTCTTCTAGTTTTGGCCGCCGAACCCAAACCCATCGGCACGCCCGCCGCACAACGGGAACTCCAGACCACTTAATCACGCAAATCGTCTACCTTCGCCTCCTAAGCTTGATCGTCGTCCTCTGCATCATTCGAAGCCAACCTGGGCCATTCCAGCCATCGTGGACTCTTTTGCCTAGTCATGAGGGGACTTCTTGCGCATTCGCCGCTGCCCTGCGGGCGGTTTGTCGGATGTTTTCATTACAGCCTGACGAATGGCTGTCTCATTCGAGGGCAATGTGAGTAGCAGCTCGCCACCTACTCACGGTAGGCATTTCTTTTGCTAGCGCAAGGAGGTGGGTGTGGAAGTGTCGCTTGCTTCCTGTGTCTTCCCGACGTTTCAGATGGTAATCGGTGTCACTCGTTATGAATGATGTTTCAACTCAGGGAACGGCGTGTGGCTGGATGAATGTCGCCAGCGGGACTGACAGCTCAGCCATGCGCATGGTCGCGGTGGCGCTAGTCGTGACGGCGGTGGCGTGCGCCTGGACGATTTGGAATCTGTTTGAGGCAACGAAGGCGCAGTTGCCTGCGGTCGGGTCGCTCAGTCTCGGGCTGCTGATTTGTTGTGTCGCTGCCTGGGCCGGCGCGGCACGCGCGCTCTTCCGCTGGCGGACAGCATTCGCCGAGAACGTGCACGCAATTCAGGAGCGCGAGCAACTTGTCCGCGAGCGCGACCTGCTGCGGATGGTGATTGATAATCTGCCGGACGAGATTTACGCCAAGGACCGTGAGGGACGCTTCGTTCTCAACAATCTGACCCACGCACGCGTCTTTGGCGTGCAACCCTGCGATTTGGTCGGCAAGAGCGACCTGGATTTTTTCCCGCGCGATCTGGCCTTGCAGTTTCTGGCTGATGAAAAGCGCATCATTGACACCGGCGAAGCCGTGCGCCACCAGGAACAGTATAAGAGCCCGCCGGCCAACCCCAATGGTCCCAAACGCTGGTCGCTCACCAACAAGGTGATTTGGCGGGACGCGAACGGCGCAATTCTGGGCACGGTGGGCATCACCCATGACGTTCACGAGTTCAAGATGACGCAGGAAGCCCTGCGGCTCAGCGAGCAGAAGCTGCGGCAGTTCACGCAGCAATTGGAACGCAGCAATCGCGACTTGCAGGATTTCGCCTATGTCGCTTCGCACGATCTGCAGGAGCCATTGCGCAAAATCGTCGTCTTTGGTGAGCGCCTTAAGGAACGCGCCGCAGAAACGCTGCCCCCGGAAGCACGCGACTATCTGGAGCGGATGCAAAAGGCCGCGGCGCGGATGCAGGTGCTGATCAGCGATCTGCTGGCCTTTTCGCGCGTGACGACCAAGGCGCAACCGTTCGAGCCGGTCAACTTAGCCGAGGTGGCGCATGAGGTGGTTGATGACCTGGCCGCCCGCATCGAACAGGTGGAAGGGCGCGTCGAACTCGGCGAACTACCGACGCTCGACGCCGAACCGTTGCAGATGCGGCAGTTGCTTCAGAATCTGATTGGCAACGCTCTCAAGTTCCGCCGGCCCGACGTGCCACCCACAGTCAAGGTGAACGCGGAAATGGTCACCATGCCGAAACCGGGCGCGGCCCCAACCGACGAGCCCATTCTCTGCTGCCGCCTTACAGTCGCCGACAACGGCATCGGCTTCGACGAGAAATATCTCGACCGCATCTTCAACGTCTTTCAACGGTTGCACGGCCGCAACGAATACGAAGGCACCGGCATGGGGCTGGCCATTGCCCGCAAGCTGGTGCTTTACCACGGCGGAGACATCACCGCCCGCAGCAAACCCGGTGAGGGAGCGTGTTTCATCGTGACCCTCCCCGCCACTCACCCGAAGGAGACAACCCATGAATGAACCCGCAAAGATGATTACCATCCTATTGGCCGATGACGATCCGGATGATCGTCAGCTCACCCGAGAGGCGTTCCTCGAAAACCGCCTCGCCAACCGCTTCGACACCGTGGAAGACGGCGAAGAGCTGATGGAATACCTGAATCGTCGTGGCAAATACGCCGACCTCAAGGGCACGCCTCTGCCCGGGCTGATCCTGCTCGACCTTAACATGCCGCGCAAGGACGGTCGCGAGGCGCTCAAGGAAATCAAAGCCGACCCCGAGTTGCGTCGCATCCCGATCGTCGTGCTCACGACGTCGAAGGCCGATGAGGACATCGTGCGCAGCTACGACCTCGGCGTGAACTCGTATGTGACCAAGCCGGTGACCTTTAAATCCCTGGTCGAGCTGGTCAAGGTGCTGGGGGTCTATTGGTTCGAGGTGGTGCAACTTCCCCGCGAAGGGAACTGATGGCTTTCCATGAACCGGCCCGCCGTCAAAGTTCTGTTGGTGGATGATGATGAAGACGATTTCATCATCACGCGGGATTTGATATCGCGGATCCGCGACCAGCGCTACGAACTGGACTGGGCGGACAACTACCTCACGGCCTTCGAAGCCATCGGCCGGGCTGAACACGACATCGCCCTACTGGATTACCGGTTAGGCGAGCGTACCGGCTTGGAGCTGCTACGCGAAACCGCAGCCCTTGCCGGGCGTCCGCCGATCATTCTGCTCACGGGGCAAGGGGATCACGAGGTGGACCTCGCCGCGATGGCCGCCGGAGCTGCTGATTACCTGATCAAAGGCCAGCTCACCTCCGACACCCTGGACCGCGCCATCCGCTACGCGGTCGAACGCAAACGGACGGAGCGACACCTTCGCCGCGAGCGCGACCTCATCAGCCGCATCATGCAAACCAGCCCGGTGGGCGTCCTGACGACCGACCGCACCGGCAAATTGACGTTTGCCAACCAGCGTGCGGCCCAGGTCCTCGGGCTGCCGGAAGGCGACATCGCTCAAAGCAACATCCGGATCTGCGACTGGCAATTGGCGGATTGGTGTACCCGCGCCGACTTGAACGGCCCCGTGCCCTTGCAGTCGGTCCTCGAATCCGGCGACACCGTCAAGGACCTCCGTTTTGCACTCAGACTCGCCAACGGCCGACATGCCCTGCTCTCGACCAACGCCACGCCGATCTATGACACTGCGGGTGTTCGCGACGGGTTGGTCGTCACCCTCGATGACGTCACCGACCGCGTGAACCTCGAACTGCAGCTTCAGCACTCGCAGCGAATGGAAAGCATCGGCCAGTTGGCCGCAGGCGTGGCACACGACATCAACAACATTCTGACCATCATCCAGGGCCATGCAGGACTATTGCTGGAGGCCACGCCAGCGGGCACGCCACCGGCGCGCTCCCTGTCGCAAATCTCCGCCGCAGCCGATCGTGCCGCCCGGTTCGTCCGCCAATTGCTCCTGTTCAGCCGCAAGCAAATCCTGCAACCGCGCCTGCTCGATCTGAACGAGGTGCTCACCAATCTGGAACCCATGCTGGGACGCCTGCTCAGCGAACCCATTGCGCTCGAAACCCACTACGCCGCCTGCCTGCCCAGTGTCGAGGCCGACGTCGGGATGATTGAACAAGTGGTCATGAACCTCGCTGTGAATGCGCGGGACGCCATGCCCAAAGGCGGGCGACTGCGGCTCGCCACCGCCGCGGTGACGGTCGACGCCGCCGGCGCCCGTGCGCACGCCGAGGCGCGTGAGGGCCGCTTTGTTTGCCTGACCGTGGCGGACACCGGCTGCGGCATGGACCGGGTCGTCCTCGATCGCATCTTCGAGCCGTTCTTCACCACCAAGGATATCGGCAAGGGCACCGGCCTGGGGCTGGCGACCGTCTATGGCATCGTCAAACAACACCAGGGTTGGGTGGAAGTAACCAGTGAGCCGGGTCGCGGATCCACGTTTCGCGCGTTTTTTCCAGCCGCCGCGGCCCGGTCGAACTCCGCTGATGAGCACACGTCAAACGTCCCGGCGGTCCGTGGCGGCACCGAGACAATCCTCCTCGTCGAGGATGAACCGCTCGTCCGGGAAATGGTTCGCACCGTGCTCAGCCAGTATCACTACCACATTCTCGAAGCCGGCGACGGCGTCGAAGCGCTCGAAGTCTGGGAACGACACCAAGGACGTATTGATCTGATCGTCACCGACATGGTAATGCCTGCGGGCATGAGCGGGCGGGAACTTGCGGACCGGCTTTGGAAACGCCAACCGGACTTGAAGGTGTTGTTCACCAGCGGCTACAGCCCGGATATTGTGGACACCAACATTGGCGCTGACGACACGCGATTCATCTCAAAACCGTACCACCCCGAGCAACTCGCTCAGCGCGTCCGCCACTGCCTTGACACCCCGGCCCAGAAGGGAAACTCCGCGGCCTGCGTCCTGACGCCGGTACGCCGCGGGACCGAGCATGCCAGGACTATGCAGTTGGCGTCCGTGTAGGAGCAACCTCCACATCAAAGGCCTTTCCTTTCGCCCGCGCAGGTCAAGCAACCGCGAGGTTCCGGCACAGTGACACACGTGGTTTACATCTCGCGCAATGCGGACGCGATCGGCAGCCGCACCGCACGGAGGGCGGGAAACAAACCTCCCAGCAAGCCGATGGTGACCGCCCACAGAATGGCATTCACCAGGAGCTGCGGTGTGACGGCAAAGGCGAAGGCGATTTGGCTGAAGGTTTGCCAGTTGATCGTCGCCGCCTTGAAGCCGTCGAAGGCGAGGTAGGCAGCAGCGGCACCAACGACCCCACCCACCAGCGCGAGAACCAGTGACTCGATCATGACCGACAAGATGATCGGTCCGGAATGAAAACCCAGCGCGCGGAGCGTGGCGATTTCGCGGGTCCGTGTCGCCACCGCGCTGTACATCGTGTTCAGCGCGCCGAATAGCGCACCCAGCGCCATCAGCCCCGCAATGAACACGCCGATGCCTTCAATGAAGCTCGTCAGCATGGAGGACTGCTCAGCGAGGAATTCGCCCCGGCGCACGGCCTTCACCTTGAGCTGCGGATTGCTGGTCAGCCAGTCTTTGAACTGCGTGAAAGCACCGGGCGAGGCGAGCTTCGCATAGACGGACTGGAAATTGTCGCCACGCTGGTACGCCGATTGGAGTACCGCGGAGTCTGTCCACATCTCCGATTCCGCGGCACCGCCGCCACCGGTGAATACGCCGACGACCTTCCATTCGTTCTGGCCAAGGCGGATGGTCTGACCGACATCCAGACCCGCAAATGCCCGCGCGGCGCCAACGCCCGCGATCACTTCGTTGCGCCCAGGCTCGAAGAATCGTCCTTCGATGATTCGCACATCCCCGCGCACGGCCGTACCGGTCTTCTCCACACCGCGGAACGGGACGTTGGCATCCGTGCCGGTCGAACGCTTGGGCAGGTTGATGATCACGAAGAGCTCCGCCGAGGTGAGCGAGCCGTCAGCGTTGCGCGCCACACCGGGTGCGTCGGCGATGAGCCGGGTTTCCTCGCGCGAGAGGCCGCTGGTCATTTCGCTGTCCGCGCCGCTGCGCAACACCATGGCGATATCTTCCCCGCCCGGCACCGTCATGGCGGCGCGGAAACCCGCGGCGATGGACAACACACCCACAAACACCGCCACCACGCCAGCAATGCCGACGACCGTGGCTAGCGCCGCGCCCTTGCGCTCCGGGACGGTACGCAGGTTGAACAGCGTGATGGCCATTGCTTGATACCATTCGAGCAAGCTAAGCCAGTCAAAATCGCGAAAGAAAACGAACCAACCTGCGATCCATTGCCTGGAATCCCAGCAAGCGTCAGCCAGTCGCACCTGCAAACGTCTCACGAGATGCATCATGCTCGCCTCCTCAAAGCTTCCGAGATTTGCAGCCGCATGGCTTGCAGTGCCGGCAGGAGACCGACAATGACCCCCAATGCAAAGACCAGCCCCACGCCGATGACCACGCTGCGCACCGGCAGGTAGAAGACCGGGAGCATGGACGGCACGGGACTGCCACCCAAGGTGAATAGCCAGGCCATTCCCAAACCCACCAAGCCGCCGATCCCGGTGATCAGCAGCGACTCCGCCAACACCAACGCGAGGGCGAGTTCATTCGTAAAGCCCATCGCTTTCAACACGCCGATCTCCTCGGTCCGCTCGCGCACCGATTGTGCCATCGTGTTGCCGGCCACCAGCAGGATGGTGAAGAACACGGCGCTGAGGATGGCGAGCAAGATGGTGCCGATGCTGCCAATCTGTTGCACGAAACCCTGCATGAACGCGCCTTCCGGTTCGGCCTTGGTCTCGGCTGGCGAGTTGGCAAACTCATTGTCAATCGCCTTCGCCACCTCGGCAGCGCGCTCAGGGTCTTTGACGCGGACGGAATACCAGCCCACCAACCCTTCGCCATAAACGCGCCCTTCATCGAAGTAGTCGTAGCGGAAATAGAACCCGGAAGTGTCGGCGTTCTTCTTGGCGGCTTCGAGAATGCCGACGATCTCGAATTCCCACGGTTGATCGCCTTTCCTCGGCCAGATCGGTGACTGGAGCTGGATGCGATCGCCGACCTTCCACTTGAAGCGATCCGCCAAGGTGCGCCCAGCGATGGCTCCGATGCGCGTTTTCAGCCATGCCTCCTTCTGCCCCGACGGCAACGAGTATTCAGGAAACATCGCCAGAAAGGGTTCGGGCTCGACCGGGAAGCTGCCGAAGAAGTTCTTGGGCTCGTTTTGATAGATGCCGTTGAACCAAGTGAACGAAACCGCAGAGGCGACGCCAGGAAGCTGTTCCATGCGCTTCCCATAGGTCACGGGCAGCGTCATGATCAGCGAAACCTTGTGCCGGACCACAAGCCGATCTGCGCCCGCCATCGTCACGCCGGCGGTGAATGATTCCTTGAGCGTGCAGAGCAAGCCGTAGAGTGCGAACGCGACGAACACCGAGAGCAGCGTCAGCGAAGTGCGCAGCTTCCGGCGCTTCAGGTTGCACCAGATGAGGTGGAGAAATCTCATTTGACCGGTTCGTTGCTGAGCTGGCCTTTGTCGAGATAAACGGTGCGCGAGGCGCGCACCGAGGCGTGCGGGTCGTGCGTGACCATAATGATCGTCTTGCCATGCTCGCGGTTCAACGCCTGCAGGAGATTGAGAATCTCGTCACCCGATTTCCGGTCCAAGTCGCCCGTCGGCTCGTCGCAGAGCAGCAAGGTCGGGTCGGTGACGATGGCCCGGGCGATGCCCACGCGTTGCTGTTCGCCGCCGGAGAGCGTCCGCGGGAAATGCTTAGCCCGATGCGACAAGCCCACGACAGCGAGAGCGGTCTCCACGTGCTTCCGCCGCTCCGCCTTCGAGAGATGCGTCAGCAGGAGCGGCAACTCAACGTTCCGTTCCGCGGTGAGAACGGGCAGGAGGTTATAGAGTTGAAAGACGAAGCCAATATGGCGCGCCCGCCACGCCGCCAGCGCGCGGTCGGACAAGTCGTTCACGTGTTCACCGGCAATGCTCACGGCCCCCTTGGTGGGGCGATCCAGCCCGCCGATCAAGTTCAGCAGCGTGCTCTTACCCGAGCCCGACGGGCCCATGAGCGCGAGGAACTCGCCCTTGGGCACTTTCAGATGCAAATCCGAAAGCACATGGATGTCCTCCGAGCCGCGATGGAAGACTTTCTCGATGCCGTCCAAATCTACCAGCACATGATTGCCTGCCGCTTGTTCGCTCATGACTTGTTTTCCTTCACACGGTCGCCGTTCTTCAATTCTGTCGGCGGCTTGACCACCACCCGCTCCCCTGCAGTCAGTCCCGCGCTGAGTTCCGTCTCTTCGCCGTTGGTGGCGCTCACCGTGACCGCGCGCCGTTCAATGCGCTTTCCTTGCACCACCCATACTACGTCGCGCCCGCTGTGCTGCTGGAGGGCGCTTCGCGGAACGGCCACGGTCGTCGCCGTCACTGTTTGCGGTG
>CAZWJC010000186.1:0-14358 GCA_964634255.1 uncultured Verrucomicrobiota bacterium | reverse complement strand
CCCGACCAAGCGATTATGAGTCGCCTGCTCTAACCACTGAGCTATGGGCCCATCTATTTCACAACAAACAACTTAACTCTGAGCAAGAAAAGCGCAATTGACAATCTGATACTGCAATCTGATACTGACCGCGTGAAAGGAATAACCGTCCGACAAACGGTCGATAGTACCGAAAGCCGCTCTGTCTGGGCAAAAACACCCGTTGCCAATCTTGTCCGCTATAAACCATCGGGGGGTCTATTTCGCCCGAGTCCGGGTCAGGGGCAAGCTTTTTCGCAAAAGTCTTGAAACCAACGTGATCAGCGTAGGAAAACTGCGCCTCGCCGATCTCATCAAAGAGAAGCGAGCGGAGTTGGGAGATGATTCTCTCACCCTTTCCGGTCGTATGAACGTCGGTGATGCTGTGTCGGTCTTTCTCCAGCGCCTAGAGGCACAGCAGAACATTAAAGACGGGGCGAAGGTCTACCGGCGTAAGTGCGTTGAAGCGTTGCTCAAGACCTGGCCGGATTTGCACGCCAAGCCCGTTGGAAGCATCGGAAAGGACGATTGCCTTAAGTGGGCACGGAAGTTCGCCGCCATGTACAGCCCCAGCGTCTATAACAACACCGTGGGAACGTTGAGGATGATTCTCGACATCGCAATCGAGAAAGGCTGGCGTGCGTTCAACCCGGCGAACATCATAACAAAAAGACGCATCCAATTCAGAGAACTTCAGCTGCCGGAACCGAGGCAATTCGAACCCTTCGTAAACGCCATCAGCAACGCCGGAGGATGGTGCAGCCGCGAGCCACCTGTGACCGACGAACAACGCGACCACGACGGCTGCGACCACCGACCATGCCTGACCCTGCCGCTGGGAAAGTGCGTCGAGCCAGGAACGGCGCTGCGCCAAGATACCGAGAACGAACAACGCTAGATACTGCACCCAATGAGCGGGCTCGAGAGGGAAAATGCCAAGGACGCTAATCCAGGACCCGATAGGATACCAAATCCGTGCCGCCGCAGCACCAACGGCCAACAGTGCGATGAAAGAAAGAACGGTCGTGAATCGTGGGAAAGTCGGAGTCTGCCGTTCCGCCGGGCTGCCGCGCCATACGACTCGCCACAGCGCATACAGAATGGAAAGCGCCAACAAATCCCACGCGAACCACATGTGCCAAAACTCGAAACGTGCGCGCGCAAAAAGGTTGTAGGTGAGCCACGCAAGAGCAGGAATGCCGAGGCGCAGAGCGCGGTCAGCGGTAAAGCGGAGAGCGCCCTTGCGGTCGAAGGCTGGCGCTGTGAAGAAACCAGCGGTGAAGAAAAACAGGCCCATGAAGAACATGGCGTTCACTGCGATGAACGGGCCGAGAGTGCGGGTAGTGGAAGTGTCCTGCACCGTCCAACCGGTGGCAAACGGCACGTAAGCCAGAGCGGCATGGTGACCAACGACGAGGACCGTGAGGAACGACTTGAGGTTGTCGAGGTAGGCGAGCCGACGGGAAACGGTAGGCGATGCCGTGGAGACACGCAGACATACTTCCAGCGGGGTGGCAGCAGCGATTTTGGAGTTCACGAGCGGCTAGAAGTAGCTAACGAACTGAGCGAACGCGGGCGGCCCGCCCGCGTTCGGTCCAGTAATCTGGTTCGGCGATCTTCTCATATACTGTCTGTCCATTTGCTCACCGCGACATCTTTGAGGCGGCCTGCGGAATCGAAGAGCAAGAAGACCGTGACAACACGACATGTGCCGAGCCCGCTCATCTTCGAGGCAACATCGCTTCTCAAGTAGTAGTCACCAGTGACGACCGGAACTGAAAAACCGCGCTTTGAGACCACCTCGGCGGACTCAAAAGCAACAACCGTGAATTTCTTCTGAAAGCTCCGACTGAAGGTCTGCTCGATGGCTTGGCGACCTGTGCCAAGAGGCGCATGCTGCAGCACCATCTCCCGCAACTTTGCATCTTCAAGCTCCAACAGGGCCCGCTCGGACGGAAGCACGCTACGGCTGCATCCTATGAGCAGGCAAACAAGCGAAAGAATGAGCGTGCGCGTCATGATGTCGCCGAACGCCAGAACTGACCGACGCGGGCGGCCAAAGGCGTCCGCATGGGCAATTGCCGTGGCCCGCCCGCGTTCGGTCCAGTGGTTCTTCTCAATTTCATCATTCGGCCACAGACCAGTGATATTCTTTGACGACTGCGTCCGCAATACGTCCCACAGCTCCGGAATTGTCGTTGGCGTTGAGCATAATGACGACACCAATCCCTAATTCTGGAGAGGCCGCCAGGAAGGCGTCAAAGCCGGCATTCCGTCCGTCATGATGAAAGCGCAGGGTCTTCCCGCTGCCCGTAAGAGCGAATCCAAGCCCAAAATGCTCTTTCTGACGGGTCAGCATCTGAAATGTCATTGGTTGCGAGATCACCGGATTCGACAGGCCCGCGTAGCTCTTCTGGAGGCTGATCGCAAATTGTGCCAGATCCGACGCAGTGGTCCACAGTCCGCCCGCGGCCATCTCGGAGTAGACGCGCCATCTGCCCTTCACTTGTTTTCCATTTGAGTAATAGCCTGTAGCAGCGGTGCGGGCCCAATCTGGCGGGAGCGGTTGTTCATACGTGCTGGCGTTCATCCCAATGGGCGTCAGGACGCTTTAGGCAGGGTTTGGCGCGAGGGGGAATGATTGCGCGGACTGCCTGCGTTATTTCGCGGCGGCACGACGAAGTCGCGCGAGGTCAAGGTGAGGAAGCTGCGGGGGCTCTAGGGAAGCGAGAGGGGCGAGGGTCGAAGTGCGAGTGCTCAACGATGAACAGCGAAGGAGGAAGGTGACGAAAATCACGAACTCGGTTACGACCCGTTCACGGTGAGACACGCCGCAAATCAACCATGTCGCACTCAGTGAAAGCACCTAAGACGACCCAGAAAAGGATACTGTACGACCGCCTGATGTGCGGTTGGTGCCAGGAGGCGAAAGCGTGGCTTGACCAGCGCGGATGGAAATACAACTCACTCAATACCGGCACGGAGGCCGCCGCCCGGTAACGGGCAATTGACCTGAGTGGCTGGAGGACTCCCTCCACCAGCACGGGTATCTAAAAGGAGTGAGCGACGTCGTTGGATTCAGCGCTCAGCAGCCTGATGCTTCCGAAGATCCAAGCACACCACCTGTCCGGCTGCGTTGCGCGCCAAGAGCAACCCCCGGGACAACACCGGTGTGGTCCAACAGCGTCCTTGGAGAATCTGCGCCTGTGCCAGCGGTTGATAGGCTTCCGGATTTGGCTCGGCGATGACGAGCTTGCCGGTTTCGCTGAGGAGGATCAGCTTCCCACCAGCCACGATCAGTGACCCCTTGCGCACGTCTCTCGTGCTCCAAAGTTCTTCGCCCTTCTCCCACGAAAGGCAGGAAAAATGGGTGTCGTTGAAGCCATACAAGTAACTCCGCCAAAGCACCGCACTGTTCATCGTGCTCTTCAAGTTCCGATTGCGCCACAACTCACGGGGCGAATTACGGGTCAGATCAAACAGGGCACAGCCCACACCGTTGCCGGACGAAACAAACAAACGAGTCCCCTCGAGGACTGGATCCGCCGCATTCAAATCCCACAGTGTCTTCCAAGGAATGCTCCAGAGCTCCTTTCCGGTATCGTGGTCGGCGCCAACAACCGCGCGTCCCGAAAAGAACACCACGACGCGCCCCGTATCCCCTCGATACGGCACGGGAGAGGAGTATCCAGGGTGTCCGGCGGGACTCTGCCATATCACGGAGCCATCGTGTTTATTGAATGCCGCGCCCGCCTGCCCCACGCCCAAGAAGAGTCGTTCTCCAACCACGAGTGGCGAACTGGCGTAACGCCAGATATTCGCCCAGTCACCTTCCTGACGCGGCCAAGGCTCGAACTTCTTCGACCAAATCACTTTGCCGTCACCTGCATCGAGGCAGAATAGGTCGCCACCTTTGCTGAAAGTGAACACGCGCCCGTCATCCACGGCTGGCGTGGCGCTGGGGCCGCCTTCGTAGGAGAGCGGCTGTAGTTCACAGGGATACGAATGCCTCCACAGCACGGCGCCTGTGTCCGCTGCGAAGCAGATCACCGTATCAACGCCCTCCGCATTGCCCAAAGTGACAACACGATTGCTGACCACCGCGAAGGAGGAGAAGCCTTTGCCGACCGACGCTTGCCAGAGCACCGCGGGCCCGTTGGAACTCCATTGCCATGTCCAACCCGTCTCCCTCGAAATCCCGTTGCGTTCTGGCCCACGCCAACAGGGCCAGTCGAAGCCCCGGTTGGCTGTGTCTGGAAGATCAGACTCCGATGCTCCCGAAGGTGACAAATCCGTGGAATAGAGGTCCGATAGGGTTAGAAATAAAGCGGTGGTGATGCAGGCAATCCGAGTATTGGCGATTCGCATATTACAGGCCCGGTCGCATTTTTGAACGCTGAGTCAAAAATGCAAGTGAATAGCCAGGCTGCTGCGACACATTTGCGCAATTCCGCGGCCTGGCCTGGAGGAGTCAGCCACGCTGCGATTCGAGGCTTCGGTTCGGATCAAGCCCGTGCCCTTTCAGCCGATCACCCCCGCACGTGCCAGTGCATGGAGGAGGCGGGGGCGGCTTTGTGCAATCAGGATGAACACCACGGTACGGTAGGCGATCAATCGCCGTTCACTGAGGCCGAGGAACGTGCCGAGCGCGACCAGGCCGCTGCGGGGCAAGATGGTGAGCGCACCGACCAGCATCGCGAGGCTGCCAACGATGATGAAAATGCGAGACCAGGGCGCGCGTGTGTTCATGACCGTGTTTTCGGAGGAGCGCGCCAATTGATAATTGGGGTGCTGCAATTGAAGGAAACTGAGCGGGCGGCTGATTGAGACGCTGCCGCCGCTGCAACACGATCCGAACCGGCCGGAGGATGTGCTGAAGGTGGACGCCGCTGAGGATGGCGTGGGCGGCTATGATTGTGCTGATTGCCTGGGTGCTCTCGCGGCGGCGGGACGACGAAGGCGCGAACGGTGGTCGCGAGGAAGCTGAGAGGGTTGTGAGCAAAACAGAATGCGCGAAGCGGAGGTCGATAGGGTTGCGGATATCCGGAACCGGGTTGTTCCCGAAGCGCTACAGATAACCCTCCGGCACGGCCAGGAACTTGAAGCCCCCACTATCCGTGAAATACAACCGTCCCTTGCTTTTCTGAAACCAGGCCTCCCACTGTTCGACGGTTGTGAATCGTTCCGTGGTGTATCGCAACAACAGCTTTTGGGCGAGGGATTGTTTGTCCGGGTCGCGGAGCGACGCGATCATCTTCTCGAGACTCTGCAACTGGCGGTTTGACGTGATCCCGAGCGTGGGCAATTCCTCATCCACCCGGCAACAGCCGTCCCGGTAGATCAACTCGATGTTCTTTCGGTAATACTCCATCAACCCGTCGGGATTGTCCTTGAAACGCTGCAAAACCTCGGGAGTGCCCCGGCTTTTGCGGAAGTTCGCGTCCGTGATCTTCGAGATCAAACTGGCCAGGAACACGTCATAATCCCTGCCGAGGCTCTGGCGACGGACGAGCGGATTCTTGCCTTCAAACTTGCGGATGTAACAGATGCAGTTGATGAACAGCGCCCGGCCGGCCTCGGTCATCTTGGAGGGCGGCGCGCTGAAACCCCATTGCAGGAAATTCCCCTGCCGGCCGATCCCCATCGCCCCGCTTTCCTTGCCTTGGTTCAGTCCGGAAACAAGGATTTCCGTGTCTGGCGAATCCAGCAGTCCGTAATGATGGGCGACGACCCCGGAGGTCACTTTCCCGGGCGTGGCAGACGCGGTTTGGACGCGCCAGACTCGCGTTTTGGCCGGCAGGGCTTCTCCCAGGGCGTAGCGCCTGTAACTTCCGGGGGTATCCCACTCTTCGTAGCGGGGTTCGACCTTGAGGGGTTTCCGGAAGACCTCGTGGCTGGGCAGCTCGCCTTGAGCTGCGTCGGTGAGGCAGTTTCAGGTGTAACCGATCTTCAAGTCCCGGTGAGAGCAAATGAACGCGCCCGCAATGCCGATCGTCAGCGTGGCGCGGGAATAATCCTCTCCCAGATCCGGACGGGGTGACTTGAAGAGCGCCTCTGTACTGCCGTCCCAGTCCAAAAGCACCACATCGACGCCCCCGGCCTTGGCGGGGGCGAATTTCGACAGGTCCGCATTCGTTACCGCGGTGAAGTGCTCTTTTAGGAACTGGACAAAATCGCGCTCCCGATCGGAACCGGGTTTGCCGGCATAGAGGATCTTCAGATCCATCTTCTCTCCGGCCTGGGGCATGCCCGGTCCCACCAGCATGGTTATGACGAAAAGTGCCGCAATCAATGTACTGCGCATATGCTCCTGCCCCAGTTGTTCTTGGGGAGCTTTACACCGCTGTCTAGTGCAGAGACAAGCAGATAACGCTGGTGACTCTGAAGCCAGAGTGCGCGTCGAACGGACGTGATGTGCAAAAGCGCGGGTTGGAGGTGCATAGCACCCGTGGCCAACTACCTGCGCTATCCCGCAGCGGCGGGACGACGAAGTCGCGGGAGATCAAGGTGAGGAAGCTGAGGAGGTTGTGACACGCCGCCGGGCTTGATGGGCCACCTCTATGGCGAGGGGGTGCTGGTGCAAATGAGGCGGTAGAACTTGGTGGGGCTGTCGGGGAGAATGGCGTCGGTCTCGCAATGCCTCGTGCCGTCACCTGCGATCCAAACGGTGGACAAAGGAGACCATTGGTTGGGGGCGAGGGCAGAGGAATAAAGAAGCTGGTAGAACCGGTCGGGGGAAGTCTGCCAGCACAGTTCAATCTGAGGACCCATTTGCACGCACCGCGCTTCAAGGGTCGGGATAATGGGATCGGTGTTCCATTCCACCACGTAGGCGCTGGGCTGGTAGGCTGGCGTGGGATCCACCGACATGATGTCGTTCCAGACGGAGACGAGCGTGGCAAAGCCAAATTGAAGCTTGTCTTCCGCCTTGCCGCCCGAGTCGTTGGGCTGGCCGCTCTGCCAGTTGGTGTAGCCCCAGGCTTCCCCGGTGACCCAGCGCCAGTTGGCGTTGGGCTGCGACGTGGCGGGCGACTGGTATCCGCCCAGCCGACGTCATCGGCCTACGCATAAAACCCATGTCTGCCAGTGGCAGTGGGATGCCAGCCCGTCCGCACCGTCCCGCTCAAGGAAACACGTGTACCGTGTAGCCCTGGTCCTCCGTACCACGGGCATAGTACTCCGGATACTGCCTTTGGCGAATCCACTCGGCGTGACCGTCGCAGAAGATCACATTGCCACCGTCCGCACCGTGGTTGTCAATAGAATCGGGATAGCTGTTGTTGGAAGGCTTGCCCCCCACGGTCAACTGGTCGTCTGCGTCGTACATCAACCAGACGGTGGAGGGCGAAGCCGGCTGATCTTTCAACGAGAACTTCACCGTCGTGCCGTTGACGGAATAGGACATATCTTGAGAGTACCTGTAGCCGGTCAGGACGCGCTGAGTCTTGCGGGTCGTGATCTTGATGAAGCCGGAAACCTCGTAGCTGTGCCCGCGTCCGGTCTTGGCAGACACGTTGTAGGTTGGGTAGTCCTCTGCCATGCGCTGCAGGTCCGGAAGGAAGGTTGTCCCGCCATGCAGCCGGTCGCTGTACGAGATTCCGGTGGTGTCGGTGGGAATGTAGGTCCGGTTGATCAACGGCTGGGGGTTGTTGGAGACGCTGTGGTGCGTGCTGGGGCAGACGAACGACCCGACGTTGGGGAGGTACTGCGGAAACAACCAGTTGAGGTCGTCGTCCGACATGCTGGCGGTGCCCGTGAGGGCGTTCCTGTCATCGTCATCTGCATAGATCTGGCTGCCGATCCCGAGTTGCTTTTCGTTGTTCAAGCAACTGATGCGCTGGGCACGGACCTTGGCTTTGCTCAGCGCGGGCAGGAGCATGCCCGCCAGAATCGCGATGATGGCAATGACCACGAGCAGTTCGATTAGCGTGAATCCTGTGGGACTGAATGCCTGACCGGGCACGGCAGACGGTGTCCTCTTGCGTAGACAGGTTCTGGTAGTTGTGGGCGACTCTTTCATTCTTCAAATCCCAGCTTAGCTCCCACAAGGAGCGCTCACATCCCCCAATCAGATAGGGCGGTGAACAGGACCTCCGCTACAATGTCCGCAACCGGTAGAACCGCAGCCCTGCCGCAACCGCCTCGGTGAGCGGGGACGTGCAAAAGAAATCCGTGCCGGCGTTGGAGTTGGTAAAGCTTTGGAGGTCGGTCCAAGCGGCCAGATCCGCACTCCACTGGAGCGTGTAGGATCGGCCCACAACGGAAGTGACCGTAAACCGGAGGATGCCGCCGGTCGCGGCGTAGGATCCAAGCACAGGATTGACCGGCTGGATGCCGTTCGTGGTGGCATGCACGTAGTAGCGGATGCGCTCCGGGTAGGCTCCGGGGTGCTGATCAAAGCCGGTGAGGACATTCGTGTCATTGTAGTTGTGGATTCCCGACTGGCATTCTTGGGGGCCGAACGCCAGCACGTCGGCGTCTGAGCGAATGCTGGGCCGCAGCACGGCGATGTGCCCCGACCCCGAGTCTTCCTTGCACGCAGCCACCACAAGCGCGCCGGTGTTGACCATGTGCTGGGCGGTGACCGCCGAGGCAATGCTAGACCACCCCGAAGCGGTATTGGTACGCAGCCAATCGGCCTGCCGGTTGGCCAGATTCAAATCCGAAGCTTCCGGCGGTCGCAGCAGGTAAACGCCACGCAAGTACGCCACCGCCGGGGCGAACACGCTGCAATGACTGGCAGTGCCCTGGGTCATATTCGCTCCGCTCCCGCCTGCCACGCCGGTAAGCCAGTTCACGCTGACGCCGTTTGCCCAATAGCGTTCCACCTGCAGCGAGTCGAGAAAGGAAGCCAACGCCCGACCGTCCACATTGATCCTGTTGGTGATCCCCACCTCGAATGCATCGCTCGTGCCCGCTGTCAATCCGTTGCCGATGCCGGAAACAGACGCCAACAACGTGTATTCACCCGGCGTGTCAATGACCAAGCCGCTGAAGACCGCCTTCCCGTTGGTGTCCGTGTTCACCGTCGTTGTGCCCCGCGCAAAGGAACCCGTGCTGGGCGTCAACATGATCGGCACGTTGTTGGACGCGATGTCCACGTCCTCGGCATTCCGCAGTTGTACCGCGACCGCCGCGAGCGGCTGGCCCATGGTTGCGCCTTGGGGTTGTGTGGAAAACGCCGCCTTGCTTGCGGGGGTCACGGTCGTTTGTGGGGTGACTTCCGCCCAGGTGGAAGCCACGCGCACGCTATCCACGACGAAGCGCCCCGCGGTCGAGCTGCCGGAGCGGAAAAAGAGCTTGGCCAGATTGGCGACGGCGGTGCCGCTGCTGGTGGCGCCAGGGGACTCCGGCTCAGCACCGCCAGGGCCAGGGTTGATGAACAAAGATGATTGGCCGGTCGAGAGAACATGCTTCAGCACCACCAGATGCACCGTATCCAGCGCCAGCGTGGTGGAGGCATAGGTGGCACTCTGTCCTTTGGCACGGATGCCGAGTTTGAATCCGCCCGTGGCGCTGACGACGATCAGATCACAGGGATCCGTGGTCTTGTCAACAGGGCTCGTCACTGAGGAAGGGAGCATGCCCCCGATGAAGACGTTGGCACTGACACTGGTGTACTTGAGGAGAAATGAGCAGTAAACGGCCCCGCTGCCCGCCGTGGCAGCGAAAGGCCGAAGCGTGGATGCCGTGTTACCCGGTTCCACGGAGGCGGAGTTGCCTGCCGGTGAGAGAGCGGCCAAGCCCGCGTAGCCCAGACTGCTGCCGACCACGGTGATTTGGTCGGTGGGATTGGTCCAAGGCGAGTTTGTTCCCAGAACCCCGGGCGAGTAGTTGAAGCCCTCCAAAAGGTATTGGCTTCCCCCAGCCCAGGACGTGGAGAACAACCAGGCGCTGATCGCCACCAACCCGGGCAGGACACGCCCGCCGCGGCGGATTCGTTGCCAGTGTGCAAACATGCGTGCTCGCAGATACGCCGCGAACCGTATCACAAACGCTGGCACCGAAAACCTATTCAAATGGGGGATGCAGCGCCGAACCGAAATGGGAAACCATCGAACCCGCTGAACCTAACTACAGCGCAACCGACCATGAACATGAAACCGCAGGTTCTTCAGCTCCCTCGTCCGGCCGCCGCCCGCCTGTCACTCAAGTTCATACGCACGTTGTTGGCCATCCGGACCACTTGCCTACTGCTCCCGGTCGCAAGCGCCTCCATCTTGCTGGAGGACAGCTCCAACTATCCCATCGGAGACCTGGCGGGGAACGGGCTTTGGACTAACGCCGCAACACCCATTACCGTCGTCGGCAGCGATCTGACGTATGCCGGCCTCGCCGATCCGCCGGTTTTCGCGCTGACGGCGCTGGGCGCATTCCGTTGCGCCCTTCACTGCCGTGGGCGCTAGCCTCTCGCCAAGTGGCACACCTACAAACTACAAACTGCGCGCGCGACAGGTCGCACAACCAAACCTTGCCCGCTGATGCCGCTCAAAGCGGGCCACGTCCACGGCTGGCGCTTTCAGAATCCTTGCCGCATCACTCGCCAAGCCAATTGGTGAAAAAACGAATCTCCCGAACTCGATTTGCCCAGCAGAGATATTATGCCTGAAATCACCGGAACCCGCGGCTGGATCAAACTGGTGTGGATGCTGTCCGCCAGCGCAGCCGTTGCGCAACCAGCCCTGCCGGCCGGCAACGGCATCTGGATCAAACCGTCTTCCACCACCATTCCCGGCAACGAGGCCGCGATCATCAGTGCCCTGCAATCGCGCGCAATTCAGCACGTGTTCCTGTGGACAACGGGCTACACGAACACGCAATACACAACCTTCTCCCCGTTCATCCGGCAGGCGCACACGAATGGCCTCACGGTCCATGCATTGTGCGCCACAAAAGCCACCGTCACCAGCGGCGACGCACTCTCAACGTCGCTCTTGTCCAACGTCCTCCAGCAGGTCGTGATCTACAACGACAACCACGCCGATGCGCGCTTCGACGGCGTGCAAATTGACGTGGAGGCGGTGTCCGGCGCGACGTTGCTGAGCCTGGTTTCCGCCGTGCATGTGCCGACGAACCTGGTCTTCTCCGCCGCCATTCAACTCAACGACTTTTACCCGAACGTCGAGTCCGCCTACTCCAATCTGCTCGGGACCACGGATTTGGATTTGCTCGTGCCAATGATTTACATCATGGACAGCGTCTATTACAGCGGCGGGGCGACCGCCTTCAGCTACAACCTCTCGCGCATCCAAACGAAGACGGCGCAAATCTTGTCGAAGCTCCCGGTCCAGGGCGGCCTGATGATCGGGCTTTCCGCCTACGACCGGGAATTCCCGGTGGTCAAAGCCACGGGCGCGATTGACCATGACTACTTGGACAGCTACAGCAGCCCCGATGGATTCAGCCAACCGGCGTTTTCCACGAACACGGCTTCAAGCTACAGCGTTCCGCGTTTATTCGCCGCCGGCAAAACGCTGGTCAGCGTCACCAACCGGGCTGACATCGGCGCGAGCATCTACCGGTTCGACTTCGACACTAACCGGTGGCTCGACGTCGTCGAATACACGCCCCTAGGCGTGCGCCGCTCCATCGCGGCGGCGGACCAAGGAGGCGCGGGCGATGCTCGCTACCGGGGCACTTGCACGTGGCTCTACCACACCGTCTTTGACAATTACAGCGGCCGGCGTGAAGGCTTGACCGCGGACGACGGCATCCATCCCGTTCCGCAGGTTGGCGTTCAACTTCTCAGCTTCACTGGAGGCGTGGCGCGACTTCGCGTCAACCTGACCAACGCGATGCCTTCGGAACAGGTGTTGGGCGATCACGCTTCCGTGGGCGTGCATCTGCGCGTGGAAAACGCCACCTTCGCGTCGGCCAGCCCGGGGACTTTTCATGCGGCAGAGGCGTTCAGCAACTCCGGGGTCGTGCTCCCGGACCTCAGCGGCACGACAATCATCGAATTGCGGCGCTCGTGCTTCGAGAACGGCTCATGCCAACAAGCTCAGAGCGGCGACATCGTGGTGAATGCTCTTGCGCCATTCACGATTCGCTATCGGGCATGGATGACCGACAAGGACAGCCTTTGCACTGATGGCGACGCGCCCATTGCCCACGTCGCCCGCAGCCCTGACGACATTTACTATGCGGACGCATCGCGGTTTCTCACCTGCGCCACGTTTGCCACAAATTTCGTTCCCAGCACCCTGCCCACAGGCTTCCGTTTCGACACGCCACGGCTTCTGAACAGCGGCACGCTTGCCCTGGATCTGGATTGCTCTGCCGGTTGGGCCTACATGCTCCAAGTCTCGACCGATCTCCTGAACTGGGTGAGCCTTTCATTCTCCACCGCAACCTCGACCCGATTGACGTTCACGAACACGATCGTGCCGGCAGCCGAGTGCCGCTTCTATCGCGCCCTGGAAATCGCGCCGACGAATTCGCCGCCTTGATTCAGGTCGGAGGCAGCGGAGACTCCTCAGGCACTAACATCGCGCATGGTGCGGAAACCGCCTTTGCGACACGCGCCGTAGAGCAATCCAGCTACCAACCACACGCTGCCGCATACCTTCGCCGGCCAACGCAGGTGCAGCCAGATGTAAAAGCAGATGACGATGCCCACCACGGGCGGCAGCCAAGTTATCACCCGCCGATCGCCGCCACGCACGGTGTAGTGGACGAGCGCCGCCAGATTCACACCGATGAACGCGATGAACGCGCCGAAGTTCATCATCTCCGCGCCGAGTTGATAGCTCATCAAGAACGCGCCCGCCAGGGCCAGCCCGCCGGTCAGCAACACGTTGTTCGATGGCGTCTGCGTGCGCGGGTTGAGCGTGCCGAAGAAGCGTCTCGGGATCACGTCATCGCGGCCCATGCTGTAGAGCAGCCGGGCCGAAGCCAGTTGCGCACTCATGCCCGAGCCGACGCCCGCCACCAACAACGTGAAGTTCACGAGTTGCAGCAGCCACGTGCCGCCGGCCTTGCCCGCAACATAGACGTAAGCGGTGTCCACGTCCGGGAACGGCGCCGAGTCGTACGGCCAGACGAGTTGTCCGCCGTAAATCTGAATGCCGGAGAAGATGCCGGTGAACAGGCAGGTGAGCACCGTGGCGAGCAGCACGTTGCGCCGCGGATTCTCCACCTCCTCGGAGAGCGTGGAGATGGCGTCGAAACCCAGATATGTCAGCACCGCGATGGATGTGCCGACGCCCAGCGCTGGGAAGGAGAACGTGGCCGGGTCGTAGAACGGGCAGAGAAAGAACTCCATCCCCTCGCCGGACGCGTTCGCCACCAGATACCGACCGATGCACGCAAGCAGAATGCCCACAACCGCGCCCATCGCTGCGGCTAGCCACGCATTTGTACGCGCGGAGGCCTGAATGCCGCGCAGGTTCAAGCCGGTGAATAGCACGCCGAAGAAGATCGCCCAGCCCCAATACGGCACTTGTGGGAGGATGTTGCCAGCCGCCTTGCTGCACCAAATCACGCAGATGATCGGGCACAGCAGATAATCCATCACCATACTCCAACCGACGAGATAGCCGGCCCGCGGATCGAGTTCGCGCCCGACGTAGGTGAACGCCGACCCGGCGCTGGGATACACCCGCGCCATGCGACCGTAGCTGATGGCGGTAAACAGCATCGCCACCATGCCGACCAGCAGCGCCGTGACCACATGTCCGCGCGCTTCCTGGCTCACGACGCCGAATAATGGCAACGCGGCGGTGGGTTGAATCAAGATGATGCCGTACACCACCAGATGCCAGAGTTTGAGAGATCGCTTCAGCCCGACTTCAGGCGAGGCTGCGGTGGAATTCGTGCTCATGTCTTTGGTTACGCGGGTGTGTGGGAGCAAGAATCACGGCTTCAGGTCGCGGAGCGCCTGGCGGTGCTCGTAAACCTTCTCAAACGCGCGGGCGATGTCGTCCATGTCCGCCTGCGTCCCCAGAAACAGACTCTGCTCCAGCCACGCGCCCTGCTCGCCGCAGATCGTCTCGCAGTTCGGATAACGCACCTTTCCGAAGTCCAACTTCTTGCGCGCGTCCGGCAGATATGGGCCGAAGGCTTTGTTGAGGAACAGCGGCTGGCGATACAGCGGCAGCGCGTAGCCGCCGCACACCGGAATCCCCTCCGCCGCCAGGGCCTTGAGCACGGCCTCCCGTGGAGCGCCGAACGCCTTGGCGTCAATGCGGAACAGGAACAAGTGATAACTGTGCCGCGTGGTTGCCTTGGTTCGCTGCTGCGGATGGATGCCGGGAATCTGGCTTAGCTTCATCGCCAGATACTGGCCATTGCGGTCGCGAGTCTCGGTTTGTTTCTCCAGCCGATCCAACTGGGCGTTCA
>CAZWJC010000185.1:0-14568 GCA_964634255.1 uncultured Verrucomicrobiota bacterium | reverse complement strand
GGCGGAGGACTACATCGAGAAGCTGCCGGAGCTGTATTCGGAGTTTGAAGAAGCGGCGGCATTCAGCGCCGACCAAAAAAGCTTCGTCGCATCGTTCACCAGCGTGAATGACCTCATCGTGCGCACGCCGGCCTTCTGGGAAAGCTACGTGAAGCCCAGACTGGAGGTGACGTTTGGCGGTTTACATCGCTTCTTAAACACGCCCTACCCGGACGGACCGAACTGCTACCTGGACCGCATCGAAGCGAACATGGCTGAATTGCGTTGCCGGCTCGCCGCCGGGACGGAGAACCTACCGCACCACTGACCCCGACCGGCGGCAGTCAGAGCCTCAGCCGCTCTACTTCTTCAACGCTTCCAGCTTCGTGTCCAACTCGTCGAACGCGAACCCTTCGGCGGTCACATTGCCTTCGGCGTTTCGGAGAATGAGCCAGGGCAGCGACGCCACGCCGGTCGCCCATTTGTTCTCCGGCAGCTTCTTCTCCACGCATCCTAAGGGGAACGGCAACGGACTGGAGTTTGTCCATTGCTGGAATGACTCCGCCGAGGCGGTCGTCACTTGAACCGCCAGCACGGCGACGCCTTTTGCCTTCAACGCATCGTGCGTCTCAGCCAACAAGCGCGCCACGCGGCGCGACGGTCGTTGTTCGGCATCCAGCAAGCACAACAATAGCGCCTTCCCTTTCTGGACGGCATCGGCAGGCAGACCAACGCTGACGAGGTCGGGCAGCGCTTTGTCTTTCAACGAAGGCCGCCGCGGGGCTTCGACGCGGGACGATCCGCTACGTGTCAGTTGAATGACCACGTTCGTATCGCCGGGCGTGGCCGTAGTGTTGGCATAACCGCTCTGGCTACTGGCGAAGAGCCGCACCTGCCCCTCACACACCTTGAAGCTGAACCTACCCTTGCTGTCCGTGGTCGCGGCGCCCTCCGGCTGGTCTTCACCGGAGAGTGAAACGTGAACACCGGAAACCGGTTTGTCGTCGGCGTTGACTACCTGGCCGGCGATGACCTGATCCGCCAGTTTCAGCACGAACGGCTCCAACTCCAGCCGGTTCGTCTCCACCTCCGCGAGTGTCACCCGCTTCTGACCGCGATCTTTCGCCTTCGCGAAGACCATATACTTCGGTCCAATCGGCACAGCCTTGATTTCAAAGCTCCCCTGGGCGTCCGTGTTCGCCAACTGCTCGGAGAGCTGGTTGTAGCTGTTGCCCGCGTTCAACCAGACGCCAACTTGCGCATTGGTTAGGACCCCGCCCTCTGCCCGCTCGACGCGGCCCACGATGGTCATCGCCGCCTTCAGTTGCACATCCAGATTGGTCGCTCCCTCGGGGATGGCCTCCGCAGCCGCCAACCCGCGAGCCTGGTCACGCGCCACGAGCAGTGGATCCCCACCCTGCTGCATCTGCCAGGGCTGGATGCTATAACTCAACGTGAATGCCCCGTTCGCACCGGTCTTCACCCAGCGGCCACTGTTGAACGGAAACACTGAAACCTGCGCGCCCGCGGCAGGTTTACCCTCGAGATCGGTAACCGTGCCTTTGAGCTTCTGCGCGGTTTCGCCGCCTGAATACATGACCGATTCGCCCAGGCGGAGGACGACGTTCGTGTCGCCGCCCTCCGCCGCGACACTCCCGTGCGAACTTTTCGCGTTGGCAGACAATCGGACCGTTCCTTCGCAAACCCCGCTGAAGCTGAATCGGCCATCCTTGTCGGTGCGGGCATTCGCGTTGGGTTGTCCTTCGCCGTACGAATTCACATATGCGTCGGCGACCGGTTTGTCGTCCGCATCCAGCACCTGCCCCGCGACTTTCAGATTCGCGGGCTTGAGTTCAGCGGCGTCCAGTTCGATCCGCTTGGCCTCGTCGGATTCCTCCACGCTGACATATTTCTGCCCGTACCCGGGTGCGGAGACATAGAGGCCATACCGTCGCCCCGGCGGTAGCGCGGGAATCTCGAAGCGCCCCGGCACGTTCGTGTTCACCGCCAAACCCTCCAGATGCATCCCGCTGTTACCCGTCCAAAAAACCAATGCCCCGGTCGCGTTCGTCACAGGCTTGCCGTCGCACTCGGCGCGCCCGGCAATCGTCAGCCCCGGCGCCAGCCGCAAATCCAGAGGGCCGGCGTCCTCGTCCACCTCTTCGGCGACGGCGAGGTTGCGCAGCGGATCGCGAATCAACAGGCAGAAACTCCGGTCCGAACCGCCATACTGTCGTGGGTCCCACTCGATCTGAAACCGGCCCTCCGCGTCGGTCTTAACACCACCACGCCCTGGCCCGTACGCCCCGACAAGCTGTACCGGCAAACCACCAGCCGGCTTCCCCTCCGGTCCTCGGACAACTCCTGTGATCACTTTCGGGCGTTCCAGTTCCATGACCACAGCCTCGCTGTTTCCTGGCTTCGCGCCGACATTTCGCTGCGCATAGCCTTCCTTCACTGCGGAAAACCACAGGTCGGCCGTGCGGTCCGCTGGATAGCGAAAGACCGCCTCACCCGCGTCCGACGTAAGTTGTGGGGTGACAATCACCGACACCTCATCCACGTTCATGCTGGCATTCAGCAGCACGCCAGCGATCGGCTTGCCGTTGGCTTGATCCACGACGCGGACGGTCAGCTTACCGTCGAAATCCCGCTCGGGCTCGTTCGCAGGACAAGGCGGCGTCACCGGTCGGTTCGCATCCCGCCGGGCAACCGTGGCAGCCACCAAATCGTACGCGGCTAGATGCCGCGCCGAAACCACATCCAACGTCGTGACGACCTTTTCCGGAAATGGATTGGCGAGCATCGTTTTGCAGAGCCGGACGGTGGACTTGAACCTGGGCGTCCCGGGTTGGCCGCGCCAGACGATCTTTGAGTTCGCGTCCGTAAGCGTTTCCTTTTCCTCCGAAGGCAACCGCTGCCAGTCGCGCACGTGCCCGCCATAGCGAATCGGGAATTCTTGTTTGGAGCCATCGGAAAAGTTGAGACGGATCAAGGCAATCTCCCGCCCCTCCACATCCGGGAAACGAGCCCCATGCAACAAGTGCAACTCGTCGAACTTCCGGCCCACTGGAATCCCGATAAGGTTGGGATAGTTCTCCTCCGTCTTGTTCGATGACTCTGCTTCCGAGCGGCCATACACCCACACGCGCCCGCCAATCTGGAACGGCAACCCGTCGAACATCTGCCGCCCCGTAATACAGCCGAAGGTGGAGTTGGTCTTTGTCGCGGTGATGAACTTCTCTCTGTAGAGCTTGGCGACATCCAACTCCATCGGCAGATCTGCCTCCAAGCCGGTAGCCGGCGCGACCGGGGCGTTCGTTTCTGCCTGCGCCGCGCCCGTTCCCAACACAATCACGAACAACAAGAACCACTGCCGCATAGATTTCATAGTTCGCTCACCTCTCCAGTTGAACATCAGTCTCTCGCAAAGCGCCTTGGACTTTGGCCGCAGGCTGCCGCTTCGTCGCCGGTAGAGACACGGCACAAAACGACCGCGCTTCAAAATGGTGCTGTGACGACGCGTTTCGCCCCGGCCTTGCCTTGATTCGTCAGGCAAGCCGGGGCGGCAGCTCACATCACTTCTTCACCCCTTCGCCGTATAGCGCTTTGACTTCCTCCGCGCTCAAGCCGCGGGTGTACACACGCGCATCGTCCAGCCAGCCGCCGAAATGTCGGCCACGGCTGAAGGCATTCTCGCCGAGGGACACCGGGGCATTGTTCAGCCGAACCGTGCCCGCGGCCGTCACCGCGTTCTTCTCCTCGCCGTCCACATAGAGCGCGATCCGCTTGCCATCATACACGCCCACGATGTGATGCCACTGGTTGTCCTCCAGCGACGGCTTGAAGGTAGCCAGCGGCAGTTTGGCCTTGCTGTCACCGGTGGTGGCCGGGCCGCTGAGCGCAAACTCCAGTTCACCGCCGCGTCCCACGCGATGTAGCCGCCAGGAGTCTCCCTTGGCCAGCAGCGTGTCTGCCGCCAAGCCAACGGCCCGCGCCTTCATCCAGACCGCGACGGACACACCGCTTCGGCAATCCAGATCGCTGCTGTCCGCAAACTCCACCCAGTCATGCTGTCCATCGAACTCAAGCGCGCCCCCCTGCGCACCGCTGTCCGGCGACCAACGCGGTTTGCCATGGAGTTCGCCGGTCATCTTGTTTCCCGCAGCGTTCGCCGCCGTATTGCCACTCGATTCGTCGAGCTTCCACCAGCCGACGGGCCCGGCCTTCTCCGCGCCGGCCTCCGGCTTGGCGTCCTTGGCCAACAGCGTCAGCGGACGCTTCAGCACTTGGAACGGCCCGAGCACATCAAGGTTGATCACGAGGGGACGCTGCGCCGATTTGGGCTCTCGCCATGAGAGCGAACAGACGCCACCTCACCCATACTCGAAGGTATTGGTGGAGCGGTACTTTCCGTCGGCGCTGGCGACGTAAATCCGTGGCGCTCGTGGGCGCTCATTACCGCGTAGGATGTCCACCGTCTCGCCCAGCGGTCCCAGCAGCTTGAAATCAAATCGGACCTCGCCTTTCGACTCCGTCGCATGCACCACCGCGGCCACGGGCTCGCCCACCGGGAGTCCGACCACGGAATCCGCGCTGACTTGGAAGTCCGCCGACTTAGTGAAGCCGCGGCCAGTCAGTTTCCATGTTGCGCCTTTGTCGTCCTTGCGGCTGAGGGCCCAACTGTTGACGCGATACTCGCCCACCGGCAGCGTGAACTCACCCTTCTCCGGGGTCCGAACGAAGTGGCCGTTCTTGCCGAACGCGATGAACTCGGAAACCGCCTCCGGCAGCCGCACCTTGCCGAACTGCACGCCCTCGGCTTTCTTGACCTTCACAAACGCCCCATCGCGCGCCACCTCAATCTGGAGCAATTGCCCATCCACCTCCAGATACTTGCCCAAGTAGCGGTCCACGCCTTTGTCACCGAGGAGAACGATCCGGTCGCTCTCGGACGGCGAGGTGCTCGCGTCGTTGAAAACGCCGTTCACGGTGCTGTCCACAAGCCGCAGACGCCGCTTCTTCCCCGCGAGTTCCACCGACCCCTCGTACCACCCACCTGAGGCAATCAGCAACTGAGCCTGCTGCATGTCGTACCGGTAAAACCGGGCGATCAGGTGGTAACTGATTGGACCGTCCTCGCACTTGAACACGAGTTTCGCCGGCTCGAAGTAGGCCATGTACTCCTCGCGCCGCGAGCAAGCCACGACCGGATCGTCATCCAGGCGACCATTTCCGTTGGCGTCGAAGATGAGCCGGTCGTACGGGCCGCTCTTGGCGGCGCGGTCCAGGCAAAAAACCCGCCCCTTGTTGGTTTCCACGCCATTCTTCCACTCGCCAAAATAGGCAACGCTCTGAAGCTTGGGCAGAGCAACACCGGACGGGGCGTTGGTCGTAAGCTGCAGCCAATTGTAGCCTTGCGGCTCGGTCGCCGTGTGGTATTCGAGCCATTGCTCGGGTTGGGCCGAGGCGCTGCCGGCACAAGCCAGCGCCGCCACCAGCGCAGTCATCGCACCGGCGCACATCGGGCGCGTAGCCCGAGTCAATCTGTTTAGCTTCATGTGATGCTCCTTCGGTGGAGATGGACAGACAGCAGGCATGGACGTTCAAATTGGGTTTTCCGGCGTGAGCACCGGCGGCGGTGCGCCCGGCAATGGCGGTGCATCCAGCGGACGCAGGTGCAGCAACTCCTTGAGGCGTGCACGGAAGAAACCGTTCGCAAATGCAAGGATGAGAAATGGCAGGATGGTGCCCACCGTCAAGGCGATGAAACTGGCCACGATGCCTGCAAATTCACCGCCAGGGGCGCCTTGTGATATGACCGCGATCACTAAGAACGGCGCGTAGATCAGCAGCCAGAGCGTGGCAACAAAACCAACCAGCCACATGGTCAAGGCCACAGGCCGATATCGACGTCGGCAAACCAGCGCCGCCAGATTCAACCCGATGACCGCCACCAGCACACAAACGCCGACGTAAATCAGAAAGCCAAGAGCCAATTTGCGCTCCTGCCAATCCACACGCGCGAGGTAACAGATCGCGCTCGTGGCCGCGGCGGCTGCCAGCATTCTTAGAAAGGCGAGGAACCGCAAACGATGCCTCAGATATGTTCCGAGCAGCCAAACCGCCGCGATCCCAAAGCCCAGCGCACCGAAAACGTTGCCGAAGACATCCAAAACCTCTGAGCCGATGAAGCCGAGCATCGCGTGGACTGCCGCATCGGCTGCCGCCAGGCAGGCCACCGGCAGCCATATCCACCACGCCTTGCCGGTGCGGTTCGGCTTCAGCGCGAGCAACACCAATACGGCCAGCCACGGTACCAGGCGCGGAAGCGGATTGGGCGGTGACCACTGATAGGCAACCGGTGGGCCTTCCGCGTCGCCCAAGCCCTTAAGGTCGGAAGATGCCACCACCTTCAAGTCGCCCGCCATGAAAGGTACTCGCCATGAGTACGAGCAGGTGCCGCCTCAGCCAAATTCGAACTTACCCGTGGCGAGTTGCTTGTCGCCCTGGGAAATCGCGAACTTCGGCGGATGCTCGTAATCCTTGCCCCCGTCCAGCTCGTAGGCGTCGCCCCCCGCGCCAACCACACTATGGTTAAGCACAAGCATGCTGCCGCGCCGATTCAGCGTCACCGTGTTTGTCAGCGGTCCGCCGACCGCCAACACCGCGGGTTTCTCTGCCTGGACGGAGATCGTGCGGTTCAGTCCGCGATTCAGAAAACCGGTCTTCAACGACGCACCCTGTCCGTCGTTCTGCAGATGCACGTTGAACGAGCTGTAATTGCCCACGGGCACACGCACGTTACCGCCCGGAACATCCAACACCGCTGCCCGGCTCGCATCGCGCAACACGATGCGCTGGATATGCGAACCCGTAATTTGGAGATCACCGAGTTGAACCGTCTGTTCCACCAACTCCAGCCGGCAGCATCTGTCACCATCCCTGGTTTCCCACGCGGGATTGACGCCATGGGCAACCCCTTTGAAGAACAGTGTTTTCGGCAGGGCAAACGCCTGCAAATCGCCTCCGTCGGCGTTGAATGACCGCTCCTGTTCGCTCCAAGGACGCAAAAGCAAGGCGGCATCTTTTAGCATGCCGATCTCCGAATACGGTTTCTCAATGATCCCGACCTGCCAGTCCTGCCCGCCCAAGGTCACCTTGCCCGAATAATAGGAGCGCAACATGCCTGACACATACAGACTGCTGTAATCACGCAGGCTCAAGTCGAGCAACATCGGATAGAGTCCCGTCCTCGTTTGGAGACGGAGTCTGATGTCGTGAAAATCCTGGCTGAGGAGTTGTCCCCCAGATCGAGAACTCGTCCAGGCCGCGAATACTCCATTCGTATCGTCGGTCAGATCGCCGTTCTCGTTGAGGTCAAGATAGAGCTTCCCTTGGTCAGTATCCCAAATGAATCCCAGCCCCGGCCCCTTGCTCCGGGCGATTTCCAACCGCCCGCGTTTGGCCTTACGCTCTGCCAGAGCCGGTTCTTTGGCGAATGGCGTTGGTTGGGTTCGGGGCGAAAGTCCCCAAACGAACACGGCGTTCGTCACTTCCCGATACTCAAGCACAGCGACGATCGGGCTGCTGCCATTTGAGGCGCTGCTGAGGGAACTACTATTCGAGACTTGCGCGGTTAGGGGTAGCGACGAAATAACGCTGAACACTAGCGAGATCGCCAGTGCGGCAAACCGAACTCCGCCGCTCCAGTCTTGTTTCATCCCCGAACTCCGGGGCAGACCCTAGTCCAAGGCGTCCCAGCCCTTCAAGCACTTTCTGGCCGCCGCAGGCCGCCGCTCAATGCTGCAGAGCCTGGTGTAGATGAGGCGTGAACAGCCGCGGCTCGAGCAGGAACGAATCGTGCCCCTTCTCCGTGTGGACGGTGATCCACATCGTCGGCACATGCGCTTTCTTGAGTATTTGCACGAGCTTCGCCTGCTCTGCCGGCGGAAACGACAGATCCGAATCCATGCTGAACACGAGGAACTCCTGGGTGCGACAGCGCTCGAAGACGTCGTGCAAGTCGTTCGCCCCGGCTTCCGCTGCCAGATCAAACCACTGCCACGCGTCCAGGATGCGCAGGTAGCTGTTCGCGTCGAAGCGCTTCACGAACTTCACACCTTGGTGGAACATGTAGGACTCCACCGGGTGGTTCATCTCATACCAACCGTGCGGCGGCTTGTGGCTGACCACCTCGCCGCGCGCCCGCTCGCGCAACATGTCGAGCGAAACGAACGTCTTGTGCGCAATGCGCCGGGCGAGGGCCAGGCCGGTATCGGGCGTCTCTCCGCGGTAGTAGTCGCCGCCGTTGAAATTCGGGTCGGCTTCGATAGCCGTGATCTGCTCGAAGTTGATGATCCGGTTGTAAATCGTCGTTTCGGGCCCCGTGCCAACGGGCACCACCGTCCGCACCCGGTCTGGATACCGCGTGGCCAGCGAGAGGCTGAGGAAGCCGCCAATGGACGCCCCGATAACCGCGTGCAACCGCTTCACGCCCAGCGAATCCAACAGTCGCATTTGCGAATCGACGATGTCGCTCATGCGCAACACCGGAAAGGACGGTCCCCAAACCTTGCCGGTCTTAGGATTGATAGACGCCGGACCGGTTGAGCCGTAGCAGCCGCCCAAGTAGTTCGCACAGATGATGCAGAAGATGCGCGTGTCCAGGGCCTTGCCCGGGCCAATAAAACCGTCCCACCAGCCGGTGTGGTTCTCATCGGTCCAGCGGTCGTCCGTGCCGGGAACCTGGGCGTTGTGCCCCGCCGCGTGCTGGCTGCCGGTCATGGCGTGGAAAACAAGGATCACGTTGGACTTGTCGGCGTTCATCCGGCCATACATTTCGTAGGCCAGCGTGAACCGGTCCAGTTCGCCGCCCACCCGGAGGCGGAGCGGATTCTTGCGGTCCTTGAACTCGAAGAACCGCGTCTGCACTTTGCCAATGTCTCGCATGATTACGTTGGAGTGGAAAGCCAACCCGACGCAGTTTAATCACTGCGGCCCGAATGCCAAAAGAAAACCGCGCCCGCTGGAGACGAGCGTAGCCGCGTCTCGTCAGAGCGCGGATCTCGCAAGCCCTTCAAGCCGACGCTTTGAACGCCTGATCCAAATCCGCCAAGATGTCGTCAATGTGCTCGATGCCGATGCTCAGCCGCACCAAGTCCGGCGTGATGCCCGCCGCGCCTTGAGCTTCTTCGGAGAGTTGGGAATGCGTCGTGGTGGCCGGATGGATTGCCAGCGACTTGGCATCGCCCACGTTCGCCAGATGCGAGATCAATTTCAAAGAATCAATGAACTTGCCGCCAGCCGCCTTCCCGCCCTTGATGCCAAAGACCACCATCGAACCGCCCTTGCCCCGCAGGTACTTCTGGCTGCGCGCAAACTCTGGATCGTCCGGCAGGCCGGGGAAACGCACCCAACTGACCCGTGGATGCGTCTTCAGCCACTTCGCCACGGCGAGCGAGTTCTCGCAATGCCGCTCCATCCGTAATGGGAGGGTTTCGATCCCTTGCAGCAGCATCCAGGAATTGTCCGGCGCGATGCACGCGCCGAGGTTGCGCAACGGTACCGTGCGCATGCGCAAGATGAACGCCAGCGGGCGTAGCGGGTCGGGCAGATCCACGCCCCAACGCAAGCCGTGATAGCTGTTGTCTGGCGTCGTGTAGAGCGGATGCTTGCCCGCTGCCCAGTCAAACCGTCCGCTGTCCACCACGATGCCACCGATGCCCGTCCCGTGTCCGCCCATCCACTTCGTCAGGGAATGCACCACGATGTCCGCGCCATGCTTGAGCGGCTGCGTGAGATACGGCGTGCTGAAGGTCGAGTCCACGATCAGCGGGATGCCGTTCGCCTTCGCGATCCTCCCAATAGCTTCCAGATCGGAAACTTCGAGTGCGGGATTGGATACGGTTTCGCAAAAAAGCGCGCGCGTCTTGCCATCAATCGCCTTCGCGAAGTTCTGCGGGTCGGTCGAGTCCACCAGCTTCACGGTAATACCCAACGCCGGCAGGATGTCGTTGAACATGGTGTACGTCCCGCCGTAGAGATTCCGCGCCGAGACGATGTTGTCACCAGCCTGCGCCAGGTTAATGACGGCATAAAACACTGCGCTCGTGCCAGAGGCGAGGCCCAGCCCGCCCATCTCCGGCGCACCTTCCAGCAACGCCACGCGCTTCTCCAGCACGTCCGTGGTCGGGTTCTGCAACCGCGTGTAGATGTTGCCAAGTTCCTTGAGCGCGAACAGATTCACTGCGTGCTCGGTGTTCTTGAACACGTAGGAGGACGTTCGGTAAACCGGCACCGCGCGCGACAGCGTGGTCGGGTCCGGCTGCGTGCCACCGTGCAAACAAAGCGTTTCCAGTTTCATAGGTCTGCGAGGTTAGTCGTGGAATCGCCGCCACGCAACGCCCGGTTGCTCCATGGAGGCCTGCTGAACTCCTACACGCAGCCAAACACAGAACGATGCTGTTAAGCAACCGCCCGCCACCTTGAGCTTTCTGGTTAGCTGCCCCCAAAATCCCTTTGGTGAGTCGGCGGCTGACTTGTTACCGTCGTCGCCACATTTATGGGCAATAAACGCATCGGTTCGGTAAAGCTTGGGTTGGGCATCATCAGCGTCCTGGCATGCGGCGCGGCAGCGTTCGCCGCGGAGCTGCGCGTCGGCATCATCGGGTGCGACACCTCGCATGCGGTCGCATTCACGCAGGTGATGAACGATCCCAAGGCCAAAGGCCACGTCGAAGGGGCGAAGGTCGTCGCGCTCTTCAAGGGCGGCAGCAAGGACATTGAGTCAAGCTGGTCGCACATCGAGCCCAACGCGAAGAAGCTTCAGGACGATTTCGGCGTGAAGGTCTATGACTCCATCGAAGCCATGTGCAAGGACGTCGATTGCGTCCTCCTGGAAAGCGTGGATGGCCGGCCGCACCTGGAGCAGGCCAAGCCTGTCATCGCCGCGCGCAAGCCGGTCTTTGTGGACAAGCCTGCCGCCGGATCGTTGCGCGACACGATCGAGATTTTCAAGCTCGCAAAAGCTGCCAAAGTTCCAATCTTTAGCTCCTCCTCACTCCGGTTCGCCAGCAACAATGTCGCGCTCCGCAATGGCCTGATCGGCAAGGTGACCTACTGTGAGACTTACGGTCCCTGCGAGATCGAGCCCCACCATCCAGACCTCTTCTGGTATGGCATCCACGGGGTTGAGGCCCTTTATACGGTGATGGGGCCGGGCTGCCAGACCGTCATGCGTGGCACGGATGCCCGCGGCAAGATCGAAGTCGTCGGCCTGTGGAAGGGCGGTCGGAAGGGCGTGTTCCGCGAAGACCCAAACTTCCGCGGCATGGCGAAGAGCGCGACTGGCGAAGCGCCCGCAGGTTCATGGGATGGCTATGTGCCGCTGGTTCAGGAAGTCGTGAAGTTTTTCAAGACCGGCATCGCACCGGTGAAGCCGGAGGAAACCATCGAAATCATGGCCTTCATGGAAGCGGCGGACGAGAGCAAGCGGCTGGGAGGCGCGCCGGTGAAGATCAAGGATGTCATCAAGAAGGCGCGGAAGTAGGTGCAAATTGGTTGGCTGAGTCGCTTGGGGCTTGTGTAAAGTCACAGCGATGAAGCGCAAATCGGGCCGTGGCTTGATGAGGCTGTTCGCCGTTGCTCTGGCAACGGTGACGGCGTCGGCGAGCGCGGTCTTTGCCGCGGACGGATTTGAAGCGACGAAGGGAGTTTATCAACCACGCCCGACCTGGACAGCCACCATGCTGGAATCCCGCGCCACGTGGCAGGCGGTGCGTTGGCCCGACGAGGATCGCGCAAGAAACCTCTCCACGTTGAGCGAAGCGCTTCAGGCCGATTTCCCCGTGCCGTGGGACTGGGCCATGCAAGACAGCGACGGACACCTGACGGACTGGTTCGATGCCGAAGGCCACACGGATTGGGAACGCCGTGTCATCAAACGCGCGCTCGACGAGTTGCCCGAGCGCGGTGGGCCGTTGCGCACGGCCTTTGACGCGCTCTGCCGAGGTTCGGTCGCGCCTGAAGATGCGCGTTGGCTGAATCTCTATGTCCAAGCCTGCGAGCAGCGTCGGGCACAGCGACTGAAGACACTTCAAACTACCGCGCCGCAGATTGTCTTCACCAAGCGTCACACAATTCGCCCGTCGTTCTTCGCCTACACGGAAGGCCAATCCGATGCCCAGAATGAACGGCATTTCGTTCCTGACTCGGCGTTGTGCCTTCTGGAGGTCAATGCCGCGGCTCGCCCGCTGACGGAGGCGGTCGAGACGAAGAACACCTTTGGCCAAATTCGCACCTTGCTGGCGGACGCGGGAGGCGCAATCCGCGATCCGGCGGTTTCCTGGGATGGACAACGCGTCGTGTTCGCTTGGAAGAAATCGCTAAACGAGGACGACTACCACCTCTACGAAATCACGGTGGCATCAGGGGAGATTCGGCAGCTTACGAGCGGGGTAGGTTTTGCCGATTACGAGCCCGCCTACTTACCCAACGGCGACATCGTTTTCTCTTCGACGCGGTGCGTGCAGACGGTGGATTGCTGGTGGACGGAGGTCAGCAACCTCTACACGTGCGCGGCCGACGGGCGCTTTCTGCGGCGGCTGACGTTCGATCAAGTTCACGCGATCTACCCGCAGGTGTTGGAGGATGGTCGGGTGATATACACGCGTTGGGATTACAACGATCGCGGCCAGATCTTTCCGCAGGCGTTGTTCCAGATGAACTCCGACGGCACGGGCCAAACCGAGTTCTACGGGAACAATTCCTGGTTTCCCACGACGATCGGACACGCACGGGGCATCCCGGGCACGGCGAAGGTCATGGCGATTTTCATGGGCCACCACACGTCGCAAGCCGGCAAACTCGGCGTGTTGGATCCTGCAAAGGGCCGTCAGGAAAACGGCGGCGCGCAGTTGATCGCGCCCGTCCGGCGCACCACAGCCGCGCGGATAGACTCCTACGGCCAGGAAGGTGAGTTGTTTCAATATCCGTATCCGCTCACTGAGAGAGAGTTCCTGGTCGGCTACGCCCCGTTGGGCTGGAGCCACGGCGGTCGGCGGCGAGGCGACGCGGATTTCGGCATTTACTGGATGGACATGGACGGTCGGCGCGAGTTGCTGGCCACCGACGCCACACTGCCGTGCCAGCAACCCGTGCCGCTGATCGCGCGCACGCCGCCGCCGGTGCATTCCGGCTCGGTGGATTACCGGAAGACCACCGGCACCTACTACATGCAGGACATCTACGCCGGAGCCGCGCTGGTTGGCGTTCCGCGCGGGACGGTGAAGAAGCTGCGTGTGGTCGCGCTGGAGTTTCGCGCCGCCGGCGTCGGCAACAACGGCAGCCGCGGGCCGGGCGGCGGGGCGCTGATCTCCACGCCCATCGCCATTGGCAATGGCTCCTGGGATGTGAAGCAGATTTTGGGCGACGCGACGGTGTATGCGGATGGCTCGGCCCATTTCACTGTCCCGGCACGCACGCCGCTCTATTTCCAAGCGCTCGACGCCAACAATCACGCAGTTCAGACCATGCGGAGCTGGAGCACGCTCCAGCCGGGTGAAAGCCAATCCTGCGTCGGCTGCCACGAATCGAAGAACAACGCCGCCCCCGTTGCCCGCTACGGTGATGCACTGGCCCTCAAGGCCGGCCCGCAGGCGCTGGAGCCGTTTTACGGTCCACCGCGTGGTTTCAGTTTTCCGCAGGAGATTCAACCGATCCTCGACCGCCACTGCGTCCGTTGCCATAACGACCGCAGCGTGAAGATGGAAGCCAAGCTTCTGGCGAAACCGCTGACGCATGAATCCGATCCGGCCTGGCGCGTGGAATTGCCTGACCTTCGACAGAATCCGAAGAATACCGCTGCCTCGAACGGCCAAGGGCTCGCTGCGCTTTCGCAGAACGCTCTAACAAACCGGCCCGCCTTCAGCCTGCTGGGCGCAACGCGCACCGACTTGAAAGCCAAACGTGCCTGGAGCGATGCCTACTTGAACCTGACTTTGGCGCGCCCCACGGACGACGATGAATCGGCAGGCGCTTACTTCGGCATGATTGACGGGCGGATGGTCAACTGGATTGGTTCACAGTCCATCCCGACACTGCTGCCGCCTTATGTCGCCGGCGCCTGCCGCAGCGAGTTGTTCGCGTTGCTGGCAAACGGCCATTACGGCGTGAGCTTGTCCCGCGAAGAACTCGACAAGCTGGCCTGCTGGATTGACCTCTACGTGCCCTACGGCGGCGATTACTTCGAAGCCAACACTTGGAACGACGACGAGTTGGCCAAGTACAAACACTACGCAACCAAGCGAAAGACGATGGAAGCCATTGAGCGGGCGAATCTCGACGCCTTGGTGGGTGCTCCGGCCCGTCGCGAATGAGTCAAGGACGGCTCAGCCCAGCTTCAGGAAGTTCTTCAGAATCTGCCGGCCGCTTTCGGTGAGGATGCTCTCGGGATGGAACTGCACGCCCCAGATGGGATGCTGCTTGTGGCGCACGCCCATGATCTCACCCTCCTCGGTCTCGGCGGTGATTTCGAGACAGTCGGGCAGCGTGTCGCGCTGGATGACCAGCGAGTGGTAGCGCGTGGCG
>CAZWJC010000184.1:0-14578 GCA_964634255.1 uncultured Verrucomicrobiota bacterium | reverse complement strand
CAGTTTGACCGGCGCCGGGGCCAACGCGCGTGGTGCTTTGAACCTTGGGACGGGCTCGACGTGGAACGGAGGCATCACGATCTTCAATAGTGATGCGTACGTGGAAGTCACTTCCGGGAGCGACCTAGCCACGCTCGGCGGCCAGTTAAGCGGAGACTACCTGCAGAAGAGCGGCGCGGGCACGCTCCGGTTGGCTGGCGCGCAGAACAACATCAACGGGGGCGTCGTTGTGAAGAACGGCACGCTGGAACTAGCCAAGACCGGCGGCGCCAGGGCCGTGGACTACGACCTGACAGTCGGCGAAGGCGTGGATGTGCAAGGGCAGGCTACCGTGAAGTGGTTGGCGGCACATCAGGTGGCGGATTATGCCACGGTGGACGTGCTCCCTTCGGGCGCGCTGAATCTGAGCGGTTTCTCCGACGCCTTCATTTTGCGCAGCATCGAGCGAGGACAGGTAGATACCGGGGCGGGCACGCTCCGGTTGAATGGCAACGTGATTGTGTACAAGGCGCCGGCCGGTTACTCCGAAACACGCTCGTTCATCGTCGGCAACGTCGGATTGGGCGCGACAGAACGGAAGTTCTACGTTGAGACCGGCGCCGAGCTTCAAATCAACGGTAATCTCAGTGATGGCGGCAGCGCCAGCGGCCTGACGGTCACGGGCGGCGGTCGCCTCTATCTCATCGGCGGCAACCATACCTATTCCGGACTGACCCGCGTCTCCGGTGCGTCTCTGGATTTGTCCTACGGTGCCCAGCCAGGGTCCACCGCCGCCGGTACTCTGGTGGAGAACGAAGGCACCCTGTCGCTCTCGGACGAAACCATCGGGACCGAGGCGCTCACGCTCAGCACAGGAATCACCAATGCCCCGGCGGTCCTTTACGGCCACGGAACCAACTCCTGGGCTGGGCCGGTGAACGTCACGGGAGCGTGCATTCTCTACAGCTACGCCGACGGCAAGACCACGTTCACAGGCAGTATCAACGGCTCGGGCCCCGTCACGACACGCGGCCACGGGGCCATTCATTTCGCCGGAAACTCCGACAACATCTTCGCCGGCGGCCTGTTCGCCGAGGGCAGCCTGTTGGAGTTGAACAAGTCCAGCGCGGCGACCGCTGTGCCGGGGGCAGTCGCGATCGGCACGGGCGATCCCGCCATGCCCGTCGTGGTGCGCCTGCTGGCGAACAACCAGATCGTCAATTCCTCGCTCGTGCGCATTAACCGCGGTGGCACGCTGGACCTGAACAACTTCTCCGACGCCATTGGTGGGTTGGAACTGCGCCCGGGCACCATCACGATGGGCAACGGGCTGCTGACGCTGTTGGGCGACGTGAAGGCGGACGCCAGCGGATTGGCAACGGCATCGCATATTTCTGGCCCAGCTTCCCTCGGCGGCGCCGTGCGCAGCGTGATCAGCACCAACGGCGGCTCCGTCACGTTTCACGGCGTGCTCAGTGACGGCGGCGGGCCTGGTGGCTTGCGTTTTGTCGGGAATGGTACTCTTGCGCTTATCGAAGCCAATACGTTTACCGGACCACTCACAGTCGAGTCAGGAACGCTGATGCTCACCCATCCGCAGGCGTTGGGTGCAACTGCCGGCGGCACGACGCTCCAAAACGGCGCAACGCTTCGGCTCAACAGCGGCCTCACCATCATCGGGGAGGGACTCACATTGGGGGGCGGCGTCGGCGTGAGCCCTGTATTCTGGCAAACTAGCGGCAACACGGAATGGAGTGGTCCTGTCACTCTCGCGTCGGATGCGACGTTTACGGTGGTGAAGGACGCCGCGATAAACCTCTCGGGCGCCATCAGCGGTCCGGGTACTCTTGTCAAAGAGGAGTCGGGCGGCCTGACGCTTTCGGGGAGCAGTGCCAACACTTTCGCCGGCGTCACGCTTCGCGGCGGTCTGCTGACACTCGCGAAAGCCAGCGGTATCGCCGTTCCCGGCTTTCTCACGTTGGAGGCCAGTCTCTTCTTGGCAAGTTCCACAACCGTATTGCTGACTTTGGATCACCAGATCGCGGACTCTGCGGTGGTCAACGTCGGAAAAGACTGCCTGCTCGATTTCGCCGGACATTTCGATACCGTCGGCGCGCTGGACGGCGCGGGTACGGTTACTCTGGGCGCGGGCAGAATCACGCTCAACGGAGTGGATGGATTGCATGACTTCGCCGGCAACATTTCCGGCTCAGGCTCGGGCACGAACTTGATCAAGACCGGCAGCGGCCTGCAGACTCTGTCGGGAACCAACGTTTACATCGGCAAGACCGTCGTCAACGCCGGCACTCTGCTCGTCAACGGCGAACAAACCAGCAGCGCCGTCCAGGTGAACAATGGCGCGACGCTCGGCGGTCGCGGCTCTGTCGGGAGCGTGACCTCGGCCGGCGGTCGTATCGCTCCCGGCCCCGACGCCAGCACCCCAAGCTACGGCCAACTTAAGACGGCTGGATTGAATCTCGCGAACGGGACGTTCCAAGCCCAACTGGGCGGCATGACGCCCGGCAACCAATACGATCAAGTCTCGCTCAGCGGCCTGCTCATTCTGAATGGCTTTGCGCTGGACCTGAGCGAACAGTTCACCACGGCCAACAGCAACCAGTTCACCTTGATCAATGTCGCCGTCGGCGGCGCGGCGATGGGCACGTTCAGCGGCATGCCTGAAGGCGCGAGTTTCACCAACGCCTCGGGAGGAGTGTTCCAGATCACCTACTTCGGAGGGGATGGCAACGACGTGGTCGTCACGAAGATCACGGCTGGCGCACCGCCGCAATTCACAAGCATCGCGTCGCTGGGCAACGGTCAGGTGCAACTGGCAGGCATAGGCACAGCCGGTCTCAGCTACGCGGTTCAAGCCAACACGAACTTGGCGACGACCAACTGGGTCCAACTTGGAGTCATCAGCGCCGATGGCGACGGCAAGCTGCAGTTCACCGATGAGTCTGCCTCCGGTTTGCCGACACGTTTCTACCGACTCATGACGCAATAGTCGCCCGGCCATTGCGGCGACCCGATGCGTTGCACGGCGCGGAGCAATCCGCGCCGTTTCCTTTTCGCCGGCCAACCGCAGTCTCCGCACGTCCCCCTGTGCCCCAGATGCACACCCCTGTGCTTGCCTCGCACAGTTCTCTGAACGGCGAACCTACGCTATCCAATACGCATGACACAGAACCCAGACTCGCAGTCGCCCAACGCTGCTCTAGCAGGCGCGTCTCCAATCTCAGCCAATACGCCTGTTGCACAAACCGCGGGCCAAAGCGGTTCACGCCCCAGCGGTAACCGGCGCTTCGCGTCTCGTCGCCCCGCCAACCCGCTGGTTCGCCACGCGGTGCTCCACTTCCTACGCATGGCGGCAAGCAGGACACGTGTGTTCACCGTCCTCACGCTAGTTGCCGCCTCGTTCAACCTGAAAGCGCAGTTGATCTACTCGGACTCATTCGACTACCCGAACGGGCTATTGGTTGGGGCAACCGGTTCGCCGTGGTTGCAGAATTACGCCTCGCCAGCTCAGGCCACCGTCTCAAACGGGCGGCTCTTCCTAAGCCAGAACCTCGACGAATGCGTGAGGGTGGATTTCCCTACCAACTACACGACTGGCTGTATCTATGTTCGCTTCGGTGCCGCATTCACGAGGTTGCCCACGAGTGGCGGCAATTACCTCGCTTGCCTGCGTCAAGCTGGTGTGGACAACAACCGCGGACGCATTCACGTGACGACCAACGGCGCGGCTCCAGGGAAATTCCGCCTGGGCGTCAGCACGTTCAGCAACTCTGGCACACCTATTCCGGAAGACCTCTCGCTCGGCGTCACCTACTCAGTCGTGCTTCGGTACAATCTCACGAACTTCACCAGCACGCTCTGGCTGAATCCCTCCAGCGAATCCGACACACAGCACCGGAGCGATAATGCGTATGGCGACTCGCTAACCAGGAACGTTGGTCATTTCGTGTTCATTCAAACTGACACACTGTTCTCGCCCGGCGGCATGGGGGAGCTTTACGTGGATGACCTGCGCATCGGTCGAACCTTCTACGAAGTGTGGGATGGACCGCGGCTGACCAGCGCCACGCGCTCCTTGAATGGACACTTAGCGCTCCAAGGCGCTGGCGTCCCCAGCTCAAACTATGTCTTCCAAGCCACGGCCAGTCTCGCGTCACCACAGTGGGTGAACTTGAGCACGAATTCAGCCGATGCTGCCGGCAACGTCCAGCACACTGACACCGCAGCACCCAATTTCACTTCCCGGTTTTACCGTTTGCAGTCCCGCTAACCTCAACTCGAAACTCCATGAACCAAACCGCAGCTCAACTTCTCGAAACGCCCGCCAGCATTCCCGGCGGCACAACCTACCAGCAACTTGCTTATCTGGACGCCTACGACGCCGTCCTCAACTGCGACTACGCCTTTGTCGCTTACAAGGAAACCGACAGCTTCGGCTGGCGCGTGCGTATCAAGTCGTCGCAGACGGCAGGCGCGGTGTTCGAACCGGATGTCATGCGCAGCAACGCTCGCTCCGCTGGAGCGCAGGGCAAGCCGTGGTTTCCATGGGGCTACAGCTTCGACCCCAGCGCCAGCGACCCGCGTTGCATCCAGTTCCGCGTCCATGTCGCCAACGGCCAGCCGAGTGAGATCGATATCTTCGCGCAGCTTCGCAAGTTCGACGGTACAGCCGCCGCGCCCAAGTCCGTGAAGTTCCCGTGGCCGGCCTGAGCCGACGGATTCTCATATTGAACCGAAAGCACACACCATGACCGCGCTTCGCTGGATACTCGGACTGATTGCCGTTTTCTTCGCGGGAGGCTTTACCTTCCTCGTGATCATCTCGAACGCGTTCCGCAAATCCTTCGGCGCGTCGGCCAACGGCCCGTTGTTCCTGATCGCGCCGCTCGCCGGGCTAGGGCTGCTCCTTGCCGCGATTTTGTTTCCCACCAACAAACCGCTGCTGCACGTCGCAGCGGTGGCGGCCGTCGGGTTGGTGGGATTCTGCATCTGGCAAATCGTCGCCGAAGCCGCGGTGGTTCTGTGGCTGGCGCTGGCTTATCTCGCGCTTTGGTTTCTCTACTACTGGCTCGCCGCCTGGCGTGTCTCGCCCCAGTCGTAAACTTCCCGTGGCCACCAAACACATCGTCACTCCAGCACAATTATGACCTGGTTCATCTCCATCACTGCTTCCGTCCTCGCGGGCTTGGTCGGATTACTCCTCGCCAGCTTCATCGCCAACGCCTGCGTCTCCTGGTACCGGATTTCGAGTTTCGAGGGTCAATCCGGATACTACGTGATCTTCATCGCCCTGGGCGGCGGTGTGGCGGGCCTGATTCTGGGCCTGATTACGTCACGCTTCATCGCGGCGCACTTCGGTCCCGGTTTCTTGAAAGAATTCGGCGGCGCTCTGGGCGTCGTCCTCGTCCTCGCAGGTGTGGTGGCGCTCCTTTGCCGTTGGCTGGCCGACGTGCCGCCGACGATTGACGGCAAGCGCCTGAACCTCGAAGTGGAATTCCGCTTTCCGGCAACCCATTCCACCAAACTGCCAACCGCCGAAGGCAAGTGGGCCTTTACCCTCGGTTCACTTTCGGGACAAACGCAACGAGCATCACAGACCGGCAAGGTCAAAACCGATGCGGCGCGCCTCGAAGACGGGCGCTGGATTGTTCCCGCCGAGGTGTTTCTCTTCACGGAACGCGGCCGGTGCACCATCATGCTGCAAAGCGGTGACAAAGACATCGCCGGCTTTCTGGTGTCACTACCAGCGCATCCGGGGCAAAGCTCTGAGCAGTGGAGCGACTGGCTGCCGCGCCAGTTGGCCAATGGCCAGTCCTGGCCGGCGGACAAAGTGTCGTATCGCTTCCGCGTCGCGCGCGAACTTCCGCCGCCGCCCACACCGGATCCGGCTGCGATTGAGGCTCAGGCTTTCGCCGCTTTAAAGCCCGACGCTCCGCTGCAGGATTGGCTGGGGTACCTGCAATACGAAACCCCGCCCGAACGCGTCTGGGCCATCATGAAAGTGGTCACAGCAAGGCAGAACGAATTCGTTCAGCTGCTGAAATCCACCAATGCGCACTCGCGGGAACTCGCTTTCAACGCCGTGCAGAGCTTGCCCGAGATCACCCCCGAGATCGGCGAGATCGTTCGCGCCGAGGGCGAGGCCATCGCAGAGCAGGTGGAGAAATTCAATCAACGAAAGGCGGACGAGCCCAGTTACTACGAGGATCGGTTGAGACTCTGTGGTCGCTTCACAACCTGGAAGTTCGCGTGGTGGGCCTCGTTTCGCCCGCTCGGCTGGGAATGCGCGCCACCGGTGCGGAAGATCTATGACCTGGCCCGCGCGCACGTCCAAGAATCCGGCCTGGCTGATATTGTCGTCAACGCCCGGGCGATTCTCGATGCCGTCGAACCCGCAGCCGTCTCCAATCCATGAATGCCACCGCTGAATACCACAAAGACCTTGAGGCCCTGCCCGCCGCTCTCCGCACGCTGCTGGAAGCGGAATTGGCAGCCGGTAACGCCATCGTCGAAGTTGGCCACAGTTTCCCCGCGCCGCCCGTGGGCGCCTACTTTAAGCTCGCGCGTCCGGTGAGCACGCACCCGCGCAGTTCGGGTGCTGGTGTTCATTTCTGCAATCGGAACAGCTCTTTGCACTCCGGCGAGTTTACCGACGCGCATGGGTTCTATTTCATCTTGGAGCCACCCAACACTCCGACGTCCGAACCTGACATGGACGCCATCCGCGCGAGGGCGCAAGTCAGCACAGCCCCGTCAATCGCGAGCACCACTCCTCAACAAACAGAAAGCTCCTTGAAGCGCTTCATGCGTAGCATGGTGATGGACTTCGAGAAATGGCACGACGGCACGGGTTATGATCTCGAAGCTCTGCGATCTGCCTCCGCTGAGGAGCGGAAAGCTATCGAAGCCATACTAGTGCACCGCGGCACTCGCGCGTGGCAGGATGTCGAAGCGCTTGCGCAGCTCGATACGCCGCGCGCCAAGGCCGCGCTTGAGACAGCTCTGGCAGCGGGCAACCACGAGGTCCGGTTGGCGGTAGCCCGCCACGCACCGGACGTCGCAGACGTCACCCGACGCACCAAATCACTCGTGGACGCATTGCAGCACGCCGGCTTCTTCGGTGGTTTGACCGAAGCCCTCGACCAGGCAGCCACTTTCCATCCGCCGGAAGTCATCGCCGCGCTCTTCCATGGCGTGCTCCATCGCGATGGCAGCATTGCCGTTCACTTTGCCGCCTTGTTGCTGTTGATTCACGGCAAGGCCAACGCGCCATTCGATCAGACCCAACTCTCGTTCTTCCTTCAGTTCAAGACCCAGGACCGCGCGGAACGAGAAGTGGCTGTCCGCGAGTTGTGCCGGCGAATCGGCGCAGACCCGGAGGTTTGGCTGGCGAAAAGGTAATTCCTTCGCGGCGGCGGTTGTGGCTTAATGTAGCCATGGACTTGGCCGCCAACATCCAATCCGTTCAGGACCGAATCCGCGCCGCCTGCGCCCGCGCCGGGCGCAGTGCCGATTCGGTGTTACTGCTTGCCGTCGCCAAGACGCATCCCGCCGAGGCCGTGCAAGCCGCCGCCAACTGCGGGTTGACGCTGTTCGGCGAAAACAAGGTGCAGGAGGCCAAGGCGAAGATTCCTGCCTGCCCCGGGAGACTCCGCTGGCATCTCGTCGGCCACCTCCAGACGAACAAGGTCCGCGACGCGGTCGAGTTGTTCGAGATGATCCAGAGCGTGGACAGCCTGCGCCTCGCGGAAGAAATCAACAAACGCGCCGAGCAAGTCGCCAAACGCATGCCGGTGTTGCTGGAAGTGAACTTGGCGGGCGAAGCCAGCAAGTTCGGTTACGCTCCGGAACGCCTGCTCGCGGAGCTGAAGGACCTGAACGCCTTGCCGCGCCTCGAAGTCCACGGCCTGATGACGGTGCCGCCTTGGTCACCGGTTGCGGAAAACGTCCGCCCCTATTTCCGCCGACTGCGGGAACTCCAGCAGCAGTGTGAAGATGCGCTAGGCGCTCCTCTGCTGCATCTCAGCATGGGCATGACCGGTGATTTTGAAATCGCCATTGAAGAAGGCGCGACCATCGTTCGCGTGGGCACGGCGATTTTTGGGGAACGATCCTACGCCAGGACGAGCGCCGCTTGAATTTCCTTCCAACCGCACTAACCTGCCGCCGTGACACCTAACGACTTCAAGCGCGAGATTGCCGAAGCGGTTCGATCCTACGACCGCCACGTGGTCAGCCTCGAGAAATGCACCGAAGAATTCGAGCACATCGTGCAATCGCTGGTCACCAAAGCGATCAAGGCCTACGAAGGTCGTGCTCCCGGCTTGCGGCATGGCATCGCGCTGGATCGGCACGTCACCGTCATCCTCAGCCAGACCGATTCGCCGCGTCCCATGTGCGGCATCTACTTCAACCTCTACTCGCCCTACCACAAGAAGTCGCATTCAAAGCCCGTCAAACCGCTCGAAGAAACCGGCGATACGGAGGTGTGACCGGCACGGCGCCGAATTGCATAGACCGTTGAACCGCCCCGCGATTCAACAATTCGGCGGTTCGCGTCTCAACGATCCTTCACCTCGTCGCCGTTCTGCGCCTCGCCAGTCGTGATGTCCGCCACGATGTTGTCGTCCCGCTGCGGGCCGCTGACTTTGACTTCGCCAACCTTCAGGTTGTTGCGATAGACGCCAAGCACCGCCCCGACCTGTGGGAGCCGTCCGAGCGGGAAATTCAAGACGGCGAAACGCGCGTTCGCGTTCGCGGAAACCACCTTACCCACCAGCGTCGTGTCGGCCGTAACGATGGCCGGCGCTGGCTTCGCTGACTTGGCGGGCTTGGTCCAAGCACAGCCGGCCAGTAAAACCGCTACAAGGCTCATCACAAGGCACAGCGAAAATTTCATGGCCTAAGTGAACCGAGCCGCCGCCTCGCGGTCAATTCACTTCTCGGTGATGATTGTGTCGTCGTGCTCGTAAGCCGGCGCGCAACAGCAGAGGAGCCGCAGCGTCTCGCCCCCAGCGTTCCAGAGCTTGTGCCGCTGCCCGGGCAGGATGGCGATGGCATCGCCCGGCCGCAGCTCGCGCTCCTCGTCTTCGATTCGCATCCGGCCCCTGCCATGCGTGATGTAGTAGATTTCCTCCGCGCGCGGATGACAATGCTCCTGCGTGCTTCCGCCCACCGGCACGCGCGCCTCCGCCAGACTCTGGTTGCGGATCGCCGAGTTGCGATGCGCCAACAGTTCGCGGATCTCCGATCCATCCTTTGTGATGAATGCCGTCACTTCGTTCAGGTTTCTCACGTCCATGGAATTCCTTTCACTCGGGTGGCGGTTGCGCAGTCGGCGTCGGAGACTTCCGCCAGGGCGCCTGCCCTATCACCACCCCGGCGACGATGAGCACCATCGCCAGGCCAAATGTCCTAGTGATTGGCTCGCCGAGACAAACGTAGGCCCAGGACATCGTGCTAACCGGGATAAGGTTGTTGAACAACAAGACCTGGCTCGTCGGCCAATGCCGCAGTGCGTTGGTCCACAGCGCGAACGCCACCACTCCGCCGGCGATGATGCAGTAGCCTTGGATCAACGCGCCATCCATGCGCCATGGCGTGCCCCGCTGCGCCACTTCCCATACCGTGAACGGCGCCAGCCAGACCGCCGCGCGCCACATCGAGTGTGCCGTGATCTCCGCGCCGTTCAGGTCGCGGCTCAGAATCCGACATTGTCGGCCGAAGTGCGTCCACAGGAAGCTGGCGGCCACGCTGAGCACTTCGCCCGGCCAGGAACCCTTTGAATCCTTGAGCGCTGGCCAGAACAGCACGCCCACGCCGGCCAGGGCCAGGAGTGCCGCGGCATACTTCCGAATGGCTTCGCGCCTGGAATCCGAGCCGTGTTCCCAAATCAACGCCCACAGCGGCGACGCCCCGAGGATCAGCGCCACGTGCGAAGCAGAGGTGTAACAAAGCGCTCCATTGAACACCACGATGTAGATCGCCAGGCTGAAGCCCCCGCGCCACCAAAGCGGCGCTTGCAGCGAACGCGGCACCGGCTGCCACGCCCCCAGCCAGTTCGTCCAACGCAGCACCGCCAGCAGCAGCAATCCCGCGCACAAGAAGCGCGTCGCGCCCACGAACACCGGCGGCCAGAAGCCGACGAGATACTTCACGCCCGCGTTGTTCCCGCCCCAGAGGAACACCGCGAACACGAGGCTCGCCGCCAGCCAGCCGTTGGATTTCAGCTTCGACACGCCGCCAGTTCATCAGTAAACGGCCCATCGCGCAATTGCGCGGTTCTCAGTCTCCGGCGTAGAGCGTGAGCGTTCCCGATCGCCACGTATTCGGGAACAACAACAGGCTCAGCATCTCACCTCACCGTAACAGCGAAACGCTGGCAACAGGAACGAGGCGCAGTCCGCTCGTAGCTCTGCCCGCTTTCCTTTAGTCACCGCCGGCGACGAGAAATCCCTTGCAACCGTGCGCTCCCCTCGTAACTTCGGCGCATGGATCATTCGCCCGGATTTCTTGCCCTCGTCAACGACGCCAAAAAGCACGTCCGCGAACTCTCCGTAGCCGAGGCCCGCGCCCGGCTCGCCGCCAATCCCAAGGCCGTCCTTGTGGACGTGCGCGAGGACCGCGAATGGCAGGCCGGCCACGCGGCAGAAGCTGTCCACCTCGGGAAAGGCGTTCTGGAACGCGACCTCGAGAAGGCTTACCCCGACAAGGACACCGAGATCATCATGTACTGCGGCGGTGGGTTCCGGTCCGCACTCACGGCGGATGCCGCGCAGCGGATGGGCTATCGCAACGTAGCCTCGCTCATCGGAGGTTACCGGGCACTCGTCATGGCCAACTGGCCTATGAAAACCGGCGACTGAGCGAGCGGAACCAGGGCGTTTCGGTTCGCGCGGTGTTCCCATGCTCCTCGCCGCTTTGCGGGCGCAGTGGGTGAGAGCGGTCCTTAGCAACAAAAGCGGCGAGGCGGCGTCTCGGCAGAGCGCCGCCATCCGGCAGATGCTCATTCGCGACCGCCGTTGGGAGACGTTGCGAGGTTGCCAAGGATGGCGGCTTGGGCTATAACCGCTTCAGTCAAGCCAAACCAACTATGGCAAGACTAAACCCAAGATGACGCCAGACGCTGACAGGATGGACAGGATTTGCAGGATTCCTGAAATTGCAGGCCGGCCATTCCTATCCTGTCCCTCCTGCTAATCCTGTCCAAGAAACGAGCCATGCAAGAACCTGTCTTCCCCTACGATGTCTTCCTGAGCCACAGCGCGAAGGACAAGGCGGTGGTGCGGCCGCTGGCGGAGCGATTGCGGGCGGACGGGCTGAAGGTGTGGTTCGATGAATGGGTGCTCAAGCCCGGCGACAGCATCCCGGCGAAGATTGAGGACGGGTTGGAGCACTCGCGTGTGCTGGTGCTCTGCCTGTCGGCCAATGCGTTCGGCTCGGACTGGGCGCAGTTGGAGGCGGGCACGTTCCGGTTTCGCGACCCGCTGAACAAGGTACGCCGCTTCATTCCCCTGCGGCTCGACGACGCTCCCATCAAAGGCTTACTAGCGCAATTCCTTTTCTTCGACTGGCGACCTGGAGACCGCGAGCAGGAATATGTGAAGCTCCTTGAAGCCTGTCGTCCGGGAACGAACCTAATTGGGGAGGAACCGGGGGCTGCATCATCAAAAAAGGCCGTAGCTTCGGAGCAAATTCGGTATGCAAGTGCTAAAGTCCTTCTTGTCGGCGAAATTGGCGTGGGCAAGACGGGGCTTGCTAAACGGCTGGCTTCGGGTCTGTGGGAACCTAGCGACTCGACGGCCGGTGCTTGGGCGTCGCAGTGGAAGCTTCCCGTGGCTTCCCGCGAAGGCGTCGAGCGCGAAATTTGGCTGTGGGATTTTGCAGGGCAGGTGGATTACCGCCTAGTGCATCAGCTCTTCATGGATGACACGGCGGCGGTGGTGCTGGTTTTAAATCCGCAGAACGAGAATCCTTTTGAGGGGCTGGGACGTTGGGATCGAGACCTACAGAAGGCAGCGCGGAAGCCGTTTGCCAAGCTGCTCGCTGCCGCGCGCATTGATCGCGGCGGCCTCGTGGTCGGCGCTGACAGCATGAAGAAGTTCATGGTGGAACGCGGATTCCTCGGCTCGCTGCATGAGACAAGCGCGAAGACCGGGAAGGGTTGCGACCAACTCCGCGACGCCATCATGCAGGCTATTGATTGGAAGAGCCTCCCGGAGACAACCTCGCCTGCACTCTACCGCCGGCTGAAGCAGGAAATCCTGAGCTTGCGCGACAGCGGGCTGGTTCTGATCCGCTTGGCCGAACTGAAACAGCGCATGGAGATGACGCTGCGCAACACGAATTTCGAACTGGCGGAGTTGGAGGCGGTGGTGGGTCTGCTGGCCGGGTCGGGCATGATTCAGCCTCTGGACTTTGGCGGCTTCATCCTGCTGCGGCCGGAGGTGCTCAGTCGCTACGCCGCCGCCGTGGTGCGGAAGGTGCGGAAACATCCGCAGGAGTTGGGCTGCATCCGCGAAGACGAATTGCTGGCTGGGGATTTGGATTACCAGGATTTCAAACGTCTGCCGCGTGAGGACGAGGCGGTGGTATTGCGCACCCTGCTCGAGACCTTCATCAGCCGGGCGTGGTGTCTGCGTCAACCAGGCGATGGCTCAGCGATGCTGACGTTTCCAAGCTATTTCCGGCGCGAACGGAAGGAGCAACCGAGACATCCTAACGTACTGGTGACGTATCGGTTCGGCGGTCCGGCGGACGACATCTATGCGACCTTGGTGGTGCGGCTCCACTACACAGTGGCCTTTCAAATCACGGATCTCTGGAAATCTGCGGCTGATTTCGAAACGCAATCTGGAGTAAAGTTGGGCTTCTCGCTCACCCTAGAAGGTGAGGGCACCTCGGCGCTCGATGTGTATTTCGATCCAACAGTTTCGCCCGACTTCCGAGTACTCTTCCTAAGCTACGTACATGATCACCTGTGCCAGCATGCGCAGAATGTTGTCCGTATGCGCCACTACGCATGTTGCAATATTAAGTGCGAAGCGTTCGGTCATCGTTTCCAAGACCAGGCTTCTATCGACCGAGCTCTCAGCCCGTCCGGGAAGGGCAAAGTATTTTGCCCGGATTGCGGCACTGCTATCGAACTTCGCGACATGCTCGAAGAGAAGTTCACGTCGCCTGAGGTTGGAAAACAGGTGCGTGACCTTCGAGTACAAAGCCAAGCCGTAATTGACAATGAAAGTCGGGAGCTCATTCTCGTGGGGCACGTCATGGCAATTGCTGGCGAGGCGGGGCAGATCTATCGCGGCTATACGAACAGTGATCATGGGATCGACGGTGAGATCGAATTCAAGGACGATCAGGGGCGAGCTTCCGGGAAGCGGCTTTATCTACAACTCAAATCGGGGGACTCCTATCTAAGGAAGAGAGTAAGCGATGGGGCAGAAGTGTTTCAAATAAAGAACGAACGTTGGGCCGCCTACTGGCAAGAACAGCCGTATCACGTCATGCTTGTGATACACACATCCGACGGGCGAATACGCTGGATGGACGTAAGTGCCTATCTCAAGAAGACGAAGAGAAGCAGCAACACGGCTAGACAGATTATCTTTAGTGGCGAACCATTCACGGCATACTCCCTACGCTCCTATCGAGATAAGGTCCTGCATGCATTCCATCACGACGAACCATCTCACAGACGACCGAAGCAACTACAAAAGGAGGACGGTCCTCTGCGCGTCTCCTTATTAAACATCGCAAACATTCGAGGAATCGAAGGCCTAACACTCGATTTTTCAGCGCCAGCCGGGGAAGTGGCAAATCGCCGATGGACCATACTGTTGGGTGAAAACGGGACTGGAAAAAGCACCATATTGCGCTCGCTCGCCTTGCTTTTATCTGGTGGCGAAGGGTGTGCTCAATTGTTGGGAGACCCCGCCACTTGGCTGCGGAATGGCTGCAATGAGGGTAGCATTAGTGTCATTCTGGAAGCAAGAACTGGTCGAAAACAGGAGATAAAGCTCGTCATCCAACGAGGGATGTCTGCGGTAGATGTTGTGAAAAACAACCCTGGGCTGGAATGGCTTGATGCTGCAATTAGCGTTTCAGCTCACAACTGCTTTATTGCTGGATACGGGGTGACACGAAGGCCGCCGGTTTCTGGCCTTGTCTTGTCACAACAGTCCTCCGCTAGTTTTGTCTTGGGAGCCCGCGCTCAGGCTGTCGCGTCACTATTTACGCCAGATGTAGTCCTCCAACCGCTGGAAGAGTGGGCTATTGATCTACATTATCGACAGGGAGAAGAAGGGCTGGATCTGTTACGTGAAGCATTTCGAGGCATTCTTCCAAGGACCCAATTCAAAGCCATTGACAAAGAAAAGAAGCAATTACTTTTTGCAACTGTTGATGGCGATGTTCCATTGTCTTTGTTGAGTGACGGTTATCAAAACATGATTAGTTGGTGTGGGGACTTGCTTTATCGGATTACGCAAGCGTTTGACGAAGTTACGGACCCATTTAGCGTTGCAGGCATTATGTTGATCGATGAAATGGACTTGCATCTGCATCCGGTGTGGCAGCG
>CAZWJC010000183.1:0-14719 GCA_964634255.1 uncultured Verrucomicrobiota bacterium | reverse complement strand
GGGGTTCGTCGGGCGCGAGGAAGGCATCGCCGCCATGGCCGTGGCTGCCGTCGACCTGCCGGAGTAAACTGAATCATGCCCAAAGCCGAAATCAGTTGGAAGCGCGTGACGGAGGACGGCGAGAAACTCCAGGTCTATGCGCAGCATATCGGGCGCGAATGGCGCTTCTTCACGCGGGAACGCCGCTTCGATCCGTGGCAGCCAACACCTGATCCGCCTCTGGAGGATTGGTTGGAACTGCTGGACGCTGTGCAGCGCCTGATCGTGCGCCGCCGCTACCAGCCAGCCGACGAGGAGCATCTCCGCCGCCGTATCCGGGAGCGGTTTCCGGAGGCGGATGTCTGATCACATCTTACGCCAACCTCATGGATTCGGGCGCGGCCAGAGAGTCCCACGCGGCATGTCACTGGCGACGAAAAGGCTTTGGACAAGTTTCCCGCTGGTTGAGATCAGCCCTGATCCGACTCAACGATGGCTTGTTTGCCGAGCTTTGCCATGTTGGTGCGGCTTGCTGAGCCGCCAAGGTCCCTGGTGAATTGCGCCCCGCAGCGAGGCTAAGGGCGGCGACTGTCGGGCCTTCGTTGAGAGCCTGCGCACGGTTGGCTTGAGGCAAACCTCGGCCGACCGCCGGCTGTTCAGGAACAAGTCCGCTTCTTCTGTCGCCGCGCCGGGCGCATCTCTCCCAGTAATAAGGGAGGCCGCGTCCAAGCAGCACCCAAGCAATCAGGATAACGGCCACGCCGGTGGCCATTGGCGTGAGCCAGCGGTCCACGGGCAATGAGCCTCGGCCGGCCGGATACATTCGCCCTGCGATAATCTCCCGCTCGCCCGGAAATCCAGCCTTTGCGATCACCCGCCCCGAACCGTCAACCAGTTGCGAAACGCCTGAGCTAGCGACGCGAAAGATCGGCACGCCATACTCTGCCGCGCGAACTGGCGCCACACGGGCATGCAATTCGTGCTGCTGCCGCCCCCAGTCCGCCACGTCCATGGTCGGCACCACAAGCGCCTCGGCGCCTTGCTGAATCAAGCGGTCCGTGACCCGGGTGTAGCTCAGATCGTAGCAGATGCAGATCCCAATCCTGCCCCAGGGCGATTCCCACAGTTGTTGCTCTGGCGCCGGCAGGCCGTCCTTGAAGAACTGAATCGGCACGCTCTTGACCTGCCGGAAGACAATCTCGCCATCCGGTCCGACAACAAATGCGGTGTTATAGAACTCCCCGCCCGCCACCGGGTCTTTGCCCCCGGCTATGAGGTGAAGCCGATGGTCTCGACACCAGCGTTTCACGCGCTCGGGAACAGAATCCTGGAAGGTGTACTCGCTCAACACCAACAACTCCGCGTTGGGTACCGCCTTCACGACCTGGTCCAGCGCGGCAAGCACTTCGTCGTCGGTTGGGAATTCCATCTGCACGCCCGCCACGACGACGCCTTCGTCATGTACAGCGGCCAGAGCCGGTCGTTCCGCAGGCCAGTTCGGCAGCAACGCCACCATCGTGACCAGTGCCAAACCGGCCAGACCGGCCCGGCGCAGTGACAGACAGGATAGGCCTGCTGCCACCGCCGCAACCAGAAACCCCGCGCCATACATGCCCAACTGGCCCGCGACCGGCAACATCGTCAAGTGGTCGGAAAAAGCGTAGCCGATGTTCAACCAGGAAAACCGCAGGTGGTAAAGTTCGCTTCGGAAATACTCCAGACCCGTCCAGAGAAACGGAACCAGCCACAATGCGCAGGCCGGCCCCCACCTCACCAGGCACAGGCGCGACAATGCGACGAACAGGCCGATCCAAAACGCGAGGATCAGCCAGAGCGCGACGGCACCTCCGCCGAAGATGGCCCAAAAGAAGTGGAGTTGCGGGCCGGCGATCAACAAACCGACGGCCAACGCCGGATAGAACGCCCGCCGCCAAGTTTCCGCCCGTGCCATTTGGATCAGGCAGAACAGATAGGCCACCACCAACCCGCTCAGGCGAGGCGTGCTGTAGGCGAGATGAAACGCCAGCACCGCCACCGCGCCATGGATTAAGACCCGCCCCGTTGGGAGCGTACCCGCTTGGAATGTGGTTTGCATGTTGCCTCCTTCGCATTCATGAGTTTCTCTGCGTTGAGGGTCAAACCCGCCAAATCGGAAGTCAGGGTCTTCGCACGTAGGGGCGAAAAACCGGCCCAAACCTCATCGGCCACTCGGTAGTACTCCGGGAGAATTTCCCCGATCAGCCTATGCCCGGCACCCGTCAGCACCACGCGATAGGCGCGCCGATCCGTGGCCGAGTCTCGCCGCGCCACCAGACCGCGCCGTTCCAGCCGGTCCACCAGCCCCGTAACATTCGAGCGATGCGTGATCAGCAGGCAGCCCAGTTTGATCTGCGAAAGCCCGTCGGGCTGGTCCGAAAGGAGATTCAACACGTTGAACTGGCTGGGGCTGAGGTCCCACCGGGCAAAGAACCCGCGGCTGGCATTCCACAAGGTGTCCGCGGTGCGGAGAAGCTGAAGCAAGGCTTGGTAGCGGACGGTGGAAGCTGACCGGCTCTCTTTCATGGCTATTGTTTATAGCCATATTGTTGATATGTCAACCATGTTCTCGCCGTTGACTCCGAATCGCCCTTCGTCCACGGAGTGTGCAACGGAGGAGGCGCGCGGCCAGGTTGAATGCGAGCCTTGCGTTTGTGTGTGCGTCAAGACAACAATCCTCTTGTCTATGGACGTGCTGACGCTATCGCGCATCCAGTTTGCGGCCACGATCTCGTTTCACTACATCTACCCGCCGCTAAGCATCGGGCTCGGGGTGATGCTGGTGATCTTCGAGGCGCTCTGGTTGAAGACGAAGAATCCGCTCTACCACCAACTGGCGCGGTTCTGGACGCGCGTGTTCGCGCTGACCTTCGCCATTGGCGTGGCGACGGGCATCGTGATGGAGTTCGAGTTCGGCACGAATTGGGCCACCTACTCGCGCTATGTGGGTGACGTGTTCGGCAGCGCGTTGGCGGCGGAAGGCATCTTCGCCTTCTTCCTCGAATCCGGTTTCCTCGCGATCCTGCTGTTCGGTTGGGACAGGGTCGGGCGCAAGTTGCATTTCTTCGCCACGTGCATGGTCTGCCTGGGCGCGCACTTCAGCGCCATCTGGATCGTGGTCGCCAACTCGTGGATGCAAACGCCCGCGGGTTTTCACATCGTCGGCGAGGGGCTGAAGGCACGGGCGGAGATTACGGACTTTTGGGAGATGGTGTTCAACCCATCGTCGATGGACCGGCTCTTCCACACGCTGTGCGGGGCGTGGCAGGCCGGCGCGTTTCTCGTCGTCAGCGTGAGCGCGTGGTACCTGCTAAAGAAATGGCACGAGCGCTTCGCGCGGGCGGCGCTGCATGTCGGTCTGGTGGTGGGATTGATCGCATCGCTGCTGCAACTCGTGAGCGGGCACGACAGCGCCAAGGGCGTGGCGGATAACCAGCCGGCGAAGCTGGCGGCGTTTGAGGGGCTTTACGAAACCACGACCAACGCGCCGCTCACACTCTTCGGCTGGGTGGACGAGAGAAACGAGAAGGTCACCGGCCCGGCGATGCCCGGCATGCTGAGCTGGCTGACGCATGGCGACGCGGGCAAGTCGGTGCTGGGCTTGCATGAGTTCAAGCCGGAGGATAGGCCGCCGGTGAATTCCACATTCCAGTTATACCATGCCATGGTCGCCATCGGCTTCGGGATGATCGCGGTGGCGGCGCTGGGTTTCCTCTACTTCTGGCGCGGATCACTCTTCGAGAAACGTTGGATGCTGTGGCTGCTCGTCCTGTCGGTGCTCGGTCCGCAATTGGCCAACCAGTGCGGCTGGTTCGCCGCCGAGGTCGGCCGCCAGCCGTGGATTGTCTATGGTTTGCTCCGCACTTCAGAGGGCCTCTCCGCCGTTGTGAAGGCGGAGGCAGTGCTCGCCTCGCTCATCCTGTTCACCGTGATCTACCTGCTGCTCTTCGCCGTCTTCGTGTACTTGCTCAACGACAAGATCCAGCACGGCCCCGACGACGCGGACCTGACGCCCAGCGGCAAGCTGGCGTTGCCCGAAGGGAGGCGGCCATGAGCTTCGGCAACCTCGATCTCCACACCACCTGGTTCATCCTCATCGGCGTGCTGTTTACCGGCTACGCGATGCTCGATGGCTTCGACCTGGGCGTCGGCGCGCTGCATCTGTTCACGAAGGATGACCTGGAGCGGCGCACCATGCTCAACGCCATCGGACCGGTCTGGGACGGCAATGAAGTCTGGCTCGTCACCGGTGGCGGCGCGCTCTTCGCCGCATTCCCGAACGTCTATGCCACGGTGTTTTCCGGGTTCTACCTCGCGTTCATCCTGCTGCTCGTGGCGCTGATCTTCCGTGCCGTGGCCATCGAGTTCCGCAGCAAACAGCCGATGCGCTGGTGGCGACAGATGTGGGACGTGGGCTTCGCCGGCGGCAGCATCCTGTCGAGCCTGCTGATTGGCGTGGCAATGGGCAACATCGCCTGGGGCATCCCGATTGACGCCCGCGGGGAGTTCGCCGGCACGTTCCTCGGCCTGCTTCACCCCTACCCGCTCCTGGTGGGCGTCACGACCGTTGCGCTCTTCATGATGCACGGCGCGATCTACGCGTTGATGAAGACGGACGGCGCGCTGCACGACAAGCTTCGTGGCTGGATTAACAACTGCATCATCTTCTTCATCATCTGCTACGCGGTCACGACCATGGCCACGCTGCTCTACGTGCCGCACATGGCGGCGCGCATGCGCGCCCAACCGTGGCTTTTCAGTGTCGCGGTGGTCAACATGCTGGCGATCGCCAACATCCCGCGCGAAATCCATCTGGGACGGGACGGGCGCGCGTTCCTTTCCTCCTGCGTGGCTATGGCCGCGCTGATGGGGCTCTTCGGTCTGGAGATGTATCCGAACCTCGTCCTGAGCAATCCCGACCTCGCGCACAGTCTGACCATTCACAACGCGGCTTCGTCCGAGAAGACTCTCGGCATCATGCTGACCATCGCTCTGACCGGTGTGCCGATTGTGCTGGCCTACACCGTGAGCATCTACTGGATCTTTCGCGGCAAGGTGAAGCTGGACAAGATGAGCTATTGAGGCTCGCTCGGCTTCATCGGCGTCAGGACGTAGATTTTTGTGCGAACACTTTCCACCAGGAGGTTCACCTCCGTGTTGTCCAACCGCCGCAGCACGCATTCCCAGCGATAGCCGAAGCTTCCTGCGGGGTCGAACTTGCAGTGCTTGAAGAGCGTATCGAAAGCGCGACGGCGCTTGCGGTAATCCGCCTGGATGTGGACGAACTGGTCTCGGAAGGCGCTCAGATACTGTTCGGCAAACTCCCGGACGTCGGGCACAAACTTCGCGCGCTTATTGACTGGGCGCGCGTAGTGATCAGCGTAGTTCACTAACGGACGTTCATACTCACCAAATGCCCCGCTGTGGTCGCCGACCAGGATTTCCGACGGCAGCCCGTCAGCTCCCTCACGCAACACCTCGTCACCATCGTCAAACACCGGCTGCGCTCCTTGGTCGAGGGCGCGCCCCACGATCAAGCTGGAGGCAGCCGCCTGCCCCAGCAGCCGTGCCAGCGCGGCCGCGTAGCCCGGCATGCTGTATTTCTCCACCGACAATTTGTCGGTCGCCACGCCGGCCAGATAATCGCGCTCGAAGTAAACCGTGCGAATCGGCTGCCCGCGATACCGTTCTGCGCTGCCGCGATAGATTTCCGTCAGCCGGCGCATGACCACGCGGCTGGGGAGGTTCATGCCAAGTTGTCGGCACCCCAACCGTCGATCCAACCAGTAATCGCTATATTCCTCGCTTTCTTCAATTGAGCGCAGCAGCTCCATGCCTTCGTCCAAGTGTTCCCACACACCCCACTTTTGGAGACGGATAAACCGCCGAATCGGTTCGTGCTGGCTGCGGGACTTGAGCTCCACCAAATAGACCCCGCGGCGACCCCGCTTCTGTGGGCGCTCCAGCGAGAGTGATTCCGGCACCCGTCCCACGTTGACGTATTCTACGTCGCCGTATTCGCGAATGAGATTGAAGATGATTCCCTTGGCCCGCGGATCACACAAACTCTGCAGGGTTTCATCCTCTGGATGCTGTTCCGCCTCATCGAAAACGCAATCCAGCAGGAATTCCCCTTCCTCGAAGCGTCCGCCCGGCAGCCATTCGATCTGGAGAAAGAATTCCGGACTGAGGCCGGCCAGAACCTGCTCGTTTCGTGTCTCGTTTCCTTCCAGGAACAGCGTCGCCAGCATGCGATCGCACCACGCCGAGTTATGGCAGTCGTTACGACGAAAGGACTCGTGGACGGCGGAACGAAACAGCGCGGCCAACTCCTCGAAACGCGCGCGAAGCCGCTCCGGCGGGAGTTGCGTAAACGGAATCCCGGCAAAACGCCGCGGACCGAGTCCGCGCAGATCGGACCCGAAGAAATCCACCTCCGGGCGGCCCAGGCGATTGCGCTGCAGGCTGTGCTCGGCGATTTCGTGGAGATGCTGCGCCAGCGCCGGCGGCTCCAGCCCGCCCAACTCCTCAAAATCCTGGCAGGTTAACCAGCGCGTGCCGGTCAGGCGGTTGTAGAAGTAGATCGGTAGCCCGTGGATCGCGACGCGCGAGCCGAACACCAACGCCCGCTTCGCCTCGCGGTCTTTCGGAATCGCGCTGAGCCGCCAACACTCACCCCGCCGCTTGATCGCCTCCCGCACTCGCACGTCGGCCACCGAGAGAAACCCGATCTGCCCCTTGGACACCAGCGACTGGAGCAGCTCGTCTGCCGCGAACGCCAGGTCCATGCGCTCGGGATTCGGTCGAATTAGAACTTGAGCCGGCTCGAAGAACAAATCCACCGAGTGCTCGAACAGACATTGCTCCTCCTCGCTCGTCAACGGCGGTTGACCGGCCGCGGCACGTCGCGCATTCGACCACTCGACAAACTGCATGCGCTGCAGGGCATGCACCCCGGGCAGGCGCGTGTACACGGCCGGCACATCCACAAAGAGCGTCCCAATCCGCGCTCTCTGCCGCCCCTCCGCGTCGCATTCAAACGGGTGAGGCCCCACGATCTCCAGTTTCATAAGCTGGAGGCGATACTGCACCCGCTCTGCCGCGCGCGTCCATGGAAATCCGGACCCGCGAGGCGGTGACGTCTTCGTCGCGCAACAAATCCGCGCACCGACGGGCTGCCCCGCCGGCTTTGTCGCCAGACATCGCCTTGGCTGTCGGCGACGTGGGCGTCGCAGCCCCGCTGGCCGCAGCCTTGCTTCTCAAGTCACCGTTCCGGCTTAGCCCTTCCGCTTTGATTGTGGGGTCAGCGCCTTGTGGATCCGCAGCGGCTCGGGCGTCTTGTAATGCCGTTTGAGTCCCACCTCACTTAGCATCCCCGAGGGCGCGCGGGCGATGAACTCGGGAAAGCTCCGCTCCACGCGATCGCGCAGGCACTTTTGCCCGGCCTTGGACGCCCAGAAATCGTCCTCCACCTTCGAGAGCGCCATACCAGCCTCTTCGGACGTGAGCGTCTCCTGCTTCGCCAACTCCCAGATCAGTTCGGGATCGCCCGGCAGACTCACCGGGAACGGCACGAACTTGAGCTTCACCTCCTGCTCGTCGCTCGTCTCCGCCACGGGGCGCACCTTGATTTCGGTGCTGAACTGCGCGCCGTCCGGCATGGATACCTCAACCGCCAGGGTCTGATCCTTCCGATTCGGCTGGATCGTGACGTCGCCTTCGGCAAACGCCGCCGCGAACTGAAGCGTCACGTCCTCGACTGTCTTCGGTTCCAGATTCGGCAGCTCGACGCGGTCGCAGAACTTCTCGAACGCCGTCGTCTTGGCCTTCGCCTTGAGTTCGCTTTCGACCGCCTGATAAATCTTGCCCGCCAGCTCCGGATCGTGGGTGGCCTTGGGCAGCACTTTCTTTAACAACGCCAGCAGTTTCGCCTCGTCGTTCTGTTTCGATTTCGATGTGTTCTTGCTCATGAATACAAATGGCCCGCTGATATGCACCATTCAGGCGGCAAGTGCAATACGCTTCCGCGTTCAAAAATGCGCTACGCGACGGTTCTGGTTTTGACTTGTCTCAGAATTCAGAGGAAGGATTCCAGTTACAGGCATTTTATGGAAAAAGCAAACGCCAGTCAGAACGCGAACAGCACGGACGAAACCTCCGCGCCGGAGGCGCTGCAATGGCGCATGCTTGAGTCTCGAACGTCAGCGCTTCGTTTCGGTGACCAGGCTCTCTGGCAGGGCGGTGAGTTCCGCGCCGGAATCCGCGCGCCACACCACGCGGCCATCCGCCAGCACGCGCAGGATTGTCCCATGCATCGTCCCGCGCAGGGTTATGACGCGGTCTCCGGGCTGGAGGATCGTGCTTTGGCAAAGGGTTTCCACAGCGTCCACCATGGCTTGGCGGTCCAACACGCCGGCGATGTAGTGGGCGACCGCGGAACCAACCTCGCGCTTGCGCCCGGGCACCAGATCGCTGAACAACGCAAAAGAAAGCTCCCGCCCGATGGTGGCAAAGGTGTTGCCGTTGAAGAAGAGGAACGGTGCCCTGCGGTGGTAGGCACGCAGTTGGTCGAAGACTTTGCCGAGAGTCAGGGCTTGGAGGCGGAGCGCTTCCCAGTCTGCTGCGCACGCTGCTCCAGTTTCCGAGTTAATTCCGTGCTGTGCGCGACCTCTTTCGCACGCTCCTCGGTTGATGCCGATGACAGCGTGCCAGTCCCAGTTCTTGAGAAATTGGGCTCGGGCTTGAAGCGGTGAACCGATTCCTCCGCGGCCTGGCGAATGTCCTCCGCCGTCAGGTGCTCCAGCAGATCCAATCTCAGTTTCATCGCTCATACTCTACTCCCCAAGATCGCGTTTGCGCAAGGCAGGCTGTAAAACGCGGTCGATGCGTTCTAGCCGAAGCCACCCCGCTTGGCAATGGTCAACCACATCCAAACTCCCCGTCCCCGAAGCCTCACGGACTTCGGAGCGCCAGCGGTCTCTCGCTCGCAGCACTTGGTGCGGTCAGGTTGTTCAAAGCTCCCTCCGCATTCCACCTGCTGCGCCCGCTGGATCGACCGCGGTCCGGATCACTCGGCTATCGTATTGCGCATAGGGAGAGCGCTTCCGCTGATTGGGTAAGGACTGAAACACCCGCGTGACAATTCGGGCTTTGACTTGTCCCAAACTCCAGCCGCAGGATTCGGCCGCAGGCAATTCATGGAAAAAGCAAACGCCAGCCAGGACACGAACAGCACGGACGAAAACTCCGCGCCGGAGGTGCTGCAACGGCTCATCCACCAGGCCGAGCGCGCCGGGGCGAGCGATATCCATCTCCAGATGCGCGGCAAGAGCGCCGAGGTGTGCTTCCGGCTCGACGGTGTGCTCACGCCCGCGTCCGAGTTGCCCGAGAACGTCGCCGAGCGCGTGTTTGGTCGCATCAAGTTCCTCGCCCGACTCAAGACCTACCAGGATTCCCTGCCGCAGGACGGACGGATTGACCGGCAGGAAGTCAGCGCGCAAAACGACATCCGCGTGGCCACGTATCCCACCGTCACGGGCGAGAAGATCGTGCTACGGCTGTTCAACACCGCAGTCGTGAAGGCGCTGGGCGAGCTGGAGTTTCCGGTGGACGCCTGCGCGGAGCTGGACCGGTTTCTCCGGCAGACGAGCGGCCTGCTCCTGCTCACCGGCCCGGCAGGGAGCGGCAAGACGACGACGATTTACGCCTGTCTCCGTGCACTGGCTGAACTCGGCGGGCGGCACGTCATCACGGTGGAAGACCCGGTGGAGCAGATCGTGCCCGGCATCATGCAGACGGAGGTGAACGAGGCACAGGGGCTGGATTTCGCCCGCGCCGCGCGCCATTTGCTGCGGCAGGACCCGCAAGCGCTCATCATCGGTGAAATCCGTGACGAGGCGACGGCCAACCTCGCCGTTCGCGCCAGCCTCACCGGGCATCTCGTGATCTCCACGCTGCACGCGGGCTCGTGTCGTGGCGTGTTCGAGCGCTTGCTAGCCATGTGCAGCGATCACTCGGCGGTGGCATCGGCGGTGGAACTGGTATTGAACCAGCGCTTGATCCGACGGTTGTGCAGCGCATGCGAGGGCAAAGGTTGTGCGGCCTGCCTGCAAACCGGCTACAAGGGGCGCCTGCCGTTGGTGGAATGGCTGCGCGTCAATGATGCGATGCGCCGCCGCGTGGCGCTGCGGGACTTGGAAGAATTTGCCGCCAAACCGTCGCTCGCCGAAAGCGCGCGGGCCTTCGTTGAGCAAAAGCTGACGAACGAGGCGGAAGCCCGACGTGTCTTGGGTGGCAGTTTCGAGGCTGCGGTGTAGCGGCAGTTGAGCAGAACGCCGCACTTCTCTCCTGGCTGCTCGAACGCAGCCTTCGGCCAACGGGCACTGCAATTCAACTCGCCGCGTGACGTTTCTCCAGTAGCCCGGTCGGATTGACTGTGAACAGGAATCCAGCAACGAGAGGATGACGCAATGAGCCACGACGAATTTGCTTTTTTCAACCAGCAGCTGGCCGCGATGCTCCGCGACGGCATCCCGCTGGAGGGCGCGCTGCGCAAGCTCTGCCAGGAAATGCGCCGGGGACTGCTGCGGGAGGAGTTGCAGGCGCTGGAGGCTGATCTCGCGAAAGGGACGCCGCTGGCCGCCGCTCTGGCCGCGCGGAAACTGCCCGAGCTCTATTGCCGTATGATCCTGGTGGGTGTGAAAGGTGGCAATCTGCCGGCGGCACTCACCTTGTTGGCCGACTACTACCAACGCCAGAACAACCTCTGGACACGGCTCAAGGGGCTCATGGTCTATCCGCTGATCGTTCTATTTGCCGCGTTCGCCGTGTCGGGCCTGCTCACCGTCATCTGGACGCATGCCATCCGCCCGGGCTGGTTTGGACTGATCAATGACATGATGGGAGGTTCGCAACTGCCGGCGTTCACGCGGATGACCATGCCATTGCTCGAAAATCTGTGGGTCTATCCCACGTTCTTCGGACTGCTGTTTGCGCTGGCGCTGGCGGCGCTGGTGGTGCCGCGTTTCCGCCAGAGCGTGCGCTGGCGGTTGCCGGCCTTCCGTGAGGCCAGCGTGGCCCGGCTGGCCGCCTCAATGCATCTATTGCTGAAGGGGGGCGTGACTCTTCCGGACGCCCTCGCGCTCCTGGGGCAGCTTGAGAGTGGCAAGGCCGCCGCTGACCTCCAACGCTGGCAGGCGAATCTGGCAGCCGGACATACCAAGTTTGCCGAGGTCGTGGCCCAGAGCCGCACGTTTCCGCCCTTGTTTGCTTGGCTGGTGTCCAGCTCGGGCGAGGACATGGCGGGCGGCTTCCGACGGGCGGCGGAAATCTACGAGGCGCGGGCCGCTTATCGAGCAGAGTTGGGGCTGTACGCTGCACTACCGGTTTCGGTACTCTTCCTTGGTGTCATCATCCTTTCGCAAGGCTTGGCCCTGGTGAGCGGTTTCCTCGTGTTCGTCCAGTTGCTGAACGGGATTGGAGGCTAACATGGCGACGACGCTACCACTGCTGCTCGCGGATTCCGCCGGAGGGTTGCTGGCCATCCTCCAATTCGTCGCCGCGTTTCTCGGCTACGTTTTGCTATTTGTGGTGCCGGTTGGCGGACTGGCCGCCGTGATCCACTTCTGCCTGTCTCTTCCCCTGCGACGGCGCGAACGGGCGCGGCTGTTCCTCGACCTCCTTGAAATCGGCTTGGCCCAAGGGCGTTCGGTTGAACAAACCGTTGTAGGTGCCGCCGCCAGTCGCGACCGCACGCTGGGCGTGCGCTTTCACATCCTGGCAGCGTACATCGAGCGAGGTTTGCGGCTCGACGCGGCGTTGGAGCGAGTCCCCCGCCTGTTGCCGCCGCCGGTAGTGGCTATGCTGCGGGTGGGGGCGCGCTTGGGCGACGTGCGCCGCGTGTTGCCGGCTTGTCGTGAGTGGCTGCGCGAACGTCCGGCCAGTGTCCAGAGCGCTTACCACTACCTGATCATGCTGCTGCTGGTGTTCTCACCGGTAGCGATCTTCCTGATTATCAGCCTGCAAGTTTTCGTGTGGCCCAAACTGCTGCAAATTCTCTTCGACTTGGGTGAGGGAGCGTCGTTACCCGCCATCACCCGGCTGGCGCTCGCGTCGTCGCGTTGGCTGGTTGGTGCGGAGCTGGTTTTCGCGGCGGGGCTGTTTGTCGCAGCGCTTGCCTACGTGGCCGGGCCACGAGTGACCGTGTGGCTGCAACGGGGCGGGTTTCCCATTGTGGACTGGTTGGCCTGGCGCGTTCCGTGGAAGCGGAAGCGTCTCCAACGCACCTTCTCAGCGACGCTTGCCGTGTTGCTGGATGGCGGCGTGCCGGAACCCGAAGCGGTGCGACTCGCCGGCGATTGCACGGCCAATGCCATCGCTCGTCGGCGGGCGGAGGGAGTTGGGCTGGCCCTGCAACAGGGGGCGAAGTTGCAAGACGCGATCACGGCCTGGGACGATGCGGGGGAGTTCAAGTGGCGGCTGACAAACGCCTGCCATGCCCGCGATGGGTTTCTCTGTGCGCTCAACGGCTGGCACGAAACGCTCGACGCCAAGGCATTTCAGCAGGAGGAAGCCACGGCGCATGTGATCACCAGCGGCTTGGTGATCTTCAACGGCGTGGTGGTGGCGCTCACGGCGACGGCAGTCTTCGCGGCACTGATCGCGATCATTGAAAGGGCGGGCATATGATGCGATTCAAAATTCTTCGTGACGACCGGCGGGGCGCGCGGCGACGCCAATCCGGCATGCTAATGACGGACCTGATGATCGGCCTGGCAATCTTCGGGTTGGCCGTGTTGCCGTTGGGACTTTCCTTCGCCAAAGAGATGCAACTGGTGCGCGCCCACTACTGGCGCGGCTTGGCGATGGGGATCGTGGACGGCGAAATGGAAGTCCTCGCCGCCGGCGAATGGCGCGCGTTCTCCGACGGACAGGCCGCCTATGCGGTCCACGCCCCGGCAGCGACAAATTTGCCGCCGGGCAGCTTTCAACTGACAAAGTCCGGCAACCATCTGCGGCTGGAGTGGCGGCCGGAAGTGCGCAAAGGCGTCGGCGCCGTGGTGCGGGAGGTGACGGTGAAATGAAATCCGAGATCCGAAATCCGAAATCCAGGACCGCCGGCGTCATGCTGATTGAGTGCATGGTCTATATCAGCGTGTTGATGATCCTCCTGGGACTGGGCTTCGCCGCGTTCTACGCCTGCTGGGACAAGTCCAAGTCGCTGCGCTACCACGCCGACGACATCGCGCGCACCCTGCGCGCCGGCGAACACTGGCGGGCGGACATCCGTAGTGCCACCGGGCCGATCCGTGCCGTTGCCGCCGAGGACGGTCAACTCTTGGAAATTCCTTGCGGCAAAGACCGGGTGATCTACGCGTTCACCGCGGGCGAGGTCTCCCGCAAGTTGGCGTCAACCGACCGGTGGGTGACCATACTGCCGAAAGTCAAAACCTCGCAAATGGAAGCCGACCGGCGCACGCATGTCACGGGCTGGCGGTGGCACGTGGAACTCATTCCCACGCGACCTCAAGTCCGCGTGCCGCCCGTGTTCAGCTTTGAAGCCGTCCCATCTGCCAAGCCATGAAAACACGTCATTCCCCAAATCGCCAAGCTGGCTCAGCCGTCGTGGTGTTCATCGTGTTGTTGGGTATCATGCTGGCGCTCGTCGCCGCCAACGGAAAGACGCTGGTCGTCTTGAAGAAGGACTTGCAGTTGATCGAACGCCAGCAAGTGCGGCGGCTGGAGAAGTCGCAGACTAACGCTCCGGCTTCAGCCCCCTCTATCACGTTGGAAACCAAATCCACGCCCGCGACTCCATGAAACCCGAGAAAACGATGGACCTGATCCAAGCGGTCAACCGCTCCATGCGTTGTTTTGCCTTCGGACTGCTCTCGTTCATCCCCATCCTCGGATTCGCGATGGCGGCGATCTCATGGATTCACGGCTGGACGGTGCTGCGCCGACGCGGAACGGAGTGGAACCCCGCCCTGCCCTACTTGCGCTGGGGGCGCGTGCTGGGGTTGGTTGGCGCCTTCGCGTCCTCCGTGGTGTTCTTCCTCCTGCTCGCTGCCATCCAAAACGGCGCGTTTTCACCATACTGCTCCTCGGGGCATGGCTGAGGGACTGCCGACTGACGACATGGCGTCGTCAAGCAAACAGACTCACGGCGATAGCAGTAAAAGACAGTTACGCTTAGCGCTGCAATGCAATCTTCAGCGATCTGAGCAAGGCGTCACCTGCTGAATGAAGTGTTGCGTCGGCTTCTTGCTGGCGTTGGGATGGCTGTCGATGGCAAGCCGAGCACGAGCTCGGCGTTCAAGTCACTCGGGATTCCAGCGCAGTATGCAACCGTAGCTTTTCCCTTTCCTTTCCCCCACTCCGCTTTAACCTGCCGGGGTTTCGATCATGGGACTGAAGCTGTTCAACACATTGTCGCGCTCCGTGCAGGAGTTTGTGCCGCTCGACCCCGCGGGCAAGCGCGTGGGCATGTATTGCTGCGGGCCGACGGTCTATGACTTCGCGCACATCGGCAACTGGCGCACGTTCGTCTTCGCCGATCTCGTCCGCCGCTACCTGGAATTCAAGGGCTACGCCGTCCAGCACGTGATGAACATCACGGACGTGGAGGACAAGATCATCCGGCGCGTCCGCGAAACAGGCACGCCGCTCCGCGATTACACCGGCAAGTTCGAGACGGCGTTCCTCG
>CAZWJC010000182.1:0-14744 GCA_964634255.1 uncultured Verrucomicrobiota bacterium | reverse complement strand
GGCATCTCACACGCGGCATGGACATCTTCGCGAACAGGAATCAGCTTTTCCTCGACCACGATCCGAATACCGGCCGCCTCGGCGATTTCGTTGAGGGCACTCGCCAAACCGCCGCGCGTCAGATCGCGCAGGCAATGGATTTCGACGCCGCCCTTGATGAGGTCTAAAACGGCTTCATGCACCGGGGCTGAATCGCTTTCAATCGTGCTCTCAAACTGCAGCCCTTCACGCACGGCCATAATCGCCATGCCATGCCGGCCCAGGTCGCCGCTCACCAGCACGGCGTCGCCGGGCTGTACGCTCTTGGGCGTGATCGCCAGCGGCGTCTCAATGACGCCAATGCCCGTGGTGTTGATGAACAAGCCGTCGCCCTTGCCCTTGTCCACAACCTTGGTGTCGCCGGTGACGATCTGCACTCCGCAGCGCTGGGCCGCGTCGCGCATCGAACACACCACGCGCCAGAGCGTTTCCATCGGCAATCCTTCTTCAATGATGAACGCACAGCTCAGGTAGAGCGGACGCGCTCCGCTCATAGCCAGGTCGTTCACCGTACCATGGACGGCCATCGAGCCAATGTCGCCACCGGGAAAGAACAGCGGGCGCACGACGTACGAATCCGTGGTCATGGCCAGCCGGCCGGGCGGGATCGCAAACTGCGCCGAGTCGTGGCGGGCGTCGAGGATCGGATTGCTGAACGCCTTGCCGAAGACGTTTTCAAGCAACTGGTGCATCAGTTTCCCGCCGCCGCCGTGCGCCATGAGGACGTGCGGGTATTGCGAAATCGGAATCGGGCACGCGGCGGTGAAGTCGGGGGGCGTGGGCATGGGAGTTAAATCCAAAATCGGAATTCCGAAATTGAAATCAAATCCGAATTCCGAAAACTGTAACCAGTGCCCAGCCAAAGCCGTATTCGTGCTTCGAGCTTCGAGCTTCCTTCGGATTTCGGATTTCGGATTTCGAGTTTCAAGCCTTTGCCTCCGCCGGTTGCCGCCGATACCGGTAATACGCCGCACACGCACCCTCGCTCGACACCATCGTCGCGCCCAGCGGATGCTCCGGCGTGCAGCGCGTGCCAAAGGCCGGGCACTCATGCGGCTTCTTCAAGCCCTGCAACACGAGCCCGCTCATACACTCCGCCGGCTCTTCGACATGATGGTCGGCAAGACCAAACTTCCTTTCGGCGTCAAAGGCTGCATAGTCATCGCCCAAACCCAACCCGCTGTGCGGAATCTCGCCCACGCCCCGCCATTTGCGAGGCACGACTTTGAAGACCTTGCGGATCAACTCCTGGGCCGGACGATTGCCCTCGCGCTGCACGGCACGGCTGTATTGGTTCTCCACTAGCGCGCGACCTGATTCGAGTTGCAGCACCACCATCAGGATGCCTTGCAGGATGTCCAGCGGTTCAAAGCCCGTCACCACGATCGGCACGCGATGCTTTGCGGCGAGCGGCAAATACTCGTCGTAACCCATGACCGTACAGACGTGCCCGGCAGCCAGGAAGCCCTGCACGCGGCAGTTCGGCGACGCCATCAACGCCTCGATGGCCGGCGGCACGAGCACGTGCGAGATCAGCATCGAGAAGTTCTTCAAGCCCTGCTGGGCCGCTTGGAACACGGCCATCGCCGTGGCGGGGGCGGTGGTTTCAAAACCGACGCCGAAGAAGATGACTTCGCGGCCGGGGTTCTGCGCGGCAAGTTTCACGGCGTCGAGCGGCGAATAGACGATGCGCACGTCGCCGCCCTGCGCCTTGACGCTCAACAGATCGGTTGTGCTGCCCGGCACGCGGAGCATGTCGCCGAACGACGTGAAAATCACCTCGGGCCGCGCCGCGATCTCCAGCGCCTTGTCAATCATCTCCAGCGGCGTCACGCACACCGGGCAACCCGGACCGTGGATCAGCGTGATCTGCTTGGGCAGCAACTCATCGATCCCGAACTTCACGATGGCGTGCGTCTGGCCGCCGCAGACTTCCATGATCGTCCAGGGCTTCGTCGTGACGCGGTGAATCTCCTGCGCAAGCTGTTGCGCCAAATCCGCGTCACGGTATTCGTCCAGAAATTTCATCCGAATCGCACAGCGGGCCGTTCTCCTATCCCGAAGGTTTGGTGTCCGTGACGGGCGCGGCGGCAGTGGAAGGCGACCCCAGTTCCTCCAACTCCTCCATTTGCTTCAAATACTCGAAAACCTTCTGCGCCTCGGCCTCGTCCACGCGGCTGAGCGCGAAGCCGACATGCACGATCACGTAATCGCCCACCTGCGCCTCGGGCACATAGGCCAGGCTGGCTTCCTTGAGGATGCCGCCGTAGTTGACCTGCCCCATGCGCGTCAGCGGGTCGTCGCCCGTGATCCGCTCGATCTTACCTGGAATGGCTAGACACATGCGTTGCCGTTCTTTGTGCGTTTGAAAACTGCTGCAATTAGTTTGCAGAACTGTTTGCTTGATCGCTCGCCAAACAGAAGCTCCAGCGCGATCTGTCAACTCCCGTCGTCCCTTCTTGCCTGCCCGATTGGAAATAACAACGGGTCGGCGCAGCACCTCGCGCCGGGCCCGACGCGCGCGTAACCTATTTCAGCCTCGCTCGTCTGACAAACGGAATGTTCGGGCTGCCCCGAAGAGCGTGGCGATTGCAGCCCAATCAGCCTGTGGAAGGGCGCCTCACATCTGTGAATCAAGGCCCCTTCCCGTCACATGGATGTGACAGCCATTCTTCTCCGCTGCTTCCACGCATTTCCGGGGCATTGGAGTCGTCTGTAACTGGAAATGTCGCCGGTCAGCGATTGAAAGTGTCACCTTCGCGTGACGGCGCTCCGATGTTCACGCCTGGCGAAGGCAGCCGCGGCGATCTTCGATCGAAGCATTTCGGCCGCACCTTCAAGCACGGTGTCAGGGAATGCGGTGGCTCAATTTGACTTCAGTCCAATCGGAGTTTTCCACTGAAATTCAAGCGTTTTCATGCGGCTTTCCTCATTGCTTCCACAAGAACCTTTCCTGTCGGACGTGCGCCCGTGGCTTTGACGGTGTTCGCAGATATCGACGAGGCAGCGAACGGCGTCCACTCGCGGCATTGAGGCTGCTAGAGCCGGAGCCAGATCATTCGGCACAACGGACGGGGCTAACAACCCACGCCGATTCAGAAACGGACAACTCTTCAAGGGGGCGAGCGTTGAGCCGAGGATGATCACGGGGCTGCTTGCGCAGAAGCGCGACAGCCGGATTTGGGCTGCCGGTCCGATGGGTAGATCCGGAGGCGGCAGCAAGCGAACGGCTTTCGCCGCTGGAGAACCGGCGGTGGACGCGCAACTGAACATCAAGCCAAGACTAGTATGAGACAAGTATCACGCCGCAACTTTCTGAAGTTCTGCACGGCCTCGGGGGTTGTGCTCGGGTTGGATCCTCTGGATCTGACGGGGCTGAATCACGCCCTGGCCAATCCGTCTGGGCCAACCGTGCTCTGGTTGCAGGGCAGTGGATGCACTGGATGCACCATGTCGCTACTGAATTACGTCAGTCCCACTGCCCCCACCGACATCGCAGACGTGCTGATCAACTACATCAACCTCGCCTACCACCCCAATCTAGTCCCAGTCGCCGGTGAATCGGCTGCTGCTGTCATTGACCGCGCCTACCAGTCGGGCAGTTACGTGTTGGCAATCGAAGGCGGCATCCCCACGGCGTTCGACGGGGCCGCCTGCTGGGCATGGACGGTGAACGGACGCGATGTGACGTTTGCGGAGGCGGTCACCCAGTTGGCGGCGCGCGCCGCTGCAATTCTCTGCATGGGCACCTGCGCTTCTTGGGGCGGCATTCCCGCCGCCGGACCGAACCCAACCGGGATTGTTGGCGTGGGCGCCTTTACGGGCCGGCCGACCATCAACATTGGCGGTTGCCCGCCTCATCCCAACTGGATGGTTTGGGCGATTGTGCAGCTTCTCCTCGGCAAGTCCATTGCGGTGGACACTTACCGTCGCCCCACCGCGATCTACGGACAGAAGTTCCACGAACGCTGCCCGCTCAAAGAAACCGACGAGATCAATACCTACGGCGTACCGAACCGCTGTCTGAAAGCGCTCGGTTGCCGGGGACCTGAGACCTTCGCGAATTGCGATCAAATCCGCTGGAACAACGGCGTCAACTGGTGCATCGGCGCCGGCGCGCCTTGTATTGGCTGCACGAGCCCCAGCTTCCCTGGCACCAACGCCCTGAACCGCCAACCTGCCTAATCCGAATATGCCCACTGTCATCTCCATTGATCCCGTCACGCGTTTGGAAGGTCACCTCAAGGTCGAGGTGGCCATCGAAGACGGCCGCGTCACCGAAGCCCACTCCACTGGCACGCTCTTCCGCGGTTTCGAAAACATCCTGACCAACCGCGATCCGTGGGACGCGCCGCACATCACGCAACGCATCTGCGGCGTTTGCCCCATCCCGCACGGCCAGGCGGCAGTGCTGGCGCTGGACAAGGCGGCGAATAAGACGATTCCGGAAAACGGCCGCATCCTGCGCAATCTCGTCTTGGGCGCCAACTTCGTTCAGTCCCACATCCTGCACTTCTACCATCTGGCGGCGCTGGACTACATCGCTGGCCCGGACATGCCGCCTTGGCAGGCCCACTGGCACGTGGACTTCCGCGTGGATGCGGCCACAACAGCGGCCTTGGTGGGACATTACGTGCAGGCGCTCACCATGACGCGCAAGGCGCACGAGATGGGCGCCATCTTCGGCGGGCGCATGCCGATCTCTCCGGCTTACATTCCCGGTGGATTCACCGAAGCGCCCACCGCGGCTCAGATCACGCAGTTCAAGAGCTACTGCAACGAACTACTTGCCTTCGTGCGTGACGTTTATGTGCCCGACGTGGAACTGCTCGGTTCCGTGTACAGCGATTACTTCGAGGTCGGGTGCGGCCACCGCAACCTGCTCGCCTTCGGCGTGTTTGAGCTCAACACCGGCGGGACAAAGAAACTGCTGCGTCCGGGGCGGGCCGTGGCTGGCTCGACGATCCTCGAACCGGTGAATCCGGCTGAAGTCACCGAACAAGTCACGCATTCATGGTATGCCGATTCCACGCACAATCTCAATCCCGCCCAGGGCGTCACCACCCCGGCCTATCCCAAAGCCAACGGCTACTCGTGGCTGAAGGCGCCGCGCTATGGCGGGCAACCTTATGAGACCGGCCCGCTGGCGCGCATGTGGATCAACGGGGATTACCCCTACGGCATTTCCGTCATGGACCGGCATCGCGCTCGGGCGTACGAGGCGCTTAAAATTGTCCAGGCGATGCCGGGTTGGGCCGATCAAATCGTGGTGGGCCAGTCGCCCTATTCGACCTACACAACGCCCACCGCGGGCTCGGGTATCGGGTTGACCGAGGCACCGCGTGGCGCGCTGGGCCATTGGGTGCAAATCACCAATCGCAAGATCGCTCGTTACCAGATCATCACGCCGACGTGCTGGAACGCCTCCCCCGCCGACGACCAGGGCAACCGCGGCCCGCTGGAAGAGGCGCTTATCGGTACGCCGGTTCAGGATGCCAATCAGCCGGTTGAAGTCCTGCGCGTCGTGCATTCTTTTGACCCGTGCCTGTCGTGCGCCGTGCATGTGATGAAACCCAAGGCGAACCACCTCATTTCGGCCTTCGTGCCGACACGTGCCACTGCGCCGGCGCTCATCTGAAGGGCTATCCCAGTCGTCATGTCCTTCGTCAGTTCATCTTCGCTGCAAACGGTGAGCGGAAGTGTAGTGGCTGCCGACTCGGTGGCCTCGCCCGTCGGCTTGATCGTCGGTTTGGGCAATTCGCTCCTCCGTGACGATGGCATCGGCGTTCACGCGGTGCGCTGGCTCGCAGCCAACCCACCTACGGATACCCTTGTGTTAGAGGTCGGAACGGACGTCTTCAGCGCCGTGTCCTGGCTGGAAAGCGTTCCCCGAGTATTGGCCATTGACGCTTTGGACGGTGGCGGCCCGCCCGGCACCATCTATCGCTGCCACAGCAGTGACATCTGGAACGAACAACCCATGACTTCGCTCCACGAACTGGGTTTGCTCTCCGTGCTGGAGTTCATTCCCAGGCGACGTTGGCCTGATATCGGCGTGCTCGGCGTGCAGCCCGGAGTGATCGAGTTCGGCCTCGAACTATCTCCCATCCTGCAAGGCGTGCTGCCTGCGGTGGTGGATGCCGCCCGCGCCATTACGGCTGAATGGCTCCCGCCCCAACAGCCCACATTCAATCCACACCAACCCCGTTCTTGTCCGGCGGTGACGCGCTGATCTCTCTGCAACTTCCTTCACCCGAAACCTGATCCATGAACATCCCAACACAGACTTCTCGATTCTCCATCCGGTGCGCGATTCGGTTTGCTGCCCGCATATCTGGATTGCCGGCCGTGCTCCTGTCCGCCGCAACGCTCGCCATCGCAGCCTCAACACCCGCCCCGTTGGACCAAGCGGCTCCAGCAATAGCCAGCGGCGCCGGCGTGTCCCTTGCGGTGTGGCAGGATTCCCGTAGCGGAGCCTATTCCGATATCTACGGCGCGTTGCTCGACGGCGCCGGGCAGGTGCTGGACAGCTTCGCGATTGCCACCGCACCCGGCAGCCAAGTCCGACCCGCCGTGGCGTGCAACGGCACGGACTTCTTCGTGGTGTGGGCGGACTATCGGAATGGCGTCACCGCAGATGTTTATGGCGCGCGTGTTACCGCCGCGGGCGTGGTGCTTGATACCGCCGGTTTCCCAATCTGCGCCGATGCCGGGAATCAATTGCAGCCCGCCGTGGCCAGCGATGGACAGAATTACTTTGTCGTCTGGCAGGGCGGTGGGGTCAGCAGCATTGATATCTTCGGCGCGCGTGTTTCCGCGACCGGCGCAGTCCTCGATCCGAACGGCGTGATCGTTTCGCAGGCAACGAACAACGAGTTGAATCCAGCCATTTCCGGCAGCCCGTCGGGCTACTTGGTGGTCTGGCAAGACTATCGCAGCGGCACTTCGTATGACATCTACGGCGCACGCGTGAACACCGCTGGCGTCGCGCTCGATCCCGCAGGCATCGCCATAAGCACGGTCGCGGAAGATCAACTCAGTCCCACCGTCAGCGCCGATGGCACGGGTTTCATGGTCGCGTGGCAGGACTTCCGCAGCGGATCACAATTCGACATCTACGGCGCGCGTGTTTCGAGTGCGGGCACCGTCGGCAGCCCCACCGCGATCAGCACGGCGGCAAATGACCAGACCAACCCGCGCCTGGCCGCCAACGGCACGAGCCACCTCGCCGTCTGGGCGGATGGGCGCACCGGCGCGAAGTACGCGATCTACGCCGCCCGTATCAACAGTGCCGGCGCGGTAAGTGACGCGAACGGCCTTCTCCTCAACAACACCGCCAGAGATCAATACCATCCCGCCGCCGCGGCAAGTGGCGCCGGTTTCTGGGTGGCTTGGCAGGACCTGCGCAACGGGGTCACGGCTGACATATTCGGGACGCGACTGGCTGCCAACGGCAGCGTCGGCGATCCTGCCGGAGTGCTCCTCAGCTTCGAAGCGAGCGCTCCGCCTCAACCCCAGACCCCGGTGATCACCTGGCCAGCGCCGGCGAGCATTGTTTACGGCACGGCCTTGAGCGGCGCGCAACTCAGCGCTTCGGCCAACGTCCCTGGCACATTCGCATACGCACCAGCCGCTGGGACCGTGCTCGCCGCGGGCAGCCACACCCTCTCGCTGGTCTTCTCGCCTGACGATCCAGTGGCTTACACCACCGCCGCCACCCGCGTGACGCTCGCAGTCGGCAAGCAGCCGCTCACCGTGACCGCCAATTCCGCCGTGCGTCTTTATGGAGCCGCGAATCCTGTGTTCAGCGGAAGCCTCGCAGGCGTCGTCAACAACGACGCCATTACAGCGACCTTCACTTGCGCCGCTACGGCTGCCAGTGCGGCCGGCAGTTACCCGGTCACGCCGTTACTATCTGACCCGAACGGACGGCTGGCTAATTACACGGTCACCTCGGCGAACGGCACGCTCACCGTGAATCCCGCTCCGCTCACCATCGGAGCGGATGATAAAGTCAAGTTTGCCGACCAACCCAATCCGACGCTTACGGTGACGTATCAAGGCTTCGTTAACGCCGACTCCGCTGCGAGCTTGGACACGCCCGTTGCCATCAGCACTTCGGCCACTACCTCAAGCCCGGCGGGGACCTATCCGATTGTTCCCAGCCAGGCGGCGGATGCGAACTACGCGATCACCTTCGTGAACGGAACCTTGACGATCAAGCCGGTCACAAGGCCGGTGATTACCTGGCCCGCGCCCGCCGGGATCATCTATGGCACGGCACTCAACAGCACTCAACTCAACGCCACTGCCGACGTGCCGGGCACGTTCACCTACACGCCCGCTCTCGGTACGGTGCTTATGGCCGGTGACAACCAGACCCTCTCGGTGACATTCACGCCGAACGACACTGAAGTTTACACCACTGCAACCGCAACCGTGACGCTCGCGGTCGGCAAGAAACCGCTCACGGTTACCGCCAACTCTGCCGCACGTCTCTACGGCGCAGCCAATCCGGCCTTCAATGGCACGCTCGCGGGCGTAGTAAATGATGATTCAATCACGGCTTCCTTCAATTGCGCCGCCGCCGCAGCGAGTCCGGCGGGCAGTTACGCGATCACCCCGCTGTTGAGCGATCCGAATGGGCGGCTGGTCAATTACACGGTCACCGCCGTGAACGGCACGCTCACCGTGAATCCCGCGCCGCTCACCATCCGTGCGGAAGACAAGACCAAGATGGCCAGCCAGCCGAATCCGCCGCTCACTGCGACTTACCAGGGGTTCGTCAACGGTAACACCGCCGCGAGCCTGACCACGCCAGTTTCACTTACCACCACCGCAACGGCCAGCAGTCCGGCCGGAGCGTATCCCATCGTGCCGAGCGGAGCGTCCAGCCCGAATTACGCCATCACCCTCGTCACTGGCACGATGACCGTGACGCCCGCCACGCCAGTGCTGCTGGGTCTGGCCCTCCAGCCGTCCAGCGCCAGCATCACGGTGGCGCAAACAAGGCAGTTCAGCGCGGTCGCCACCTACTCGGATGGCAGCTCCACGACCCTCAACAGTGGGGTGACATGGGCTTCCGCCAGTACAACAGTCGCCACGGTGGACGCCGATGGACTGGCCACGGGCCGAGCCGCAGGCACGACAACCATCTCGGCCAGCTTTGGAGGCCAGAGCGCGTCGACCTTGATTACCGTGACATCCGGAGGGACATCCTCGGCCAGGACCTTTGCCAACACATCATCCATTACGATCCGGGACAACGCCCCCGCCTCGGTCTATCCTTCAGTGATCAATGTCTCGGGTCTCTCCGGCGCCATCGCGAAGGTGACCGTGAAACTTGTCGGGTTCACCCATAAGAACCCGGATGACTTGGATGTGCTGCTGGTCGGCCCCGCGGGACAGAAGGTTCTGTTGATGTCGGATGCGGGCGGTTCCGAGGACGCCAAGAATCTCACGCTGACCTTCGACGACGCCGTCAACACGACGATGCCGGACAAGGACCGACTCCGCACGGCGACCTACCGGCCCAGCAACTTCGGCGGCGGCGATATCCTCCGCGCCCCGGCGCCCGCCGGGCCATACGCCACCGCTCTGTCCGCCTTCAGTGGCACTAACCCGAATGGCGGCTGGCAGCTCTTCATCATAGATGACGCGGGGGGCGATGCTGGTTCACTGTCGGGCGGCTGGAACGTGACGATCACAACCACGCAAACGCCATAGTCACTTCTTCAGCCCACACAAGCTGCGGACGCAGGTTTGGCTGCGTCCGCAGCTTCTTGTTTCTGAGCGGGCGACCCTCAACCGTGCCGCTTGGATGCTCCACGCTGGTGCCGCAAACCGGCACGACCACGCCCTTGCCCAGCGGAAGGTTCATATCGTCTTCAGTCTCCGGAGTTCACGCATACAATAGAATGAGCGCGGCTGGAGCCCTACGGTTCACCATGGCCCATAATGCAGGCCTGCTACTTTGGTGCTCCGATCCTTCACCCTCAGCCGCGCTCATTTCACAAGCCGCAGCTCCCACTGCGGCTGTGCCCCACACGTTCTTGGAGGACGCTGCGGCAACGACGGCATTCAGCGCCGTCCCTCCATACGCCGCAGCGTCCTCGCCAACCATCGAAGCCTGCCACCCACCGGCTCGACAGATTCGGGCCGGGCTCTGCCGGAGTGGTAGCCTTCAAGTTCTGGAAATCGCGACACACGTGCCCACCGTCGGCCGCGCGGTCGATGATCACCGCTTCGCCTCGACAGCTTTTGCCGGCCCTGTCGTCGTTTGCCGGGAGGAGAATGACCCAAGGGTTCGCCTTGGGAGGCATGGGCGGTGGGGTGGCAATGCGCCGCCCGATGTTTGTCGCAAAGCAAGGTGCTGCCACCTCCCGCACTGTCCATGACACGTCCGCAGTCGCCATGGGCAATTGGGGTTCACCTGTGTTCCTCAAGTTTCTCCGCATTACCATTCACATACAGCTCGGCAAGGCGAAGCGGAATCTTTCAAAATTCGGCACCCCCCCATCGAAATCAGTCCAGTGCCCACCCGAACGGCTATGGACCTTCGAGCACCAGCGCAATGATGCGCTGAATCATCGTGAGGACCAACACAAGCGCCACGATCGCGCCAATCGTTCCAACCGACCGCGAGAGCAGCCGCTGGTTCCGACTCTTGCGAAGCCGCTTTTTGTCGAACTGAAAAGCCAGCAGAGCGGACATCATCTCCTCGGCGGTCTGATAGCGATGCCAGGGCCGGGTGCGACAGGCCTTGAGGATGATCTTGTTCAGCAGGATCAAATCGTCGGCTTCCGCGCTGTTCGCCAGATCATCCGGCAACTCCGGGTAATCGTGCCGATCCTTGCCCGTGCTCATTTCGTACAGCACTTTCCCCAGCGAGTAGATGTCCGAGCGCACGGTGCCGCAACCTTCAGGAGGAATGAAACCCTCCGTTCCAATAAACACGCCAGGCTCGAACATGTCGGTGACCAGACCGATGTCTGCCAGCTTGGGAATGCCGTTTACGAAGATAATGTTGCTGGGTTTGATATCCCGGTGGACCAGTCCGTGCCGGTGCAGGAACCCCAGCGCCGAGGCGATGGCCGCCCCCAACCGCACACATTCGGCAATCGGCAGCCGCCGGCAACCGTGCGGCCCCAGGGCTAAAGTCTTGGGTTGGTAGCGTTCGGGCTGGATATTCTGCCCCGCGACGATGTCGTCCGCCAACTCCATCACGTAATAGAAGTAGCCCGCCTCCTCGTTCTGCCCCACTTGAAGGATGTCCACCAAACCATCGTGCAAGCGGGAAACCGGCTCGAACCTCAGAATCCCATGCAATTCACGCTCGTAAGGCCGCCGATGCTTGAATGATTTCTCGGTGACCACCTTCACGGCGCGATACGTTCCCAAGGCGTTGCGCGCCAGCCAAACCTGGCCGCTGCTGCCGCTACCGATCATACGAATCACTTCGTGATCGGGAATGGCGGGCGCGTAGACGCCGGTGGGCGGGCCGTCGGAAGCGGGATAGGCAGGTGGCACTGTCTCAGGCATCTCTCACCATTGTTTCTCAATCACGCGGATTTCCTTCTTGAGCTGGGCCAGAAGGCGATGTTTGGTCAGATACACCTGCGCGACGTTCACATCCAGCGCCCGGGCTACTTTCTGAACGGGCCAGTGCCTCAACACATGCAGATCGAAGATCTGGTAGTGTTCTTCGCGGACGTTTCGTTTGAGTCGCTCCACCGCCGCGTTGAAGAGATTCGTCTGCCAATCCTCCTCCCACGCCGCCGCAAAGGCGTCCCCCGCCGGATCGGGAATCTCGGCAACATCGACCGTCGTATTCGTTTCCAGGGAAATCGTGGAGTTCCTGGCAGCCGGACGGGGGTGCTTGCGCAGATAGTCCGCGATCCGCCACCGGGTTATATTGCGCAGCCAGCCTTTGAACGACCCCAGCTTGCGGTCGCGCTGGAATTTGTGGATGTCTTTCGCGACCGAGATGATGGTTTCCTGGACCACATCCTCCGCCTCCGTTTCGGTGAGTCCGGATTTGATGGCAATGGAGTAGATCAGCCGCCAGTACGTATCAAAAAAGTCCTTCCAACTTTCTTGATCGTCCCAGTTCTGAAGCCGGCTCAGCAGGCTGTAGCGCGTGAGCAGGAAACTTGGATTCGCCGCCATCATCGTTTTACTCATACAAAACTAGCTCGGGAGACACGAACTGTTTCTTGCAGGCGTGACAACTTCCTGTCCCTCCTGTCTAATCGGCGTGGATACTCTCTTGGCCGAAACGACTGTGGCGGAGCAAATGCCAATGCCAGCCAGCCTGGAAGCGGTGGCGCCGGAGTTCGCTGAACTCTACGAGGCCCACAGCCGCCAGATTTTTTATCTCTGCCTCCGCCTCCTCAGCGACCCCACCAAGGCCGAGGACGCGACCCACGACGTCTTCCTCAAGGTCTGGCGCAAGCTCGACCAGTTCCGCGGCGATTCCTCCATCCGCACCTGGATTTACCAGATCGCGCTGAACCATTGCCGCAACCTCCGGCAATCCTGGAGCGAACGCCACATCCAGACAGTCGAGGAGGAAACCATGCTGGACACCGCCGGCGCGGGCGAAGATTCGCCATTCCGCGCGCTGGAGCTCAAGGAACTTGGCGAGCGCATCCAAACCACACTGGACCGGTTGACTCCCGAATACCGCCTGCTGCTCCTCCTCGTCGCCGACGAGGAACTCAGTTATGACGACATCGCCGGGCTGACCGAGCAATCTTCCGACGCCGTGCGCGGCAAGTTGCATCGCGCCCGCAAAGCCTTCGCCACCGAGTTTGCCAAGACCGCTTAACCGCCTCCGCCCATGAAACCGCAATCCTCCAAGCTTCAGCAGCAACAGCAGCAGGAAACCATTGAGACGAAAGAGCTGAAGCAGCAAGCGGCCAGCCGCGGGTTCGCCTCGGTGGAAGAAATGCTCCGCTTCGACGCCAAGCAAACCGAGGTGCCGGAGTCAGTGAAGACGCGGTTGACCGAATCCGTGCTCAAGGAGCCCCGCGCCGGCAAGCCGCGTTCGTGGTGGCGTCGGCTATTGCCCGAGTAAGCGCCGTTTGGGTTGCGGCTGCTTCGCCCTGCACTCTATCCTCCCGCCGCCATGAATTTCGCTCAGGAAATTGAGACACTCATCCGCGCCCGCTACCCAATCCTCTACATCCTGTCGAGCGAGGAAGCCCGCGCTCATCAACTGCTGCTCGAAGTCGCGCAGAAGCGGCAAAAGAAGATTTTCGAGTGGAGCTGCACCACCGGCATCATGCCCGCCGGCACGTCCATCCAGTCGCAGAAATACCGCAACGCCCCGACCAAAGACCCCCTCCTGGCGCTCGACCAGGTGATTGACCAGGTCGAGCCGGCCATTTTCGTCTTCAAGGATTTCCATCCTTTCCTGACGAAGGCGAACTTCGCCGTCGTGCGGAAGCTCAAGGAGATCGCACTGCACCTGAAGAACAGCCACAAGACGATCATTCTCATCGCGCCCGTGCTGGAAATCCCGACCGAGCTGGAGAAGGAAGTCACCGTGCTGACGCATCCGTTGCCCACGCGCGACGAGCTTTCGGAGCTGCTCGACCGGATCATTGAGGATGTGAAGAAGTTTCCGCAGGTGAGGATCGAATTGGAGGATGCGGGCCGCGACCGGTTGCTGCAAGCCGCGCTGGGCCTGACCCTCGGCGAGGCGGAAAACGTCTTCGCCAAGATCCTGGTGCAGGAGGAACGGCTCTCCGCCGATGCGGTCAACGAAGTTTTCGCCGAGAAGCAACAGATCATCCGGAAGAATGGGCTGCTGGAGTATTACGCCACCGCCGAGACCTTCGCCCACGTGGGCGGCCTGGCAGCGCTGAAGGAATGGTTGCAGAAGCGCGCGGCGGCACTCACCAGTCAGGCGCGCGAGTTCGGCCTGCCCGCGCCGAAGGGCATTCTGCTGCTTGGCGTGCAAGGCTGCGGCAAGAGCTTGTGCGCGAAGGCGGTTTCGAGTCTGTGGCAACTGCCGTTGCTCCGCTTCGACATGGGCCGCATGTTTGGCAGCTTCGTCGGCTCGTCCGAGGAAAACGTCCGCCGCGCCATCGCGGTCGCCGAGTCCGTCGCCCCGGCCATCTTGTGGGTGGACGAAATTGAGAAGGCGTTTGCCGGTTCGCAAGGGTCGGGCGCCACGGATGGCGGCACGACGGCCCGTGTGTTCGGCACGTTCCTCACGTGGCTTTCCGAGAAGACCGCGCCGGTGTTCGTCGTTGCGACGGCCAACGACATCTCGCAACTGCCGCCCGAACTGCTCCGCAAAGGACGGCTGGACGAAATCTTCTTTGTGGACTTGCCGGACGAAAACGAGCGCGCCGAGGTCTTCCGGATCCACATCGCCAAGCGCGGACGTGATGCGGCGCAGTTCGACATCCCCGCGTTGGTTGTTGCCAGCGAGGCGTTCAGCGGCGCGGAAATCGAGGAAGCGGTGATTAGCGGTCTCTACGACGCTTTCTCGGCGCAAGAGGAACTCAGCACGGCGAACGTGCTGGAGGCGCTACGCCAGACCGTCCCGCTCTCCCGGACGATGGACGAGCAGATCACTCGTCTGCGAAGCTGGGCGGACGGTCGCGCCCGCAACGCGAGCGGGCGAAGGCCGACGGCGACTTAGTCGGTCCTGAACAACGCCGTCAGGGTGTTCCCTGTGTGGGTTTGGAGTG
>CAZWJC010000181.1:0-14825 GCA_964634255.1 uncultured Verrucomicrobiota bacterium | reverse complement strand
ATGCCGTGGTGGAGTTGGACGCCAACGAACCCCCCATCGGTGATGGCAGTGCGCGGGAATACTGCAAACTGATCCAGGAGGCGGGGATCATGGCGCAGGAGGCAAAGCAGGAGCCTTACGCCATCAAGGAGCCGATTCAGCTCCAACTGGGCGAGACCCTGATGCAGGTCTTTCCGGATGAGGCCTTCAAAATCACGTGCACCAGCGCCGACAAACGCGGGCGGTTCACGCAGTTTTACACCACCGAGGTCAACCCCAAGACTTGGGAAAAGGAATTGTCCCACGCGCGGACGTTTTGCTTTTACGAGGAAATCGAGTTTCTCATCAAGAACGGCCTGATCAAGGGCGGCAGCCTCGAAAACGCCGTCGTGATCCGCGACGACGCTGTGTTGACTACCGAGCCGCTGCGTTATCCGGACGAGTTCGTGCGGCACAAGATGCTGGACATCATCGGCGACCTTTCGCTGCTGGGACGGCCGCTCAAGGGGCACGTGGTTGCGGTTCGCCCAAGCCACGCCGCCAATTGCGAACTGGTGAAGCTCATTGACGCCCAGATGCGCAAGCCCGCCGCAGCGCAGACCTTTGGTCCGCCACCGGTGGAGGCCAAGCCCGCCGCGGAGGAGAAACCTGCTCTCCCGCCGGATCCTACTCTCGACGCGTGCGTGCTGGACACCGTCAAGATCATGGACCTCATCCCGCATCGGTATCCCTTCCTGCTCGTGGACCGCATTGCCAAGATTGATGGTGACCGCATCCTCGGCATCAAGAACGTGACGATGAACGAGCCCTACTTCCAGGGACATTTCCCCGGGCATCCGATCATGCCCGGCGTGCTGCAATTGGAAGCGATGGCGCAAGTGGCGGGCATCCTCATGCGCACCCGCGCTGTGGATAAACCGCAACTCGCCTATTTCATGTCCGCTGAGGAAGTGAAGTGGCGCAAACCGGTGCTGCCCGGGGACACCCTCGCGATTGAAGTGCAGTTGACCAAGGTCCGGGCGAAGATCGGCAAGGCCAAGTGCGCCTGCAAGGTGCGTGGCGAAGTCGTGAGCGAAGCGGAAGTCACTTTCATGTTGCGGGACGTCTGAACGCCCGGCCGCGCCTCCCATGAGCACCATCCATCCCTCGGCCATCATCCATCCAAACGCCCGGATTGGCGCGGACTGCGAAATCGGGCCCTACTGCGTCATCGGCGAAAGCGTCGAACTCGGTGATGCGTGTCGGCTGCATTCGCACGTGGTCATTGACGGCCACACTCGGCTCGGGAAGCGAAACCAGGTTTTTCCTTTCGCCATTCTCGGCAAGCAGACCCAGGACTTGAAGTGGAAAGGCGGCGTCACGCGCGTGGAGATTGGCGATGACAATACCTTTCGCGAATGCGTGACGGTTCATTCCGCCACCAGCGACGGTGGCAGTACCGTGCTCGGCTCGAATAACCACATCCTTGCCTATTGCCACATCGCGCACGATTGCCAGCTCGGCAACCATATCATCATGTCCAGCTACGCCGGCTTGGCCGGTCACGTGGTGGTGGGCGACGGCGCGGTGATCGCCGGTTACGCAGCCGTCCACCAATTCTGTCGCATCGGCAAACTGGCCATGATCGGTGGCTGCTCGAAAGTGCGGCAGGATGTACCACCCTTCATGCTGGCCGACGGCAGCCCGGCGGAGACGGTGACCATCAACAAAGTGGGATTGGAGCGAGCCGGGCTTTCAGAGGAAGCGATCAACACCCTGCGCACCGCCTACAAACTGCTCTTCCGCGAAGGGCTCACGATTTCAAATGCGCTCGTCCGGATCGAGCAGGAACTGCCAGCGTTGCCGGAGATTCAGCACCTCGTCCAGTTTGTCCGAGCCAGCGAGCGCGGGATTAGCAAATAGGCGCGCCAGCGCGCGGCTGTCCCAGCCCAGCGGGCCTTTCAGCGAGATGTTGGAGCCAGTTTCGAGGGCTTCAGAACCCTTCGTGCTCCGTGCGCTCGATGATCTCGTCCTGCAACGCCTTGGAGAGGTCGCAGAAATAATCGCTGTAGCCGGCCACACGCACGATCAAATCGCGGTGCGCGTCTGGGTCGGCTTGGGCCTTTCGGAGCGTGTCAGCGCGGACCACGTTGAACTGCACGTGGTGGCCATCCATCTTGAAGTAACCACGCACCAGATGCGCCCACTTGTCCACCCCGTCGTCCGTCGCGACTAGTGAAGGCGTGAACTTCATGTTGAGCAACGTGCCGCCGGCCTTCAGGTGATCCATCTTCGAGGCGCTCTTGATGACGGCGGTCGGTCCGCGCCGGTCCGCGCCCTGCACCGGACTGATGCCTTCGCTCAGCGGGACGCGCGCTTTGCGCCCGTCCGGCGACGCGCCCGTCACGCTGCCAAAATACACGTGGCAGGTGGTTGGCAGCATTTCGACGCGGTAATGTCCGCCCTTCGTGTCGGGCCTGCCGTCCAACTCCTCCACGCACGTGTTGAAGATGCGAACGGTGATTTCGTCGGGGTAATCGTCGTCGTTGCCGTACTTGCGCGTCTTGTGGAGCAGCATTTGCCGCAGCGGCTCGTGGCCAGCGAAATCCTTGCCCAGCACTGACACCAGTTCCGCCAGCGAAAGATGGCCATTTCGTTCCGCGGTGTGATCCTCAAAGCACAACTGCTTTACCGCACTCAGACTGTCCGTGAGGCTGCCAAGGCCGACGAACTGGATGTAGGTGTTGTTGTAACGCGCCCCCCCGGCGTTGTAGTCGCGACCGCGCTGCACGCAATCATCCGTCAACACGCTGAGGAACGGCGCGGGCATCCGCGTGGCATACATGCGCTCGATGAGCTGGTTGCCGCGCAGCTTGATTTCAAGGAAATGCTTGAACTGCGTCCGGTAGGCGGCGAAGAGGTCCTCAAACGACTTGAACGAGGCGGGCTCGCCCGTCTTCGGCCCGAGCTGCTTACCCGTCATCGGGTCCACGCCGTTGTGGAGCGCCAGCTCGAACACCTTCGGCATGTTGAAGTAGCCCGTGAGGATGTAAGCCTCCTTCCCGAACGCGCCGACTTCCACGCAGCCGCTGCAACCGCCGGCCCGCGCGTCCTCCAACGTCTTGCCCTGGCGCAACTGTTCCTGCACCACGGCGTCGGCGTTGAAGATGCTGGGGAAACCGTAGCCCTTGCTCACAACGCGCAACGTGTGCTTCAGAAAGTGATCCGGACTCTTGCGCGATAGCTGGATGTTCGTGCTCGGCTGGAGCAGGTGCATCTCGTCCACGATGTCGAGCAGGATGTGCGATATCTCGTTTGAGCCGTCCGAGCCATCGCGCAGCAAACCACCGATGTTGATGTTCGCGAAGTCCGTGTACGTGCCGCTCTCTGCAGCGGTCACGCCGACCTTGGGTGGAGCCGGATGGTTGTTGAACTTGATGAAGAAGCACTCCAGCAACTCGCAAGCGCTCTCTTTCGTGAGCGATCCTTCCGCGAGCCCGCGCTCGAAGAACGGCAGCAGATGCTGGTCGAGATGGCCGGGGTTGAACGAATCCCAGCCGTTCAGTTCGGTGATCACCGCAAGGTGGCAGAACCAGTAGTATTGCAGCGCCTCGTGGAAGTTGCGCGGCGCGTTGGCCGGGACGTGCGCGCAGACCTCGGCGATCGTGAGCAACTCGGCTTTGCGCTGCGGATCAACTTCCTTCGCCGCCGACTCGCGCGCTAAAGCGGCGTGACGCTCGGCAAACACGATCACCGCGTCGCAGGAGATGGCGAACGACTTCAACGCCTCGCGCTTGTCCAGCGCTTGCGGGTCGTTGAGGAAGTCCAGCTTCGCGATGGCCTCCGCAATGTCTCGTTTGAAGTCGAGCATCCCTTTGGAATAAATCTTGTCGTCCAGCACCGTGTGACCGGGAGCACGCTGCTCCATGAACTCGGTGAAGACGCCGGCGGCGTATGTGTCCTGCCAATCCTGCGGGAGCTCCGCGAACAGCTTGTCGCGCATGGAGCGCCCGCGCCAATAGGGAATCACCTTCTCGCGATACTGGCAGATGCACTCGGCGTCCACATCGTAGTGGGTGAGCGGACGTGAATTCAGAATCTCCAAGTCCTCGACACTGTGGCAGGTCAACTCGGGGAAGGTGGGCACGACTTTCGGTGCCGGCCCGCGCTCACCAACAATCAACTCACCCTCGCCGATGTGGATGGTCTTGTTCTGGCAGAGATGGAGAAACGCTTTGGCCCGCGTCACCGGAATAGACCAACGTCCCTCATTGGCCTGGTAAAACTCGGTCATCAGCACGGCGCGTTCGGCGGTGATCGCCGGGCGCGCATTCAGACTCTCCTGACGGAGCTTGGCAGTTCTCGGTGTCATCTTGGCGGAAAGATTGCCCTAGAATCCCGCGTCCGGCAAGCCGACACGCCGGAACGCGGCTGTCTCAGCCGCAGAAGCGCCTCGGCGGACGACTCGCACGGGCATTTTGTTGGCCACGTTGCTGCGGGTGAGACACCCGCACGCCACCCCACGCGTAGCGTCACTTCCAATCGCGCCTTGCGGAGTGCAGAGTCCGTCGGCGTAATTACCGGCTGTTTCTGACGAACCGCGTTACCCGCCGATCTTCGCGCGCACCCCCGCTTCCGCGAACACTGCCGCCGCCGCCTGCATCAACTCCGAAGACGGCGTCGCCACCCCGCCCAGCGAGTGGTTCATCCCCAGCCGGGCGAACTTGTGGAGGCCTGTCCGGTGGAAGGGCAGCAGATTCACCTGCGTCACGTGCCGCAAGCCCGCCACGAACGCGGCCGTGCGTCGCAGGTCTGCCAGATCGTCGTTGAAGCCCGGCACGATGGGCAGCCGAATCCAGATGTTCGCATGCACTCCATCCAGCGCGTGGAGGTTTTCGAGGATCAAACCGTTCGGCACGCCCGTCAGGCGGCGGTGGAGCTGCTCGTCGAAAGCCTTGAGGTCGTAGAGAATCAGCTTGGCGAAGTCCGCCGCTGCGCGGAGGTATTCCCAACGTGCAAATCCGGTTGTGTCCAGCGCAGTGTGAACGCCGTTGGCCTGACATGTCTCCAGCAGGGCGAGCAGAAACTGCGGTTGTGCCAGCGGCTCGCCGCCGGAGAACGTCACACCCCCGCCCGAGTCCTCGTAAAAAATGCGATCCTGCAACACCTCGCGTCGAACCTCCGTCACCGTCATCGTGCGCCCGATCATCTGGCGCGCGCCGCTGGGGCAGGCCTCGACGCACGCCGCACAGTGAAGGCAATCCGGATTCTGCGTCGGTAGCACTCCCGTGCCATCCCGTGCGCCCGGCAGCGGACAGGCCGTCCGGCACTCACCGCAAACCGCGCACCGGCTCTCCACGACCACGATCTCCGGCTTTGATGCGATTCCCTCCGGATTGTGACACCAGGCGCAGCAGAGCGGACAGCCTTTCAGGAATACCGTTGTGCGAATGCCCGGCCCGTCCTGAAGGCTGTACTTCTGGATGTTGAAAACGATGCCGCTTTGGTCGTGCTGCTCCATCGCGTGCCCCGAGTCTGCCGCACACGCGGACCGGCAGCAATCCCTGACCGCAACAAAGGCTTTCGCCGGGCGCCGCTTCCGGCTTAACTGGCGGGCATGGAAACGGTATTGCCACCACTGACGCCCGGCACGCTCTACCTGGTTGCCACACCCATTGGCAACCTCGAAGACATCACGCTCCGGGCGCTGCGCGTGTTGCGTGAGTGTGACGTCGTCGCCGCCGAGGACACGCGCCGCAGTGGGCAACTGCTGAAGCACTTCGACATCAGCAAACCGCTGCTCAGTTACTTCCAGTTCAACGAAGCCAAGCGCAGCGAGGAGATCATCGAATGCCTGCGCCGCGGGGAGAAGGTTGCGCTGGTCACTGATGCCGGCAGCCCGGGCATCAGCGATCCCGGCGAACGCGTGGTCAAAGCCGCGCTCGCCACTGGGCTGCGCGTGGAAGCCGTGCCCGGTGCGTGTGCACTGGTGGCAGCCCTGACCGCCAGCGGCCTGCCGACGGATGAATTCCATTTCATTGGCTTCCTCCCACACAAGTCTGGCCAGCGGCGAAACCAGCTCGAAGCGCTGAAAGCCTTCGGCGGCACGCTCGTGCTTTACGAATCGCCCTACCGCATTGAGAAACTGCTGCGCGAGCTTCAGGAAGCCTTTCCCGAGCGCCAAGTCGTCCTTGCCCGCGAGTTGACGAAAAAGTTCGAGGAATTCCTGCGCGGCACGCCCGCCGAGTTGCAGACCCTTGCCCAGAAGCGCTCGCTCAAGGGCGAGTTTGTGGTGCTCATCTCGGGCGAGACTTTGGAGAAGAACATTTCCGAGCCGGAAGATTCAGCCTCGTGAATCGTTCCAACGAAACGCGTCGGGCCACGCTACGAGATGCGGCCGTGCTTGCCCGGCTTTCGCGCGAGTTGGGTTATCCTGTTACTGCGGGTGAAATGCGTCGGCGACTTCGCGCTATTCTCAATTCGCCGGCGGATTTGGTGATCGTGGCCACTGGTTCACGTGACCGAGTTGTTGGTTGGCTTCAGGCCCACGCGTCTTGCGTTGTGGAATCGGGCTTTCGAGTCGAGATCACGGGCTTGGTTGTATCTGCGAAGGCGCGACGTCGAGGCGTGGGGAGAAGCTTGGTTCGGGCAGCCGAACACTGGGCGGCGGGCTTGTCGGCCCAGACGGTGGTTGTCCGCAGCAATGCCAGCCGGGTAGAAAGCCATTCGTTCTATCCAGCCCTCGGCTATGCGACTGCGAAAACGCAGGTGGTGTATCGCAAACTGCTGGGCCGACTGGCGCGAGGAGGTAACGCACACCCTCGATGGAATGTTCCGTGAGCGCAACGTGGCCACCTGCGCCAACAGAACGCTGCTCTCGCCGCAATCCAGCTACTTGCCGTTCACATCGAGGCAGACGCCTTCCTTCGCGCTACGCACGTAGAGCTTGCCATTGCTCAAGGCCGGCGTGCTCCAGCACTTTCCGGTCACGACCTGCATGCGGCTAACCTCTTTGTAAGCTGCCGAATCTGCTTCCACCAGCACGAGCTGCCCCTGGTCACCCAGCACGACCAACCGGTCACCCGCCAGAATCAATCCGCCCGGACCGAAACCTGCCTGCGACCACATTTCCTTTCCCGTGGCCAGTTCGACGCATTTAAGCGGTCCGTTTTTGTGCGCAGCGTGGCCGTACAATCCATAGAGGTAACCATCCTTCACCACCGGCGTGCTCCAGTGATTGAGCAGTTCCTTCGGTTTGCGCCAAACTTCCGTCGCCTCGAAGGCATCCCCCTTCTTGCTCACGCGGACGAGACCCGCGCCCACTTCATAAGCCGCCGAGCAATACACCAAGTCCCCCGCCACCACCGGCGTGATTGCGCTCGCCACTTTGAAGGGGAACTTGTAACGCCACAACACCACACCCGTTCTTGGCAGCACGGACACCAGCCCTTGCTGGGTAAAAAAGACCACCTGCCTTACGCCGCCGATATCCGCCACCGCCGGCGTCGAGTGCGTCGCTTTGTCATTCTCTGCCTTCCAGATGACCGCGCCGGTTAGTTTATTCAAACTCAGCAAGGCCTGGCCTTCGCCGCCGCCCGCGACGAACACCAAATCGCCGTCAACGACTGGCGACGCCGCGCTTTGCCATTGGAATACCTTCCCACCATGTTCCGCCACCAGATCGCGCGACCAAATCATTTCTCCCTTTGTTGCCCCCAGGCAGGTCAGAACCAAACGCGCGTCAAATACATACACTTTGCCGCCAGCGAAGACCGGTGTGGATCGTGGACCATCTCCGGGCCCGCCCGAATCCCCGCCGCCGTCATACTTCGCCACGCTCAGCTTCGCCGCCCAAAGTTCCTTACCCGAGGCCGCATCCCGTGCCACGCAGGCTTCGTGCTCCGCTGCCTCGAACGTGCGGCGTTCCAGCGTAAACACGTTACCATCCGCTACGCTGAAGGAACTGAACCCCGTGGCCGTGGGCACTTTCCACAACGGCTTAAGTCCGTCCGCTGGCCACGCCTTCAACGCTACCTGCTCCGTGGCAACACCGTCGCCGGCGGCCCCCCGGTACGCCGGCCAATCGGCCGCTGTCGCCGTTGAAAACCTGAGAACCGATGCCGCGACCGCGCCAATGAGCGTTGCCCAAGTAAATCTGTAAGAATGCATGGGCGGAAAGATTCCCGGTTTCGAGCGGTAGTCAATTGCTTTCCAGCCGTTCGAAGCGCAAATCAGTCGAATTGTCAGCCAGTGCACAATTCCACGGGCAGACCGCCACCATTTCAAACTCGTCGCGCTCGACACATCTGATGATCGCACTCCAGTATTTGAGACTTCGCCAACGTGTCACTTGAATTATGCAATTGAACATTTGTCGCAACCTGTTGGGACTCCCAGTTCTCGTCAGCCTCTTGTTCACGCCAGCCTGTCGCGCCGCTGAGACTTCTTCCCCGCGTGAGTTCCAGGGTGCGCCCCCGCTCCTGTGGTCCGTCCGCATGGCCGATTCTGAGACGGCACGCCGCGGCGACAAGCTGGCTTGGCGCGAGGGTCGGAACGCCAAGTGGGATTACACCGCCGGCTTGTTCACGTTGTCGCTGCTCAAGTTGAACCAGGTCATCCCGACGCCCGCTTACGTCGAGTTCAGCAAGGATGCCATCGGCTCGTTCATCAAAGCCGACGGGGGCATCCAAGGCTACAAGCTGGAGGACTTCAACATCGACAACATCGCTCCGGGCAAGACGGTGCTGGCGCTTTACGAGGTCACCAAGGAGGAGCGTTACCGGAAGTGCGCCGAGCTGTTGCGCAAGCAACTCGCTACGCATCCGCGGACGAGCGACGGCGGGTTCTGGCACAAGCAGCGATACCCGTCGCAGATGTGGCTGGACGGCCTGTTCATGGGCGCGCCATTCTACGCGGAATACACTCAAGACTTCGGCGGCCCGGCGGCAGATTTCGATGACGTCGTGAAGCAGTTTCGCCTCGCGGATGCGCACCTTTATGACGCCAAGACCGGGCTTTACTACCATGGCTGGGACGAGAAGCGCGCGCAGGATTGGGCGGACAAGACTACGGGCTGCTCGTCGAATTTCTGGGGCCGTGCGATGGGTTGGTGGGCGATGGCGCAAGTGGACGTACTGGATTTCCTGCCCAAGGACCATCCAGGCCGCGCAGAGATCCTGGCGCTGATCAAGAAGACCAGCGCCGGCCTGGTGAAGCATCAAGATGCGGCCAGCGGACTTTGGTGGCAGGTCATGGACAAAGGCGGTCAGCCGGGCAACTACCTCGAAGCCACGGCCAGCGCGATGTTCGTCTATTCGATGGCCAAGGCTGTCAATCAGGGCTACCTGTCGCGCGACTACATTCCGGCGATCCTCAAGGGCTACGACGGCATCATCGGCAAGCTTATCAAGACAGACGGCAGCGGGAAGATTTCGCTGACGCGCTGCTGCTCAGTGGCGGGGCTCAGCTATGAACGCGACGGTTCGTATGAGTATTACCTGCGCGAACCCGTCGTGGATAACGACCTCAAGGGCGTCGGCCCATTCATTCTCGCCGGTATCGAACTGCAGAAGCTCTTGGGCCTGCCGCTAAAGGCCAGCCATGAGCTCCGCGCAGACACAGGGGCGAGACCTTCCGTTGCGAAAGAGTGGGAGAAGATGCCTGAAATCCTTGCCCGCATTTATCCGCCCGCGTTTCCAGGACGAGAGTTCTCCATCGTGGACTACGGCGCGGCAGCCGACGGCAAGACCGATTCCACGGAAGCGATCCGCAAGGCCATCGCCACGTGTTTTCAGGCCGGTGGCGGACGTGTCATTGTGCCGGCTGGCGAATTCCTGACCGGGGCAATTCAGCTCAAGAGCAAAGTTAACCTGCACCTTGATGGTGGCGCGACGCTCAAGTTCACCACCGAACCCAAGGCGTATCTGCCGGCGGTGCGCACACGGTTTGAGGGCATGGAATGCTGGAACTACTCCCCGCTGATTTACGCGTACGAGCAGGAGAACATCGCCATCACGGGCGAGGGCGTGCTGGACGGCCAGGCCAGCGACGAGAATTGGTGGAGCTGGAAAGGTCGAAAGGGTGTCAATACAAACAACCAGAACATCGCGCGCGCGCGGCTGGCGCAGTTCGTGGCCGACGGCGTGCCGGTGGATCAACGGCGCTTTGGCGAGGGCGAATTCCTCCGGCCCAGCTTCATTGAGCCGCATCGCTGCAAGAACGTGCTCATTGAAGGCGTGCGCATTCGCCGCTCGCCGATGTGGGAGGTGCATCCGCTGCTCAGCACGAACGTCATCGTGCGCGGACTACACATCAGCACGCACGGGCCGAACAACGACGGCTGCGATCCCGAGTCCTGCCGCGACGTGCTGATCGAGGATTGCGTCTTTGACACGGGCGACGATTGCATCGCGATCAAGTCCGGCCGTAACAACGACGGTCGGCGCGTGGGCGTGCCGACAGAGAACGTCATCATCCGTCGCTGCACGATGAAGGAGGGCCACGGCGGCGTGACTATCGGGAGCGAAATCTCTGGCGGCTGCCGCAACGTGTTCGTCGAAGACTGCACCATGGACAGCCCGAACCTGGATCGGGCATTGCGTTTCAAATCCAACGCCGTCCGAGGCGGTGTGGTGGAGAGTATCTTCGCGCGCAACTTGACAGTCGGTACGGTCCGCGATGCGGCGTTGCAGATCGACTTCCTTTACGAGGAAGGCGCGAAAGGCGAGCACAAGCCCGTTGTCCGCAACCTCGTCATCGAGAATATGGTCGTCGCCAGCGCCGTGCGGGTGCTGGACGTGAAGGGATTCCCCGGTTCAGAAATCAGCGGCGTGCGCTTTCACAACTCGACGTTCAAAGGCATCGCCAAAGCGGACGCAGTTGAGCAAGCCGACGTGAAGCTGATTGACTGCGTCGTCGAGCCAAAACAGAAGTAGAGACCGGCGCCAACCGCGCCTCACTTCGCCATGCGGTAGATTTCGCTGCCGGCGAGCAGAAACGCGCCTACGCCGTAAACCTCCGTCGCTTCCGGATCGAACTTCTTCGGATCAGCGCCAATGGGTTGAACGTGCGTGAGCTTCCCTTCAGCGTTGACGCAATCCGTCAAGGCACGCCAACCCTTTTCGACGGCTGGGCGGAACTTCGCGCGGTCCAGTAAGCCCTCATTGACGCCCCAAGCCAGCGCGTAAGTATAGAAGCCCGAGCCACTCGTCTCCTTCAGGGGGTAACTCTCGGGATCCAGCAAGCTGGAGCGCCACAAACCGTCCGATTGTTGGCACGTGACGACTTTGGCGGCCATCTGCTGATACTGCTGCACGAAGCGCCCGCGGTCAGGGTGGTCTTGCGGCAGCAACTTCAGCATGCGCACCAAACCGCCCATCACCCAGCCGTTGCCTCGACTCCAAAAGACCTTCTTCCCGTTTGCTTCGCGCTTTGTGAAGTAGGTGCTATCCCGGAAATAGAGGTGCTCTTCCTTGTCATAGAGATAGTCCGAGGTCCGCCACCAGTTCGTGACGGCGAAGTCGAGATAGCGCTTGTCGCCCGTGGCTTTCCCTAGTCGCAACCAAGCGGGCGGCGCCATGAACAAGGCATCGCACCAGGACCATAGTTCTGTCGCCGCGCCGCGCGGTTGAGTGAACTCCAAAGACTGAATCTTGGACGGGTTGGCAAGGATGTCATCGAAACGCTCGCGCATCGGCTGGATCATTTTGGCATCGCGCGTCCGGAAGAAGAGCTCACAGTAGGTCTGGCCAACGACATGGTCGTCACCGTGGAACTTACGCGGCCCCAGCTTCCACTCGTTGGTTTCGCCCATCCGGATCATGGCTTCGACATATTTCTGGTCGTTGGCAGTCTCCGCCAGAGCCATGACGCCTGCGTAGAACGCTCCTTGTGTCCAATCCGTCGGTCTGTGGCGGGAGGGGTTGGCAAGCTGCCAGTCCGCAACGCGCTGCATCACACGAACCACGAGCTCGGGCTTAAGCTCTGCCGGCGAGGCGGAGGGCGACTCCGCGTTTGCGTCAGGCAAACACGCACCAACCCAGAGACCAGTCACCAGTGCAATACGAAGAGCAGCGAACGATGTGGCATGCATAGGCACATGGTGGCGGTGGCCAGTGCATTTTCAAACCAATTCCTTGCGCCAGTTCGCCGCCGCAGCCCCGCGTGGGTTCGCCCGTTGTCTCGGGTCAGACAGCCCACACGCGATGCCAAAAGGCGGTTGGCAGTGCCCATTTTTCAAGTATGTTTGCAGTGCATGGGGGCTGACATCAGGCGCGCGCAGGTTAGCCTGCAAACGAAGTCAAGCCGCCTGTTCATCCCAATGCAGGCGTTGGATTGCCGACATGAAAACGACGCACACTGAAAGCCATCGGATAACCGCCCCGAGGAGTTCGGCTCGGGCCTTCACCTTGATTGAATTGCTGGTCGTCATCGCGATCATCGCCATCCTGGCGGGCATGCTGTTGCCGGCCCTCTCACGCGCCAAGGAGCGAGCCCGCCGGACCTCTTGTGCTAATCACCTGAAGCAGATCGGTTACGGCATCGTGCTCTACGGCACCGACAATGCCGACAAAATTCCGCCGGCACAGTTGAAGGACACCGACTCGGATTATGTGGATCGAGCCTATAACCTGTATGAAAGTAGCATCGACGCAGCCGGTGCACGCAACATCGGCTATCTCTGGGAGAGCAAGACCGTCCCCAACGGCAAAATCTTTTACTGCCTGAGCGGAGTCACGCTCAAGGCCGGCACCGATCCGTTTTTGGTCGAGCGCACGTGGGAAGCCTACCTTGACAAAGTCAGTGGCCGATGGCCGGTGTTCAACGGGAACGACCGCGTGCGAGCTGGCTACTCCTATTTCCCGCAATCCAATTCTAAAACGCTCACCCCGCCGCGGAATGTGGCCTCGAAGCCCGCGTTCAATCCACCGGGATTTGCCACCAAAGCCTCGGACCTCACCTCGAAATACGCGATCGCGTCCGATCTCTTGTACCGTCTGGACATGATTACCCACCGCACTGGCATCAAGCAGGGGCTGTCAGTAAACGCCCTGTTCGGGGACATGCACGTGGCGCTGCAACGAGACCCGTCGTTCTTCAGCCAGTCAACCATCTGGACCAGCACCAAGAATGGCCAGACCGGTGGTGGCGGCATCGAGGACAAGGGAGACAACTTCCGGTGGCTCATCATGAATTTCCGGCCGTGATCGGGTACTCCGAAATCGCTCTGCCCGCTCGCGAGGTTCAGTTGGTTGTATTACGGTTCGCTTGCTGACGAGAAACTGCGCCTTGCTCCCCTGCCCCGTTTTCACCCGGGATCGCGGGTCAGTGCCGTTATTTCACGCTTCTATGCAGCAGGCGGGAGGTGACATTGCAGACGATCTGTATAGCCTACGTTCAAAGCTCTGTGTTTGGCGACCTGCCTCGTCGCACCGGCTTTGATGTATAAACGCACGAATGAAACCAGCAAGCCCGCTACCGAATCCAAACCTGCGCCCCGCTCCCTTGGCCAGCGCCTTCACCCTGATCGAACTCCTGGTCGTTATCGCCATCATCGCCATTCTCGCCGGGATGCTCCTGCCCGCCCTGTCCTTGGCCAAGGAGAAGGGTGTGCGGGCGCGTTGCCTGAGCAACACCCGGCAACTCGGCTTGGCAGCGCTCATGTATGCCAATGATAACCGCGACACGCTGCCGGCTCACCGCGTGGATGGGCAGTGGCTTTGGGACATGCCCATCGGCACGGCAGACGCACTGACCAACGCGGGCGCGCGCCGGCCCGTGTTCTACTGCCCCAGCGTCCGAGCCTCGGTCAAGGAATACGACCTCGAGGTGGCGTGGTGGGACATCAGCAACTCACGGCGCATTGTCGGATTTGCGTGGATGGGCGCTCGTTTGGACAGCACCGGCAAACCGGACGCCACGATGGCGGGCAAGATGTTGCCCGGGAAACAGTTTCTTCTCAAGACGACTGGCAACACCAACGCCTCTGCGGCGGAGTTGCTCGCCGACGCGATGCTCTCCGTCGGTGCGAAGAACTTCGTGCAGGTTCCCAGCGGCTTGACCAAGGATGGGCGGCACCGCAACCCGCACATGCAGGGAATCTACCCGGGCGGGGCCAACGCGTTCTACCTGGACGGGCACGGGGCCTGGCGCAGCTTCAAGCTGCTTCGCGAGCGCTACAACCCGCAGGATCGGGACGTGCGCTGGTGGTTCTGAGATCGGCGATCAAGAAAGAGGCGCTGCCCGGAGGTTAACTCGTGGGCTTGAGCCCACTGACTATTCTGACGACGTTTTCTCGTCGCTGTTAACGGTCGCGAACTGGATCGGTTTCGTGAAGAACGCCGTTCGCCACGCCCCGTAGAGCACCCCGGCCCCCAGCCAAACCATGCCGGCTAGCTTCGCCTTGCCCCCCAAACTCAGCCACAGATACAGGCAAACGCTGAAGCCCAGCAGCGGCGGCAACAAGTTCCAAGCGGTCCGCCGCTGGCTTCGCAGGAAGTAACGCACGAACGCCGACGCATTGACGCCCATAAAGGCAATGAGCGCGCCAAAATTCAGCAACTCCGCGCCCAGCGAGTAGCTCATGGCAAACGCCCCGGCCAAGGTGATGACGCCGACCAGCATGATGTTGTTGCTGGGGATGCGCGTGCGCGGATTCACGGTGGCGAAGAAGCGGCCCGGGATGGCGTTATCCCGCCCCATGCCGTAGAGCAGCCGCCCCGCACCGAGCTGCGCCCCCATCCCCGAGCCGATCGTCGCCACAAGCAACGCCAGGTTAACGGTGTGAAAGAGCCAGGGGCCACCCGCTTTACCCGCGACGTAACAGAACGCGGTATCGGTGTCAGGGAACTTCGGCTCCGGCCAAACGA
>CAZWJC010000180.1:0-14855 GCA_964634255.1 uncultured Verrucomicrobiota bacterium | reverse complement strand
AGTCGGCTTCGGAACGGCTCGTGGCAGCGTCCGAGAGCGGCTGCATCGAAGCGTCGTCGCGCAGTTGTGCAAAGCCCTCGCGGATAGCAGCGGGCGTCATGGATTGCAGCCAGAGGCGTTGGATGGGCTGCTTGGCGTTCGTGAAGCGGACGATGTTGCGGAAGATGAGTTCGCCCTCGCGGCCCGCATCGCACGCATTGATGAGCGTGTCCACATCCTTGCGTTTGATGAGCTTGGCGAGCTGCTTCAAACGGCTTTCGCTCTTCTCGATGGGCTGCAGATCGAAATGCGGCGGGATAACGGGCAGGCACTTGAACGTCCACTTGCCGCGCGTGGCTTCGACACCCGGCGGCGGGATCAATTCAAGCAGGTGGCCGACGGCGGAGGAGACCACGAACTGGTCGTTTTCCAAATGCTCGTCAACCTTCTTGAAACCGCCCAATGCCTTGGCGATGTCGCTGGCGACAGACGGTTTCTCGGCAATGATCAAGGCTTTGCCCATATCGTTCAGGGAAGGCTTTTACTGCCAACACCGGGGGTAACGCAACCGAAAGTTCTGAAAATGGCGTATTCGTTCGCAGCGGAAGAACCAAAATCGGGGGGGGACAAGGCCAAGTTGACGCAGCCCGACGCCACCTGCGCCCAAGCCGAGTGCTCGTCTGCCAAACCGTGAGCGGCTGACGCCGCGATCGCGCGGACGTTAGTTTACCAACTCGCTCTTGATTGCATAGTGCGTGAGCTCGGCGTTTGTCTTCATCCTCATTTTTTCCAGGATCCGTGTGCGATAGGTGCTCACGGTTTTGACGCTAAGGGAGAGCTCTTTTGCGATTTGGGAGACGGTTTTGCCCGAAGCGATCAGGCAGAGAATCTCGAACTCGCGGTCGGAGAGTGTTTCGTGCGGACGCTCGGATTGCTGTCCCGCGATGGCGCCGATCATCCGCTCCGCTTGCGCCGGGCTAACGTACTTCCCACCGCTTTTGACCTTGTAGATCGCTTTGACGAGTTCTTCCGGGGCGCTCTCTTTGTTGAGGTAGCCGTCCGCCCCCGCCTTCAGCATGCGTGTGGCGAACTGCTCTTCGGCGTGCATGCTGAGCACGAGAATCGGCAGGTCGGGTCGGAACTGGCGAATATCCTTAAGGATGTCCAGCCCGCTCCGGCCGGGCATCGTGATGTCGAGCACGAGGACGTCCCAGTCGCGCTGGCGCACCAGTTCGAGCGTTTCCCGTCCGTTCGTGGCCTCGCCGGCGACGACGATGTCCTTGGTCTCGGCCAGAATCTGTTTCAAGCCGCGCCGCACAATGGCGTGGTCGTCTGCGATGAGAATCTCGATCATAGCTTGCTTCCTTTTGTCTCGGGTTGAACGGGCACGCTCACATACACGATGGTGCCGCGCCCGGCTTCGCCGCAGATGTCACATTTGCCGCCCAAGGCGGAAAGTCGTTCGCGCATGCCGAGCAGACCAAACGTGCCGCCCTTGCGCAAGTCTGCGGCGGCGATGCCCGTCCCGTTGTCGCTCACCTGCAACACGACTTGGTCGTTCGTCTCTTCCATGCTCACGTTGACGCGGCTGGCTTTGGCGTGTCTGGCCACGTTGGTCAGGGATTCTTGCAGCACGCGGAACAGCGCCGTGGCGGCGGGCCGCGCCAGGGCATCCTCGCGCAAGTTGCCACTCACCGAGCACCGAATGCCCGTCCGCTGCTGAAAGTCGTTGACCTGCCACTCCACGGCGGCTTCCAGGCCGAGCGTGTCGAGCACTCCCGGACGCAATTCGGCCGAGATCCGCCGTACGGTTTGCACCATACTGTGGAGCAGCCCGAACATGGATTGAACCTTGCTGAGCAGCAGGAACGGTTCGCCAGGCGTGGGGCTGGCGAGCTTCTTTTCGAGCCAGGCGAGGTCCATCTTGAAGCCGGTGAGCATTTGCCCAAGCTCGTCGTGGATCTCACGCGCGATCCGGGTCCGCTCGTCTTCGCGGGCGAGGTCCATGTGTCCAGCCAGCGAGCGCAGGTCCGCCTGTGACTTTCTCAATTCGGCCTCGAATTGCTTCCGCTCGGTAATATCGCGAAACACAAGTACCGCGCCCAACACGCCGCGCACGTCATCACGAATTGGAGCCACGCTGACCTCGACAGGCAGTTCCCGTTTATCTGCGGTGACCAGTGTCAGTTCACGCGTGGGTTCGGGCGGTTCGCTGCCATTGGTGACGTGCTTGAGCAACGTCCGGTTTTTCAACGTCTGCGTGCCGTTGCGGACCTGAAAAACGACGTCCAGCTTCCGTCCCACGGCGTCGGCGGCGACCCAGCCGGTGGCGCGTTCGGCGGCCGCGTTCAGGTAGGTGATTTGGCCTGCCTTATCCGTGAGAATGACCGCGTCAGCAATGCTGCGGAAGGCGGCGGAGAAGGAGCGTTCGACCTGGGCCAGTTGCGTCTCGCGGCCGTGCCGCAGCAACGCGAGTTCGAGACAAGCCTTGAGCTCCTCGGCGCGGAACGGTTTGAGTAGGTAGCCGAACGAACCAGACTTACGGACGCGTTCCAGCGTCTCTTCATCGCCCCGACCGGTCAGGAACACCGCTGGGATGTCGAACTCGCGCCGCAACCGGTCGGCGATGTCGAAGCCATCCATCGATCCGGGGAGTTCGATGTCCAGCAGCGCGAGCGCAGGTGGCGAGGTGCGGACCAAGTCCAGCGCCGTCTCGCCATTATCCACGACGCCGACAACCTCGTAGCCGAGGCGACGGACGTAGGATTCCAACACCCGAGCGACCTGGTCCTCGTCTTCTACAATTAGAATCTTCTGGGGCGGCATGGCAGTATCGTTCGCGTCGCGACATGTGAGTAATCCAACCGCGCGCCGAAGCAAGCTCATTCCCCGGGGTACATCCCGGTTTCATGCAGTCGCTGGGCGGGTGCGGAGCGGTAGTTCGAGGATGAACGTCGCGCCGCGGCCGGCGCCGTCGCTCTGGACGGAGAGCGAACCGCCCATCTCATGGGCGGCGAGCCAACCGCTGTGCAATCCAAAACCATGCCCGCCCGCCCGGGTGGTGAATCCGTGCGAGAAGATCCGCGTCAAGTTGGCGGGCTCGATGCCGACGCCGTTGTCGGCGACGACGAATTGCAGCCGGTCCTTTTCGGCGCGCCGGATTTGCACGGTCAGGGTGGGGGTGTCTCCCCCGGCGCCTTGCAGGGCCTGCTGCGCATTGCGGATGAGATTGATCAGAATCTGCAACACCTTGTGACGATCAAGGGCGACAGGCGGCAGAGGTTCGTACTGTCGTTCGATGCGAACACCTTGCCGGGTCAGTGTGGCGGCTTGGAGCCGCAAGGTGTCCTCTGCGAGCTCGGCGGCGGGCTGATACTCGATGACGCCCAAGGTGCGCGCGTAGCCCTGCTGCATGGCCACGATTTCCTTGATGTGCCCCACGTTCCGCTGCAGTTCCTCCGTCTCGGACTGGATCGTGGCGTGCTCGGCCTCCAGTTGCGTGGCGAGCGACTGAAGGTAGTTGATGACCTGTTCGGTTCGGCCCGGTTGATTGAAGAACACGGCCAAGTCCGAAGCCTGGTCGCGCAGCAACTGTTCCAATCGCCCGACACCGGCCACCTTGGAGGTGCGCACGTGGTCCGCGATGACGCCGGCGGAGGTGTTCACGCTATTCAGCACGTTGCCGACGTTGTGCAGCACGTTGGTTGCGACCTCAGCCATGCCAGCCCGGCGGGAGGCGTCCACCAATTCTCGATGGGCCGCGGCCAACTGAGCCTCGGCCGCCTTGATGGCGCTGATGTCGAACAGCATGCCTTGGCTGCCGGTGATCTGTCCGTTCGGCCCAAATACGGGAGTCTTGACGACGCGGAGGAACACGGTGTGACCGTCCGGTGCCGTCTGCAGCTCCTCTTGCTCAATTTCGTTGCCGGTGCGGAGGATCAAGGCGTGATGGGCCTCACTCTGGGCGGCGAGGTCAGGGGCGAAGCTCGGGGAGCGGGGGACGCCCGATTCCGCCAGCTCGCGTGGAGTCTTGCCTAGCAACTGCCCGGCATTCAGGCGCGCGAGGCGGCAGAACCACGAGTTGACGAATACGTAGCGACCGGCCCGGTCCTTGCGGAAGATGCCTGCGGGCAACTGTTCCACCAGCGAGTGGTAGAGGGCTTGCGATTCCAGCAACGCTTCCTCCGCGCGTTTGCGTTCGGAAACATCCCGGAAGCACCAAACGCGGCCCAGACACTCCTTGCCCAGCCGTTGCGGCTGGGAATACCGTTCGAAGAGGCGGCCGTCTTTGAATTCCAGCATGTCGAAGCTCTCCGCCTCTGGCTTTGCGTATAGCTCGTGAACCTTGTTCAGGAACGCCTCGCGATCCTTCACCTGCACGAGCACAAAGTCCAGGAGCTGGGTGTCGTCCCGAGACTCGACAATCGTGCTTGGCAGACGCCACATCGTCACGAACTTGGTGTTGTAGTTGGTGATGTGGCCATGACGGTCCACCACAAGGATGCCGTCGGCCGTGGATTCGAGCGTGGCGTGGAGCAGCGAAACGGAACTGGCCAGCTCGGCGGTGCGTTCCGCCACCCGGCTTTCGAGTCCGTCGCGGGCCGCCTGCAGAGCCGCGTCGCGCTGTTGAATCTCCGCGAGCATTTCGTTGAAGCGGTCCACCAACTGGCCTAGCTCATCCTGGCTGGACTTGGTGGCGCGCAGGCCATAGTTGCGGTCGCGGGCCACGGCGCGGGCCACGCCTGCAAGTTGCAGGATGGGCTCGGAAACCAGCCGCTGCAAGCGGCTGGACAGGCCAAAGGCGGCGGCCAGTGACCCTATGAAGACCAGTCCTCCCACGCCTAGATACAGGGCCAGCCGGCGGCGCAATTCAGCCAGATCGCTGGCGAGATAAATCGTCCCCACGCGCTCTTTCCTTTGTTCAATAGGGCGGAAGACATGAAGCAATCCGTCTTTTAGGAACACGCGATCGCCTTCTCGGGGCGGCGGCACGAACGGTGGCCCGTTGGTCTGCCGCAGGTATGTCGCGAACGTCAGCCCGTTTCCGTCGAACACGGTGGCGGCGACGATGTTCGGTTCGGCACGGATGCTCGCCAGTGTCTCGACGGCATCGCTAGGGGAGACAAACTCGATGGCGGCGGTGCAGTTCTCGCCCAAGACGTCGGCAAGGGTGGTCACGCGGTCCGCCAGTTGCCCGCGGAAGCGTATCACTTCCAGCGCGATGAAGGCGCTGCAGGCCAGCGCCAGCGCGACACTGGCGGTCAGCATGATGATCACCACCTGCTTTCGGCGGATGGACAGGTTGTGGAAGTCCTGCCGGAGGTTCACTTGTCCCTCCCTTTGATGACGTCAGCCACGCCCAGCAGCTTCGAGCTGATCGGTAGTCCGGCGGCTTTCGCGGCGTTCAGGTCAACTTGCAGCCGGACTTTATTGTCTTTGCGCGCCAGGTAAATAATCCCGCCCGGCACCGTGTTAGCGTCTCCATCGACAACGGTGAGAACGGGTTTTCCTTGGCATCTCTTGAGCAAATCGTCGGCCTGTTTCGGCTCTAGCCCGCTTAGCAGCAGGATGTGTGGCGGGGGCTGGGCATGGCTGCGTGGTTCGCCCCGTTGCAGTTCCAGCGGCCGATCGCCCACGGTCTTCTTGGCGGCCATCTTTTGGAGTTCTTCCGCCAGCGCATCGGAGGTGAATGCCTGGAGCACAATCGGAGTGGTGGACCCGGCAAAGGCCGCCTCCGGCCACTCCACGTACTTGGGGAGGTTTACGACGATGGCGGCCTTGACTTGGTGTTCGAGGGGCGGAGCTGGCTGTGCTTGGCTGCCGGCGAGGCTCCCCAAGAGGCCTGCCAGGCTTCCCATCAACACCCAACGCGTCAACGGACGCCGGCACGCCCTCACGCAGCGGGCGGCGCGGTGCGCGGTGTGGTTGAGCAGGCGGTTGAGCATGGCCCTAAAAGTGGTAGGTCAATTTCACGCGAAACGTTCGCCCATCCTGCGGGATGACATCCTGAGCGAAACCCGCCCCGGCGGGGTAGGCATAATCTGTGTCAAACAAGTTGTAAACGCTTGCGGACAGTTCCACGCCTTTGATCAGGTTCTGGCTGAACAACGTCAGATTGGCCACCAGGAAGTCGTCGGTGTGATGTCCACCGAGCGTCTTGACTCCGCTTGTGTAATCCAGTTCCAGCCCCGAGAAAAGCTTGTCGCGATAAAGCGGCACTATGAGATTCAAACGCCCGAGATGACGGGGGGAGTTGCTGAGTTCTTCGCCTGTGTGCACTTCTTCTGAGTGTTGCAGGCTGTAGCTGAACCGCGCCGACAACCCGCGAGAGAGTCTGCTGTCCAGTTCAATCTCCATCCCTTGGCCCCGGGCTTCGTTCAAGTTGACGTAGCCGGTGTCTGTGCTGGCGATCAAATCGCCGATTTCTTGGTGATAGGCGGAAAGGCTCAGGCGGTGGTGCCGGGTCAGCAGTTGTTCCCAGACCACTTCGAAGGTGCGAATGGTTTCTGGATGGAGGTTTGAATCGTAATAGAGTTCGTACCGGTTGGGCGCCCGGAACGCTTCGCCATACAGCACCTTAAAAGTGGTCGGATTCCACGGACTGTAGATGACACCCGCCCGCGGATTGAGGGTTGAGCCAAAACTGTCGTAATAGTCGAAGCGCCCGCCGGCCGTCAGCACCACATTGGTGCGCAGTGAAACTTCGCCTTGCGCGTAAACGCCCGCGTTCCAGCTCCGGCCCTCCTCGTCCGTCCAGACCGCGTACGGGTCGTCGTCGTAGTTCAGCTCGGATTGGTGGAAGTTGTTCCGATAATCTGCGCCCACGATGACGGTGTGGCGGTCGGCGATACGCTTGGTTGCTTGACCCTCGACGGTAAGCCAGTCGCCGACGTTGTCGTCCTTGTTCAAGACGATGAACGGCGAATCGCCGGGCTCTGCGTAGTCAGTCGGGTACGTCGCCTTGTAGCCGTAGTGGTCGTAGCTGACCCGGCCCATCACGGTCACGTCCGAGGCGAACTCGTGCTCGTACTTGAGATTTGCGTATCCCCACACGTCATTGACCTCCATGCGTGGGTCGTTGAACACCGTGTGGAAAGATGCGGTGGGCACTTGTTTGCGGCGATCGGAACCTGCAGCTTCGAAGGTGAAGTCGCGCCAAGTCAGACGCCCGAAGAGCTTCAGCGCCTGGTCATGGTCGATGTGCTCGGCGTACCCATCGTTGGCCGCGCGCGGGTTGTCGCTGATGCGCGGGTCGAACTCCGGATAATAGAGTCGGTTCCAGCCGTCACTCTCATACCAGGACGCAGACAGCAGCACCTCCATGTCGTTCTTGAGCAGTCTGCCATAGCTCATCCGGGCATAGCGCGTTTCGAGGTCGCCGAGTGCGCCGGAGACTTCCACGCCATCGAGTTGCCGGCCGCGCTTGGTAATCACGTTGACCACCCCGAGAAACGCACTCTCGCCGTAAATCGAAGAACTCGGACCGCGAATGACTTCGACCCGATCAATCAGGTCCACGTCCAGCACCGCCTCGTTGCCCAGCAGACAGGAACCATAGAGGTTCTCGTTCAAGCGGTGGCCATCCACGAGCAGGAGCACGCGCGAGTTGTAGTCCCCGGGCTGCTGGAAGCCCCGCATGCCAAGGTAGCTGTAAGTCCGATCGTACGGCACGTAAAGCCCGCGCACGCCCCGCAGAACATCCGCCAGCGTCCGATCGCCGAGCTTCCGGATCTCATCCGCCGTGATGACGGAGACGGCGGCGGGCGCTTGTCGCGTCTCTTGTTGATAGCGAGACGCACCGTAAACCGAAGCCACTTCGAGATTGACCAATTGTTCAATGCTCATCTCGGCGAGCGTGGCCGAGGTTTCGGCAGGGGTAGCAATCGCGCCGGTGGGGGCCTCCGCAAACAGCGGCAGGCAACACGCCGATAGTAGCGCGACCGCCCCCGCTCGGCGCGCACCTTGGCGCGGACGCCGGGCGCTCTTCCTTCCAACATCTGCGGCAAACGCCGGCGGCATCTGACGTGGTTGTGAGGATAATGGCAGCGCAGTGAGCATCGGCTAGAAGTGGTAGGTCAGTTTCAGGCGAAACGTCCGGCCATCCTGTCCAATGACGTCCTGAGTGTGTTCGGCGGCCCCAGGGTAACCGTAATGAACGTCGAACAGGTTGTAAATGCTCGCGGAGAGTTCCAGCCCCTTCCACAGGCGCTGGCCAAACAAGGTGACATTTGTCAGCAGAAAATCATCTGTGCTGTTGCCGGCTAGCGTGTGCATGGGACTGGTATATTGCAGTTCCAGACCTGCGAAGAGTTTATCGCGATATAGGGGATAGCTGGCGTTGAACTTTACCAGATGACGGGGCGAGGCGGTCAGTTCGTCTCCATCGTAGTCGCTGGCGTGCTGCAGTCCGTAGCTGACACGCCCGCGCAGGCCGTTGGCATAAAGGCCTTCCACCTCGAACTCGACTCCCAGCGCCCGGGCGCCTTCCAGATTGCCGAAGTACACGCCGCCACTGGGCGTCTTGGTCTGTGTGATGATGTCATCCACTGTGTAGTAGTAACCCGCCAGGGTGAGCCGATGGTTGTGCGGCAGGTATTGTTCGCAGACGAGTTCATAGGTCCGGATGGTCTCCGGGTCGAGTGCCGGGTGTAACGGCTGCTCCAGGAAGTAGTATTGCTCGTAACAGTTCGGCGCGCGAAAAGCCTGCCCAAAGAGAGCCTTCAGGGTGGTCCGCTCCCACGGGTTGTAGATGAGGCCGAGCCGTGGATTCAGCGTGCCACCGAATCCTTCAAAATAGTGATCGTAGCGCACGCCTGCGTTCAGACAGAGGTTGGTGCGCAAGCTCAGTTCCGCCTGAACAAAGAGCCCAAGGTCGCGGCTGGTCCGCGAGTCTTCCCATTCGACCGGTTCGCCGTCGATGACATCGCGGGTCTCCTGGTCTTGGCGGAGATTCTCCCGGTACTCGGCCCCCACAATCAGCTTGTGTCGGTCAAACAGTTCCTGAGTCCATTGCCAGTTTGAGCCCACCCAATCTCCGAGGGCACTGTCCTCGTACAATACCGGCTCCGGCGGTTCCCCCGGCGCGGCGTAATCGTAGGGGTAATATCCCGAGTAGTCATAGCGATCCCAATAGACGCGCCCGGTTAGGCGTGAGTCCGGATTGAAATCGTGTTCCCACTTCAAATCCACGTAGGCTCGCTGGTCCTGCGTCTTCTCTTTGCCGTCGTTGAAGAGCGTTCCATAGGACGCAGTTGGGATGTCTTTGCGCCGATCTCCGTAGAATGCAGAGAGGGTCAACTCGTGATACTTCGCGCTGCCAAACAAGCTGAAGGCCTCCTCGCCATCCCGGCGCTCTGCGATTCCGTCATTGGCCGCCAAGGGATTGTCAGTCACGCGGGGATCGAACTCGGAATAGTAGAGCTTCTCCGGGCCGGCGCTATCGTACACCGAACCAGACACCAGCACCTCAATGTCGTTCTTTGACTTACCTCCCAAGCTGAACCGCCCGGCATACGTGTCGTAACTGCCCGCCTCGGCTGAAAACTCGGCATTCGCAAACTGAGCGCCGCGTTTCGTGATGACATTAACCACGCCCAGGAAAGCGCTGCTGCCGTAGATCGAAGAACTGGGCCCCCGGATGATTTCGACCCGGTCAATCAGGTCCACATCCACCATCAACCCCCGGTCCAGGTAAGCCGCATCGTAGATGTTGTCGTTGATCCGGTGGCCGTCCACCAGCACGAGCAAGCGTGTATTGTAATCCCCAGGCCGAAGAAACCCCCTGATGCCCGCGTAGGAGTAGTTGCGATCCGACGAGACGTACATGCCTCGCACACTGTTCAAGACATCCGCGAGCGTGCCATAGCCGTAACGCTGGATGTCGTCCGCTGTGACGATTGAGACGGACGAAGGGGCCTGCGTCACCTTTTGCTCGTAGCGCGAAGCGCCGTAAACGGAAGCCACTTCGACGTCCACTAACTGTTCGATGCTCATATCCGCCAGCGCGGTAGAGGGATCACCTTTGGCTGATGCTTCGACTGCGCGGCCCAAACTACCGGGCAGCAGCGCCAGGGCCGCCAGCGCCAAGGCGAGTCGTCCCGGACGACGCACTCCGGTGCCAACGGACATCGTTCCCCACGCCACGCACTGTCGCGTCGCGGGGTATTGGCTGCCTGCGCTCAAGAGCATTGTGTAACTCGCCAGATCACCCTCGACGTGTATGTACAGAACTCCACCACAGGTGTGGCTGAGGGATTCCGACCCCCGAGCGGCTGTGGCCCCAGAATCTCGTCGAGAGAGTTGGCTTTACACGCAAGTATCGGCAGAATTCGCGGACCACCAACAGTCTCGCGCAGTCCTAAAATGTTGTCGGTGTTTCTCCGACACGCACGGCAAGCCCGCGCCCGACTCCGGACCGCCGACTTACTTGCCGATGCAAAACTGGCTGAAGATCAAGTCCAGCAAGTCCTCCGTCGCCGTCTTGCCGACGACTTCACCGACCGCATCTACGCCGATGCGCAGGTCCACCGCCACGAATTCCAGCGAGGCGCCGTCACGCAAGGCGGCCACCGCGGCGATCACGGCGGTGCGGGCCCGGTTCAAGGCATCTTGGTGGCGCGCGTTGATCGTTACCTCCAGCATCTCCGAGCGGATTTCTCCAGCCCAAACGGCCTCCTTAATCGTGTCTTTGAGCCGTTCGATGCCTTGTCCGCTTCGACAACTGGTTTCAACCCAAGGCCCGAGAGGTGGCGGCACGTCGAGGCGGTGTGGCAAGTCACACTTGTTTCCCACCAGAATTCGCTTCTTGCCGGCAAACTCTCCCAGTAAGCGCCCATCCTCCGCGTTCAGCGGTTCGGAGGCATCCAGCACGTGCAGGATCAAATCGGCCTTGGCCACCGCCTCGTGGCTGCGCCGGATTCCTTCCAGCTCAATCTCGTCGTGGGCTTCGCGTAAGCCCGCGGTGTCCACGAACACGACCGGCAACCCGCGGATATTGGCGGTTTCCTCAATCGTGTCCCGGGTCGTGCCGGGGGTCGCGGAAACGATGGCGCGATCGCGTCCCAGAAGCTGGTTCAAGAGGCTCGATTTGCCCACGTTGGGGCGACCCACGATGGCTGCTCGGATGCCGCGCCGCAGGATCTGGCCCTCGTTCGCCGTGCGCAGTAGTTCGTCCAGGAACGCGACGCCACTTTCCAACCGTGCCAACAACTGCGCCTGCGTCTCTGGTGCGATGTCTTCCTCGGGGAAGTCAATGTGCGCCTCGACGTGAGCGAGCGTTTGCATCAAGTCGTCACGCAGTTGGTTGATACGCCGCGAGAGCTTGCCCGCGAGTTGTTCGTTGGCGGCCCGGAGCGCGAGTTCCGTCCGCGAGTGAATCAGATCGGCCACGGCCTCGGCTTGGGCGAGGTCAATCCGGCCGTTCAGGAAGGCTCGGCGTGTGAACTCGCCCGGTTCAGCCAAACGGGCGCCGTTTTCAAGCACAGTGTCGAGCACGAGTTTGGCAGTCAGGAGGCCGCCGTGGCAGGAGATTTCGACGACATCCTCGCGGGTGAAGGTGCGCGGGGCTCGCATCACTGAGAGCAAGACTTCATCCACGACCTGGCCTCGGCGGATGATGTGGCCGTAGTGGAGGGTGTGGGTTGTAGCCGTGGTCGGTTTTGACGCGTGTCGGCCCATCGGCGCGAAGCAGCGTTCCGCCACCCGGAGCGCCTCGCGACCGGACAACCGGATGACGGCCAAACCTCCTTCCCCCAGAGGAGTGGCAATTGCCGCAATCGTGTCGTCGAACATCCCGGGAAGCTACAGGGCGGCCGTTGGTGGAGGCAAGCCGCAGGGAATTGCTTTGAAAACGCCGGTGGGCTTCGGATACTGCCCGCGATGTCGAAACGAGCCCCGACCCGTTCGTGTGGTGCCGCCAAGCCCTCGGTTGGTGGGGCGGGTGACGTGCGGTCCGCGCGCCTCTCGCCCACGGAGCAGCGGAATCCGCGCTCGCGGCATCTGGATCGTCTTTCTGCCAGCGAGGCTGTGGACCTGATGCTGCGCGAAGAAGCGCGCACGTTGCGCGCCCTGCGGGCGGAACACCGCAACATCGAAAAGGCAGTCGAGCTTGTTGGGCGTGTGCTGAAGAGCGGCGGGCGGTTGTTCTACCTTGGCGCCGGGACCAGCGGGCGCTTGGGGGTGCTGGATGCCAGTGAGTGTCCACCGACGTTCAGTTGCCGGCCGGAGCAGGTGCAGGGCATCATCGCTGGCGGTCGGACCGCTTTGTGGCGAAGCGTTGAAGGCGCAGAGGATGACGCCGCGGCTGGCGGTCGTGCGGTTCGCGTGCGCAAGGTGGGCCGGCGGGATGTGGTGGTGGGCATTGCCGCGAGTGGGCGCACACCGTTCGTGTGGGGCGGGTTGATCGAGGCCAAGCGGCGGCAGGCGCAGACGGTGTTGATCGCGTTCAACCCGCACCTCATCATTCCGCCTGCGGTTCACCCGGATGTGGTTATCGCGCCCAACGTGGGGCCGGAGATTCTGACGGGTTCGACTCGGCTGAAGGCGGGTACGGCAACCAAACTCCTGCTGAACATGTTCACGACGCTCGGCATGGTGCGCGCGGGCAAGGTGATCAGCAACCTGATGGTGGACGTGAAAGCCTCGAACGTGAAGTTACGCGACCGCGCTGTGAGGATCGTACAGGAATTGTCGGGAGTGGACAGCAAAGACGCCGAAGCGGCGTTGCGGAAATCAGAGTGGAGTATTCGGACCGCGCTCAAGCGGCTGGCCCGGTGATCCGCCTTGTTACTGGCCTGCAGGCCAGTATCGCAACGTCTCGGGCAAAACCGTCGCCACGACGTTGGTCAGGATGGTTTCCAGGCTCTTGAAGCGTCCCTGCTGTAACCAGACAACGAGAAAACGTCCCAAGCCTGCGGTCAGCGCCAGCAGCACCGAGCTCATGATGTACAGTCCGAAGCTTTGCGGCGGGTCGGGCATCATGACCCGCGGGATGCCATTGTACAGCACCACGGCCGTTAGGATGACCCCCAGGGCGTAGGTGGTCCACGGGTTGACGGAGGGAAACGCGTCCAGCAAGTGCAACGTGAAGAAGGGGCCCAACCCGTAGGCAACGGTGGTGAACGCTTGGGTATAAGTGTGGCGACCATGGAAGGTCTCGCCCAGGTTCTTCAACATCTTGGTGCCCAGAAAAAGCGTGGAGAGGCTGACGAGCATCTGCACGATTTGAAAGCCGATGGCTTCCGACAGATTGAACTTCTTGATGGCCACCACGTCCCCGCGCCAGTCGCCCCAATGGATCATGCCATACGCCTCGGCCAACGAGGTGATGAGCAGCAACGGCAGAACGTAGGTGAGGAAAATGGTCCTCACGCTGCGCTGCGCGAGAGCAATTTGTTCCCACGTGCGCAACGGCTCGAACAGCAAGAGGACGGCCTTGATCATGCGGCGAAAGAGATACCTGCCAACACCCCTTCTGACAATAAAATACGGCCCGCGTTCGCAAAAAACTCTCCCCACCCGGGCGCACGATTTGGAGACGATCGCTGTGGGGTTGCATCCGAAGCGCGGCGGAGTACTCTACCACCATGAACAGGCTGCAACGTTGCTCGTTGATTCCCCTGCTGGGTTTGGCCTTGAGCCTCGGGCTCCTCGCTGGGTGTGCCACCAACAAGATTGACTGGGCCGCCCGGGTCGGCACGTACACCCTCGATCAGGCGGTGCTCGATTTCGGTCCGCCCGACAAGCAGGCGAAGCTGACGGATGGCGCGACGGTGTCTGAATGGCTCACGCGCCGGGGCAGCAACTACCTCTACGGATCGCCCGCCCGGTTTCCCTACTACGGTTACTCTGGGTTCTCAACCTACGTGGAAACCTCGGCCCCGGACAGCTTCCTGCGCCTGACGTTTGATCCTGAAGGCAAACTCAAAGCGTGGAAGAAACTGGCGCGCTAACTTTCGCTTCCCCTCGCGGGCGGCGAGTGCTTAACTCGACACGATGAACGTGGACCTCGGTATCTGGGGCAAGTTGACCCGGCTGACGTACCTCCTGCTCGGCGTGGCGGGAGTCATTGCTGCCATTGCCACCCTCTGCGTCTGGTACCTGCCCGTCATTCAGCAGAACGAACGTATCCGCAAGAAAGTCTTCCAGATTGATGCCGAGATTCAGAAGGAGGCGGACACCTCCAAGCAGTTGAACTCCGCCATTCACGCGCTCAGCAACGATCCCAAAACCGTCGAGCGCCTCGCCCGCGAAACCCTGAATTACGCCAAGCCCGGCGAGACGGTAGTCCGCTTCGTCCCGCCCGGCACCAATGCCCCGGCCCCCGCCCGTTGAGGCGAGGCGTCCGGGAAACGCATGCATTCGACGAACACATCTTGGAAGGTGGCATCCTCGTTCAGCGAGATGGCCTGCGTTCGGCGGAGGATGTCGTCATAGCCGTCTCTCCCGTTGGCGAGTTCAAACAAAGCCAACTTGGCGCCCAGCAGCGCCGTGTTGCCCGCCGGTTGGATCTTCTCTTCGGGCGCGTCGAGCAAGCCGATGCGCCGGGCACTGCTGATGTTGATGTAGTTTCCGAAGGCCCCGGCCAGATAGATGCGCGCCAGGACTTCCGGCGTGGCCCCCCACTGGCGCAATAGAATCTTCAAACCCGCCGCGATGGCCCCCTTCGCAAGCTGCAGTTCGCGAATGTCCGTCTGAATGAGTTGAACCGGCGACCGTAGCTTCAAGACTTCGCGTTTCGCGAAGCGGCCGCTCGGCTGAATCCAACCGAGGTCGAGGGCGCAGGCCGCCGCGTCCACCAGCCCGCTGCCGCAGATGCCGCGGGGTTGCCCGTGACCGATCACTTGGCAGCTCAGCGCGCCCCGCTCGATGCGCACCTG